>NZ_JBSHIM010000009.1:0-179529 GCF_053618975.1 Microbacterium sp. NPDC055599 | reverse complement strand
CCGCGGCCATTGTCGTGTGACAAAACAACCCCCCTGTCGACCCCACCACGCTTACCACCTTTTTCGCCCCTTTCTCCCTGGTTGCGTTTGGTCTCCCGTTCCTCCCCCCCGCACCGGCGATCCCCCTCCCGTCTCTCGGAGAGGGGAGGGTCGGCCGAGCGGGTCGCCCGAGTCAGGCTGAGAGCAGGTGCCGGGCACGCGTGAGGCGCTGGCGTACCGCAAGCACCGTGATGCCGAGGCGTTCCGCGATCTCGGCGGCGCTCAGCTCGTGCTCCACGCGCAGCAGCAGCGGTTCGCGCAGGCTGCGGGGGAGGCGGGCGATGGCCGCTCGCACCTCGCACAGCTGCTCCTTCGCGGCGACCTCGTCCTCCACGCGCTGCGGCGCTTCGATCGCGACCGTGTCGATGTCGTCGTGCAGCGGGGTGCGGTGGCAGCGGCGGGCGCTGTCGATCACCACGCTGCGGGCCACGGCGTCGAGCCACGCGCAGAGCGATCCCGGTGCGGCCGAACGCACGCCGGGGACCGACTGCCACGCGCGCGAGGCGATGTCCTGCGCCACGTCGTCGGCGTCGCCCACCGGGGCGCCCAGTGAGATGCTCCGACGCCGGAGTCGACCGGGGTCGGAGGCCAACAGGGCGGTGAGCCCGGCCCTGGCCTCGGCGGCGTCGACCGCGGGTGCGCGCATGGTTGTCCTTCCGGTCACTGGGGACAACGTGTCGCGTGCTCGCCGTAATCCCGCGGATGCTGACGGGGTGAGGCTACGCGCGGGACACGGGGAGGCCGGCATCGGTGAGCGCAGTGCGGACGGCGGCGACGCTGGTGAAGGCGTGCGTGCTCATGCCGAGGTCCTGCGCACCACGGAGCTTGCTCGGCGAGTCGTCGATGAAGAGGATCTCCTCCGGCGGGACGGAGAGGACCGCCGCCACGTGTCGGAACGCCCGGATGTCGGGCTTGGCGTGCCCGATCTCCGCGGAGTTGAACACCCGGTCGAAGTGCTTCCCGATGCCGCTGTCGCGGAGTTCTGCGGTGATGGTGTCGGTGCCGTTCGTGAGGATGGCGCAGGTCACGCCACGGGACCGCAGCCCGTCCACGAGTGCGAGCATGTCGAGGTCCGCGGCGAACGGCGTGCGACCCCACTCCCGTGCTGCGGGCGCGGAGCCGATCATCTCGCCGACCCGGGTGATCCACTCCTCCCGGGTGAGGCGACCCGTGGTCACCGAATCGATCAGCGGTGCGGCGAAGGCGGTGCGGGCGATCGTGCCGTCCGGGAGGGCGTACCGAGCCTCCAACCCGGGGTCGTGGTCGAAGTGGCGGATGACGCCGTCGAGGTCGAAGAGCACGGCACGGATCATCCGTCCATCCTGCACGGACACTCCGTCGACCCCGGCGATACAAAGTTGAGCCGAGCCATATCAAGTTTGTTTGACACGGTCGTGCGGCCGGAGTACACTTGAGCCATCGCGACTCAGGTTTCCCTGATCGCCGCAGGTTTTCCGAACCACAACAGACTTCCCAACAAAGGAGAGAACACATGGCACGTGCTGTCGGTATCGACCTCGGAACCACCAACTCCGTCGTCAGCGTCCTCGAGGGCGGCGAGCCCAAGGTCATCGCCAATGCCGAAGGCTTCCGCACGACCCCCTCGGTCGTGGCCTTCACCAAGGACGGGGAGGTGCTCGTCGGCGAGACCGCGAAGCGCCAGGCCGTCACCAACGTCGACCGGACCATCGCCTCGGTCAAGCGCCACATGGGCACGGACTGGACCTTCGAGGTCGACGGCAAGAAGTGGACGCCGCAGGAGATCTCCGCGCGCATCCTCCAGAAGCTCAAGCGCGACGCCGAGTCGTACCTGGGCGACACCGTGACCGACGCGGTCATCACCGTCCCCGCGTACTTCAACGACGCCGAGCGCCAGGCCACCAAGGAGGCCGGTGAGATCGCGGGCCTCAACGTGCTCCGCATCATCAACGAGCCGACCGCGGCGGCCCTCGCCTACGGCCTCGACAAGGGCAAGGAAGACGAGCTCATCCTCGTCTTCGACCTCGGTGGCGGAACGTTCGACGTCTCCCTCCTCGAGGTGGGCAAGGACGACGACTTCTCCACGATCCAGGTGCGCGCCACCGCCGGTGACAACCGCCTCGGTGGAGACGACTGGGACCAGCGCCTCGTCGACTACCTGATCAAGCAGTTCAAGGAGACCACGGGCGTCGACGTCTCGGGCGACAAGATCGCGCTGCAGCGCCTCAAGGAGGCCGCGGAGCAGGCCAAGAAGGAGCTCTCCAGCTCCACCTCGACCAGCATCAACCTGCCGTACCTGTCGCTGACCGAGTCCGGCCCGGTGTCGCTGAGCGAGACCATCACCCGCGCGAAGTTCGAGGACCTCACGAAGGACCTGCTCGACCGCACCAAGAAGCCGTTCGAGGACGTGATCCGCGAGGCCGGCATCAAGGTGTCCGACATCGACCACATCGTGCTCGTGGGTGGATCGACCCGCATGCCCGCCGTCGCCGAGCTCGTCAAGCGCGAGACCGGCAAGGAGGCCAACAAGGGCGTGAACCCCGACGAGGTCGTGGCCGTCGGTGCGGCTCTGCAGGCCGGTGTGCTGAAGGGCGAGCGCAAGGACGTCCTGCTCATCGACGTGACCCCGCTCTCCCTCGGCATCGAGACCAAGGGCGGCATGATGACCAAGCTCATCGAGCGCAACACGGCCATCCCGACCAAGCGCAGCGAGACCTTCACCACGGCCGACGACAACCAGCCGTCCGTCGCGATCCAGGTCTTCCAGGGCGAGCGCGACTTCACGCGCGACAACAAGCCGCTCGGCACGTTCGAGCTGACCGGCATCGCCCCGGCGCCCCGCGGCATCCCGCAGATCGAGGTCACGTTCGACATCGACGCCAACGGCATCGTGCACGTGTCCGCGAAGGACAAGGGCACCGGCACCGAGAAGTCGATCGTCATCTCCGGCGGCTCGTCGCTGTCGAAGGAAGACATCGAGCGCATGGTGCGCGAGGCCGAGGAGCACGCCGCCGAGGACAAGGCACGCCGTGAGGCCGCCGAGACCCGCAACCAGGCCGAGACCCTGGCGTACTCCATCGAGAAGCTGATCTCCGAGAACGAGGACAAGCTCCCCGACGACGTCAAGACCGAGGTCAAGGGCGATGTCGATGCCCTCAAGACGGCCCTGGCCGGCGACGACGACGAGGCCGTGAAGACCGCGTTCGAGAAGCTCAACCAGTCGCAGTCCAAGCTCGGCGAGGCGATCTACGCCTCCTCGCAGGCGGATGCCGCCGCCGGCGCTTCGGCTGACGGCGAGGCCCCGGCCGGTGACGCCCCCTCCTCCGAGGAAGACGTCATCGACGCCGAGGTCGTCGACGACGAGGACGAGAAGAAGTAACCATGACCGACAAGAACTTCGACGAGAACCAGAATCCTGAGTCCGCCGAAGGTCGCAGCGAGGGGTCGGACGCTCAGGCGTCCGGCCCCGCGCCGCAGAACCCGGACTCCCGCGAGGCGCAGGCCGCCGAAGGGTCGGACGAGACGCCGGTCGACGGCGCCCCCGACGACCTGACGGTGGACGACATCCTGGGCGCGACGCAGACCGGCGAGGCCGCGGCGGAAGACGCCGTGCTCGCCGACCTCGAGTCGACGCTGCTGAACGACCTCAAGCGCCTGCAGGCCGAGTACGCCAACTACCGCCGCCGCACCGAGGAACAGCGCCAGATCGAGATCGAGCGCGCCAAGGGCGAGGCCGCCAAGGGCCTCATCCCCGTGCTCGACGACCTGGGCCGCGCCGAACAGCACGGCGACCTGGTGGAGGGCACCCCCTTCGCCGTGATCGCCGACAAGGTGCGCGCCGTGGTGGAGCGTCTCGGAGTCGTGGCCTACGGCGACAAGGGCGAGGAATTCGACCCGCAGCGCCACGAGGCCATCTTCCAGCAGCCGACCCCCGGCGTCGAGAAGGCCACGGTGCTCGAGGTCGTCGAGGTGGGGTACCGCCTGGGCGACGTCGAGCTGCGTCCCGCGAAGGTCGTCGTCGCCGTCCCTGCGGAGTAGGTGATCGATGGCCAGCCAGGATTGGTTCGACAAGGACTTCTACAAGACCCTCGGGGTCTCGAAGGACGTCAGCGACGCTGACCTCAAGAAGACGTACCGCAAGCTCGCGCGCAAGTATCACCCCGACTCCAATCAGGGCGATGCGAAGGCCGAGGCCAAGTTCAAGGAGATCAGCGAGGCCTACTCGGTGCTCTCCGACCCCGAGCAGCGCAAGGAGTACGACGAGATCCGCGCCATGGGCTCGGGCGCCCGCTTCACGGCCAGCGGTTCCGGGGCGGGCGGGTTCGAAGACGTCTTCAGCCGGTTCGGACAGCAGGGGCGAGGCCAGAGCGCCGACTTCGAGGACATCTTCGCGATGTTCAACCAGGGGCAGGGCAGCGGCTTCGGCGGCGGCCGGTTCGGTCAGCCGAGCGGCGGGTTCCGCGGCTTCGGCGGACCGCAGCGCGGCGCCGACGTGACCGCCCGCACCACGCTCGACTTCACCACCGCCGTGCAGGGTGAGACCATCACGCTGCAGGGCGAGGACGGCAAGCCGTTCAAGGTGAAGATCCCCGCGGGCGTCGCCGACGGGCAGAAGATCCGGCTGCGCGGCCGGGGTCGTCCGTCGCCGGACGGCGGAGAGAGCGGTGACATCGTGGTGCAGATCACGGTGCGACCGCACCCCGTGTTCACGCGCGACGGCCTCAACCTCCGCGTGGTCGTGCCGGTCACATTCACCGAGGCCACGCTCGGTGCCACCATCGAGGTGCCGACGCTTGGCGGTGACGTGGTCAAGCTGCGCGTCGCCCCTGGCACTCCGTCCGGGCGCGTGCTGCGCGTCAAGGGCCGCGGTGTCGCGACCTCCAAGGGCACGGGCGACCTGCTCGCCGAGCTCCAGGTCGCGGTGCCGACGCACCTCGACGACGCCGCGCGCGAGGCGCTGGAGAAGTTCCAGCAGCTGGAGCCGCAGGAGAACCCGCGGGCGGAGTTGATGGCGAAGGCCCGCCGATGAGTGCGAACGCCGAGGGACGGGGGTGGAGTGCGTGATGGACGCCGACACCCCCGTCTTCGCGATCGCCGCGGCCGCCGAGCTGTCGGGCCTGCACCCGCAGACCCTCCGCCAGTACGACCGCATCGGGCTCGTGGTGCCCGGCCGCACGCCGGGCGGCTCCCGGCGGTATTCGTCGCGGAACATCGAGCAGCTGCGGGAGGTCGCGCAGCTCTCCTCCGAGGGGATGAGCCTGCCCGCGATCGCCAAGCTCCTCGACCTGGAGGACGAGAACCGGATGCTGCGCGGGCGCGTCGTCGCGCTCGAGGCCGCGCTGCGCGCCGAGCGGGAGAACCGCCCGGGCGTGCGGGTGTTCGCGGCCGGCTCGTCCGGCGTGGTCCCGATGCCCGGTGGACGACGGCTGCGTCGCTCGACCGAGCTGGTGCTGTGGCACCCGCGCGGCTCGGCGTGACCTGCGCCCGACACGTTCAGGGGATGGAAAGCCGCTCTTCCTAGCGTGGAGGCAGGGAACCCCCTGGTCCGCGCCGCGCGCGGGTGTCCTGCCACGACGGAAGAACTCCTCATGACGAACACCACTGCCCACCGCCCCGCCCCCTCGCTGGGACTCCTGATCCTCCGGGTCGTCACCGGTGCGATCTTCGCCGCCCACGGCGCCCAGAAGATCTTCGAGTACACGATCCCCGGAACCATCGGCAGCTTCGCCGGCATGGGTGTGCCGTTCGCGGAGATCGCCGCGCCCGTGGTCGCCTTCGTCGAGCTGATCGGCGGCATCCTGCTGATGCTCGGGCTGTTCACCCGCCCGGTCGGCGTGGTGCTCGCGATCGACATGCTGGTCGCGCTCGTGCTCGTGCACCTGCCTGCCGGTCTCTGGGTGGGCGAGGGCGGCTACGAGTTCGTGGCCGTGCTGGGCGCGGCCGCTCTGGCCTTCGCGCTCACCGGTGCCGGGCGCTTCTCGATCGACGGAGCCGTGCTGCGGGGCCGAGCTCCCGCCTGGCTCGCCTGACCGCTCAGCCCTCGCCCCGGTCGACGCCGACCCGCCGCACCAGCACCCACGTGTTTCCGGCGTCGCCCGGCACGTGCCGGAACTCGTCGAGCGCGGCCTGCGACAGTGCCAGGCCGCGCCCGCTCTCGCTGTCCTCGCCCGGCATGGACACGGTGTCCCAGTCGATCGGGGCGGGCGGCGCGGTGTCGCGGATGTAGGCGCGCAGCTCGTCCGCCGAGACACGCACGTCGACGCTGAACACCACGTCGGTGCGCTCGTTGTGCTGCGCGATGTTGGTGGTCACTTCGCTGACGGCCAGCGCGAACAGCACCTGGTCCTCGGCGGGGATCTCCGGACCATCGGCCCAGAGCCGGTCGAGCGCGTCGAGCGCGCTGTCGACCAGGGCGAGCCCGGCGGGCCCGTCGACGTGGAACGCCCGGACCTCAGCGGCCATCGAACGCCGATTCCGGCGTCGGGTAGTCGCGCAGCACGCGATCCAGGTTGGTCAGGTGGAGCACCGTGCGCACGGCCTCCGGCACGGCCGCGATCCGCAGGTCGCCCCCGGCCACGCGGGCGCTCTTGAGCCCGCCGACGAGGGCGCCGAGGCCCGAGGAGTCGACGAACTCGGTGCCGCTGAGGTCGATCGCGATGCGCGGCTGCCCCGCGGCGACGAGGTCGCTCACGGCGTTGCGCAGCAGGGGTGCGCCAGACGCGGTGAGGCGCCCCGTGATGGCGACGACGGCGTAGCCGTCCCTGGTATCAGTGCTGACGTTCATTCGACTCCTTCTCGAGGATGGCCGCGGCGGGACCGCGGTACCGGGCGGCCTGGATGATGACGCTGAGCACGACGAGGTCGTACAGCACCCAGGCGGTGTTGACGAGGGTGCCCGTGCCGTCGGCCGTGCCGAGGAACACCCGCACCACCCCGATCACGAGCGCGACGGCGAGCACGATCATGGCGGTGAGCTGCGGCCAGATCTCGCCCCACGGCACGCCGCGCGGGTCACGGCCGTCCTTGCGGGTGACGGCGAACGACAGCGGCCGGCCGAGCACGACGTTCGCGAAGGCCGTCCAGCAGGCACGGATCCACACCGGGAACAGGGCGAGCGAATACTGCTGGCCGCGCCAGGTCTTCACGCCCTTCGCGACCACGAGGAACAGCGCCTGGTTGATGAGGAAGTACGGCAGGAACCGCGCGAAGAAGTCCACCGACCACGCGGTCACCGGGAGCACCCCGAACACCAGGTAGATCACGGGCGCGGCGAGGTAGACGATCGCCGCGAAGCCCGACAGGTAGCTCCACATCGTGGCGAAGTACATCAGCCGCTGCCCGACCGAGAGGCCGCGCTTGGCGAGCGGGTTGTCGCGCAGCATCACCTGCAACGTGCCCTGTGCCCACCGCAGGCGCTGCGTGAGCATGGTGCGCAGGTCTTCCGGGGCGAGCCCGTGGGCCAGGATCTCGTGGTGGTAGACGCTGCGCCAGCCGAGGGCGTGCAGCTGCATCGCGGTCGCCATGTCTTCCGTGACCGAGATCGTGGCGAGCGGGAGGATCGGCTGCGCCTCGTCGCCGCGGTCGAGCCGCAGCGTGTCAAGCAGTCCGCGCACGGCCTCCACCGCGGTGATGGGCGACAGGTCCGACGCCGCCAGGGCGTCGAGCCCGGCCTCGTCGACCACGACGAGTCCGAGCTCGGCGTCGTGCTGCATCGGCAGCGCGCCGATCTCGGCCAGGTCGGCGCGGATGCCGTCCAGGTCGTGCGCGACCAGGATGCGGGAGGCGTTGTCGACGGCGTCGCCGACGCGTGCCGCCACCTCGGCGACCGATTCCCCGGCGGCGAGGTCTTTCCGGCCGCGCGAGATCGCGATGCGCAGCGCCCCGAGCTCGGTCGCCAGGGCGGGGTCGGTCGCGGCCTCCGCCTCCTTCGCGATCAGGGTCTCGGAGGTCTTGAGCGCCTTCGCGGCCGACTCCGTCACCTCGCGCACGTAGCCGACGATGCCGAGCTGCATGAGCGCCTCACGTCGCAGCACGGCGTTGGAGCCGCAGAAGAACGCGGCGTTCCAGCCGTC
Organism: Microbacterium sp. NPDC055599; assembly: GCF_053618975.1. Taxonomy (NCBI): domain Bacteria; kingdom Bacillati; phylum Actinomycetota; class Actinomycetes; order Micrococcales; family Microbacteriaceae; genus Microbacterium; species Microbacterium sp. NPDC055599. Next base: position 171,439 of record NZ_JBSHIM010000009.1, on the reverse strand, counting down.
CTTGCCCTGCTGGATGGGGCCGTAGAACAGCGGCGCCTGACTGCCGAGCGGGTCGGCCTCGTCGACGTTCACGAACCACTGCGGCGTCTGCACGAGCGCAACCTCGGGGTCGTCGGCGAAGTAGCCGAGCGTGCGGTGCAGGATCAGCGGGTCGGGCACCTGGTCGGCGTCGAGGATGAGCAGGAACTCGCCGTCGGTCTGGAACAGGGCGCTGTTGAGGTTGCCGGCCTTGGCGTGCCGGGGCTTTCCCGTCCAGTCCTCCGAGCGGGTGAGGTAGGCGACACCGGCGGCGCGGGCCTCGGCTTCGAGCTCGGGGCGCGCCCCGTCGTCGAGGATCCACGTCGTGTGCGGGTAGGCGATGCGCTTCGCGGCCCGCGCGGTGGTCATGACGAGCTCGATCGGCTCGTCGTACGTGGTGATGAACACGTCGACCGTGCCCTGCGGCGGCGACACCGGGGCCGGGCGCTCCTTGGCGCGCCACATCGTCAGGCAGAACAGGAACGTGTCGATGAGGCTGTAGGTCTCGGCGATCACGAGCGGCACGGCGATCCACCACGCCGACCAGTTCACCGACTCCAGCCAGCGCCAGGCGACGTAGTTGACGCCGAGCAGCACCGACAGCAGCGCGAGGATGCGGATGGTCGCGAACCGGGCGGTCACGAGTCCCTCCGCACCACCACGACGGTGATGTCGTCGGTGGCGCGCTCGTCCGAGTTCGCCAGCCGCAGCGCCTCCTGCACCGCGCCGTCGGGGCCGAGTGCGGCGAGCACGCGGTCGACGTGTGCGAAGGGGTCGTCCTCGTCGAGCACGTCGAGCAGGCCGTCGCTGCAGCAGATGAAGGTGTCGCCCTCCTCCAGCGTCGTCGTGATCGGCTCCCGCGGGTCGGCGACGCCCATGCCCATGCCCAGCGGCAGATTGGTGGAGCGCAGCGGGGTCCAGGAGCGGTCGGCGCGGATCACGAACGCGAGACTGTGCCCCGCATCGATCACCTGCAGCTCACCGGTCGAGGGCTGCAGCTCGGCGACCACCGCTGTCACGAACATCGAGGTGTCGGCGAGGTCGTCCTCCAGGAGCCGGTCGACGTCGGCGACGGCCGTGGTGAGCGGACGCTCCGGGGCCGTGCGCAACGACGCGCGCACCGTGGCCGCCACGAGCGCGGGCCCGGTGCCCTTGCCCATCGCGTCGGCAAGGGTCACGCGCAGGGCGTCGCCGTGCCGCGAGAAGTCGAAGTAGTCGCCGGCGAGCATGCCGCGCGGGGCCGCGCCGGCCGCGATCGTGTAGCCCTCGACCTCGGGGAGCACGCGGGGCCGCAACGCCTGCTGCACGACCGCGGCGTGGTCGATGTCGGCGTCCTGCGCGAGCTCGGTCTGCACCCAGAACGCGAGGTCGCGGAGCAGATCCTGCTGCGAGTCGGTGAGCACGTGCGGCTCGGTGTCGAGCACGCACAGGGTGCCGATGGGCTCTCCGCCCGGGGCGTGCAGCGGGTGCCCGGCGTAGAACCGCAGGTGCGGGTCGCCCGTGACGAACGGGTTCTCGGCGAACAGGTCGGTGGCGCTCGCGTCTTCCACCACCACCGTCCGGTCCTGCGACACGGTGTAGTCGCAGAACGAGTCCTCGCGCGGGGCCTCGTTCCCCCCGAGGCCGATCTGCGCCTTGCGCCATTGCCTGTCCCGGTCGATCAGCGAGACGCTGACCATCGGTACCCCGAACATTTCTTTCGCCAGTCGCGCCACCCGGTCCACTCGCTCGTCCGGTGGTGTGTCAAGGATCCCCAGTTCCTCGAGCGCTGCCTGGCGCCGTCGCTCGTCGAACATCGCCCGCCCCTCCTACGGTCACTTCCGGTCATCCTAGGCGGAATATCGGCGGCGTGGTGCGGCCGTCGAAGGCGCGTCCAGGTGAACCACAGGAAACGGTTCTGCGCAAGCCCCGTGGCGAAACGCTTCTCCGGTCCTACTGTCCGATTCAAGGCTCGGACCGCCGACTGCGCCTCCCCCCGTCGCGCAGCACGGGCGGCCCCGATCCGGCATCGCGCGTGCCCGGCAGCCCGGGCACCACGGTCTCTCCGGCGTGCCCCCGTACGCCGGATCATCGCAGGGAAGGAGCGGGTGGATGGCACGGACGCCACGCACGCGCGATCGCTACAACCGCCGCGAGGCCCTCGCGGGGTACCTGTTCATCTCGCCCTGGATCATCGGGTTCCTGGTGTTCACGGCCGGCGCGATGATCTACAGCCTCTACATCTCGTTCAGCAGCTACAACCTGGCCACGAACACCGCCCGCCCGATCGGCATCGACAACTACGCCAACCTGTTCGACGACCCGCGGGTGGGGGTCTCGCTCGCGAACACCCTCTTCTACGTGGTGATGGCCGTGCCGCTGGAGATCGTGTTCGCGCTGGTGCTGGCGATGCTGCTCAACCGCGTCGGCCGGGGCGCCGGGGTCTTCCGGGTGCTGTACTACCTGCCGAAGATGACCCCGGCGGTCGCGACGGCGGCGGTGTTCTTCCTGCTGCTCAACGGCAACTCCGGCGCGGTGAACCAGTTCCTCCGGCTGTTCGGCATCGAGGGGCCGCAGTGGCTCGTCGACCCGGCGTGGGTGAAGCCGAGCATCGTGATGATGACGCTGTGGACGGTCGCTGGGACGATGGTGATCTTCCTCGCGGCGCTGAAGAACGTGCCCGTCGAGCTGTACGAGGTGGCGTCGCTCGACGGCGCGGGGCCCGTCCGCAAGTTCTTCTCGATCACCCTGCCGATGATCTCCGGGGCGATGTTCTTCAACGTGATCGTGCTGTCGATCGCCGCGTTCCAGATCTTCGACCAGGCGTACCTGCTGTTCTGGCGCGACCAGAGCAACTCCTCGCCGGAGGCGTCGCTGTTCTACGCCATCTACCTGTTCCAGCAGGCGTTCCGGCAGTTCAACTTCGGATTCGCGGCGGCGATGGCGTGGCTGCTGTTCGTGATCATCATGCTGATCACCCTGATCCAGGTGAAGGTCGGCAACCGCTTCGTCTACTACGAGGGAGACCGCTGATGTCGCAGACACTGCGCCCGGAACCCGTCGAGGTCGAGCGGGAGAAGAGCCCCGGAACGTTCACCACCACGGTCCCCACGCGCGGGCGCTGGCGCCGCCGGCTCCACCAGCCGAAGAGCCTCGCCGGCCGGATCGTGCTGAACGTGATCCTCGTGCTGTTCGGGCTGCTGTTCCTCTACCCGTTCGTGTGGCTGATCGCGGCGAGCCTCAAGCCGCGCGGCGAGGTGTTCGACAACGCCCTCATCCCGAAGACGTTCGTGCCGGAGAACTACGTCGAGGTGTGGAACCAGCTGCCGCTGCTGAGCTGGATGGGCAACAGCATCGCCATCGCCCTGCTGGCCGCGGGGACCGTGGCGATCTCCAGCTCGATCGTGGCGTTCGGCTTCGCGTACTTCCGCTTCCCCGGCCGCGGCCTGCTGTTCGGCCTCGTGCTCGCGACCATGATGCTGCCCGGCGCGGTGACCATGATCCCGATCTACCTGATCTGGAAGGAGACCGGGCTGCTGGGCACGTGGGTGCCGCTGTGGGGTATGAACCTGTTCGGGTCGGCGTTCTACATCTTCCTGCAGCGGCAGTTCTTCCTCGGGCTGCCGCGGGAGCTGTTCGAGGCGGCGCGGCTCGACGGGGCGAGCGCGTGGGGGCTGTTCTGGCGGATCGCGATGCCGCTGTCGATCCCGTCGTTCGTGATCGTGTTCCTGTTCGAGTTCCAGGCCAGCTGGAACAACCTGCAGGCCGCGCTCATCTACCTCAACGCCGGGTCGGTCGACCAGTTCACCGCCCCGCTCGGCATCGCCTACGCCATGACCAAGTACAGCCCCACGGCGGGAGGCCACGGCGACTACCAGTACGTCATGGTCGCGTCGCTGCTGGTGACGCTGCCGATGCTCATCCTCTTCGCCTTCGGGCAGCGCTCCTTCATCGAGGGCGTCGCCACCCAGGGGCGCAAGGGCTGACAACGCACCACCGATCGAAAGGAGCAGTCATGCGCACACGCATGTGGGGAATCACCGCGGTCACCGCCGCATCCGTCCTCGTCCTCGCCGGCTGCGGCGGGGGAGGAGGGGGAGACCAGGCCGCCGACGCCGACTTCGGTGCGGAGCCGAGCGGCACGCTGAAGGCGTGGGGGTTCGAGAACGCCGACGACGTCGGCACCTCGCGCATGGACTATGCGGCAGAGCAGTTGAGCGACGTGAAGGTCGACCTCGACGCGACGGCCTTCGACGCGCAGAAGTTCACCACCCGCATCGCGAGCGGTGACGTGCCCGACGTGGTGCAGATGGACCGCCGCTACGTCACGACCTACGCCGCGCAAGACCTCATCATGCCGCTCGACGAGTGCTTCGCCGCGCAGGACGTGACGCCGCGCGACCACTGGTACCCGTTCGTGGTGGACGACGTGACCTACGAGGATGCGGTGTGGGCCGTGCCGCAGTTCTACCAGCCGCCGGCGATCCTGCTGAACAAGGCCGTGCTCGACGAGGCCGGGGTGACCGCGGAGGAGATCGACACCTCGCAGCCCGACGTGCTGCTCGGCGCGATCGCGAAGATGTACCAGGAGTCGGGCGGCGTGCCGTCGCGGCTCGGCTTCGACCCGGTCGCCACCGGACAGGCGGGGCTGTGGATCCTCGGCATGGGCGGTCAGCTCAACGACGCCGACGGCGCTCCCACCCTGGACGACCCGAGCAACGTCGCGGGCATCGAGATGCTCAAGCAGATCACCGACGCGCAGGGCGGCTTCGCGGCGGTGAAGAGCTTCACTGACTCGTTCGACGCGTTCGGCGACCAGAACCAGTTCGTGGCGAAGCAGGTCGGCTCGCAGGTGAACGCCCAGTGGTATCCCAACGTGCTCAGCCCCTACGCCGACCAGATCCAGTTGGAGGCGGTGCCGTTCCTCAATAGCGACGGGGAGCCGTTCTCGGTCGCGTCCGGCACGGCGTTCGTGATCCCCGTCGGGGCGAAGAATCCCGCGGCAGCGTGCGCGTGGATGGTGAACCTCACCTCGGACGACGCGTGGATGGCGGCGGGCGACGCGCGGGCGAAGACCATCGAGGAGGAGGGCGGCATCAACACCGGGCTGTTCACCGGCTCGCCCTCGGCCGACCAGGCCATCCGCGAGAAGTTCGTGACCGAGAGCGGCAACGCCGGCTTCGACCAGGTGATCTCCACGTACTACGACGTGGTCGACTACGGGAAGTCGTTCGGCTCGTCGCCCGCGGGGCAGGAGATCCAGAACGAGCTGAACAACGCCATCACCGCGGCGCTGCTCGGCGACAAGTCGCCCGAGGACGCGTTGAAGGATGCGCAGGACGCCGCGATGCGCGCCTACGAGAACGCCACGGCGGGCTGAACCCCGGAGGGGCGTGGGTGGGGGCGGCTTCGCCCCCACCCACGGTTGTGATGGTGATCGCTAGGAGTGCCCGACAACGGTGACGACGATCTGCACGATCCCGAACACGATGAATCCGGCGCCGCCGACGAGGATCCCCTTCTCTCCGCGATGCTCGAACGTGTCGGCCACGGGCTGACCGTAGAACCGTCGGAACCACCGCAGGGCGAACCGCAAGAACGCGTGCCTGGCGAGAAGAAGTGCGACTCCGACCGTCACGATCACGAGCCCGATAACAACGCCGAGGATCATTCGACGGTGAGTCCTTTCACCTAGATCGCCTTTCCATCGGTCGATGTCACCGTCCCTGCCGAGGGCCAGGTCTGAGACCTCGTCGAGGGTGATTCTCCACGCACGCCATCATCTCCGCCGGCGGCGCGGTGGTTCGCCTCTGTCGCTCGCGTCGGATACTCCGGGTCGAACGAGAGCAGGTCGCGGTAGCGGCGGTTGGTGAGGAGGCCCGGGTGCCGTCCCTCCACTTCCGCGCGTAGTCGAGAGAGCATCTGATCCGATGCCTCGACCAGTTCCTGTGCCGAGACGAAGGCCGGCCGTTCGCTGTCGTCGGCGACGATCTCGATCCGAGTGCCTCGCGGGGCGAAGTGGAGGCACCGCTCCGATCCGAGGATCTCCAGCGTGTGCGGTTCACCGCGCTGGATCACGTGGGCCGCGTTCGTCATCTGGAGCGCGAAGCCGAGTATCGGCAACCAGCCCCACCGCATGCTGTGGTCTGCGTCGTCCGTCATGAGCACGATGTCACCGAGGAAACGCCAGTAGCCCAGCGACACGTCGTCGATCCGATCCCACGCCACGTCGTCTGCGCTCGCGTCCCGATGTATCCGGTAGTCGAGGGTCAGCATGGTTCCCTTCCTTTCACGACGGCGAGGCAGTCGGTCATGTGATGGCCGAGAAGAGAAAGAGCACGCCGCCCACGAAGACCACCACGCCGACCAGGAGAAGGCCACTCCCGCCGTAGAGCAGGCGGCGGTCGAGATGCGGAAGCCCTGACAGGCCGCGATCGGTGTGCCACGTCGCACGGTGCGACCAGCATCGGCTCAACAGGAGTGCACCAGTGATGCAGGTGGCGAGACCGACGGCGACCACGCCGACGGTCAGTACCTCACCCCACGGCGGCCCTATCTCCCCGAGACGCACGAGTGATGCCTCACCTCGGCCATCGCCCAGCCGTCGAGGCAGAGAGACGGCGAGAACGAAGCAACCGATCGCCACGAGGAACTGAATCAGGCTCACGCCCAGACCGACGGTGGATGCAGGCAGTGTGAGCCGCCCCGTCATGCCCGCGGCTTTCACATTGCGCCCCACGCGTTCACGATGAACGGCGACGACGGTAGCGGAGGTCACCAGAAGCGCACTCATTGTCAGGAAGGCAACCGTCAGGAGTGCGGACATTCGTCCGGCCTGATCATTCGATCGATGGTGAGCACCGGCGCCGAGGATTCCGTCTTCGCGATGTGAATCTCGCCCGGAATCACACCGCGCAGGATGACGGAGCCCGGATGCTGCGTCACGCGGTCCAGCACGATCGTGCCGAGTCCCTCCGGATCGTGGACGTGGAAGTGGCTGGCGCCGGTGATCGTCACGGTGAAGGGAAATCGCTCCCAGCTCGCCCTCCGAAACGAGGGGAATTTGCGTCCGCCGGTCTTCCTCGCTTCGTAGAGAAGTCGTCCGCCCTGAAGATCCGCGCAGCCCGCCACCTCGAAGACGCCGGCGTTGACGCGCGCCGCATGAAGGTCGAGGACGGGCTCGTCGACGTCGTCGAGGGTGATTGTCTCCACGACCCCATCATTCCCGACCGTGAGGTCGGTCAACCAGTGGCAACGGCCTGCGGGCTTCCGGGAGGGAGAAGCACGCATTCCTTCCCGCGCCGGGGTGTTCGTCGCCGGCACACCGCTGAGGTCAATGGATACTCAGGCCCAGCGCCGCGCGCATCGTCCTCGCGAGCCGGAGGACGCCGTTCCGCCTGCCGATGGTCGAGGGTAGCCACACGCGCCGACCGCTCGTCATCTCGACCTCGATCATCCGGACGGACCCGACGACAGGCAGCCATCCGACGGAGGCACCGCCCATGCCGAAGTAGGGGACCAGCTCCACAGCCGACACCTCGCCGGCCCTGAAGCGCTGCGTACGGAACCAGGAGACCACCTTCACCGCTCCAGGCGAGACCCAGACGCCGAGCCAGGCGGAACGCACGAGCGCGGCGGCGACGAATGCGTAGACGGGAAGCCCGATCCACCACATGCTGCTCTCGTGCCCCAGTAGCACGAACAGTCCGGTCGCCGTTGCTCCCCACAGAAGTGCCCCGATCCGTGCTCCGGTCGATGCGCTCTGTGCATCAGCCGCCTCCGCGGGCGCGGACGAGAACGACGCGATCATCATGACGGCCCGCCCGTCAGTCCAAGGGCGACGGTCGCCCATCGAACGGGCGAGTCGATGGAGTTCTCTGGAGCGTTCATCGTTGCCCCGCTGCTGCAACAGCACCGCGAGATTGTGGGCCGCTGTGCGCGTCACCGGTGGCGATCCCGAGCCAGTACGCCGCTTCGGCCGCGTCGGTGCTGTCCGGCGTTTCGCTCAGGAGGTTGCCGAGGAGGAGCGCCGCTCCGTATACCTCGGCCTCGCCGGCCCACTCCGTCCATGCCCGCCCCTCCTCGACCAGCCCCTCACTCAGCAGGAGCCGCGCCAACGGAAGCGCGAACTCCGGAGACTCCTGGAGGCCCGCCGTGAGGAGGCGCTCGATCTCTCGTGGATCGCCGGGTTCCGTAGTGAGGACCAGGCTCTCCCCGAGTAGACCCTCCAGCCGTGCGTGACCGTCCGGGCGAAGATCGAGTGCGGCTCGAAGGTGCACCACCGCCTGGTCGTGATCACCCAGCCAGTTCTCGCCCTCGCCGAGAGCAGCGAGGGCATCCCACGACCCGGCGCTCGCGGCCTCACGGAACATCGACAGCGCCAGACGTTCATCGACATCCCAGACGATCGCTGCCAGGTGAAAGAGACCATCCGCGTTGGGGTCGATCCGTTCGGGAAGGTGATCGATACTGAGGTCCGGAATCGGTGCCCGGAGAAGCTCACGATCGACGTCACCGGAAGGGCGCGCGTTGTCGTGAAGGAAAGACAGGAAGCCGCGCTCGCCGAATCCCTGTGCTCCGTACATCCGTCGACGTGTCACAGGAGGATGTTCTGGATCGCCCCGGCAACTCCGGCTGCCGTCATCGCCAGTCCGATACAGGTGATGCCGACCCCGACCGTGCCCATCATCCACGGCGTCTGCCGACCCGCCGACGCCCGCGCATACCGCTCGCCGAGCATCGACTTCTGCGCGGAGAACATGAACCCGTTGAGACGGGTGCGGTGACGAATCACCACAATGCCCAACACGATCACCAGCACCCCGACCAGCAGATTCGGAACGACGGTATCGACACTGATGTCGGGCATTCTCACCGCTCCTGTCGATGGTGGAGTTTCTTCCGACACTGTGGCATGAATCCGCTCATGCGGGAAAGGTCCGATGGGGAGCATCCAACATCCGCTCCGGTGCGGAATACACCTCGCGGCGTGACGCCACATACCGTTCCCAGTGGCGCATCAGAGCATCGATCCCCACTTCCTCTCCTTCCGGTGGCGGCATCCACCTCACCATTCCGGAGATCTCGGGCGGAAACTCCAGGTCTGCAGCCAGAAGTTCGACGATGCCGAGCACGTCGGCGAATCTGTCTCGATTGTGGTAGAGCCACGCCATGAAAAGGTAGGTCCAGATACCCAGGGCACTTCGGTCGCTTTCCTCCGTGGGCGTGGGGACGAGTCGGCTCACCTTCTCCGCGAAGTTCCACTCGTCGGCCGCTGTCAACTCGAAAACCTCGGGTCGCATCCGCTGACCTTCGCGAATCGCCTGATCCACGACCCGTATCCCCTCGGAAGGGCCGACCCACCCCCTGCGCAAGCCGAGATCCAATTCGGGCAGCGTCATCCGTGACCGGCGTGTGATGTCATCGCCATCCAGATCGATGCTGAGGAGGTCCTCGCTCATGGCACTCCAATCAATCTCTGCGGTCATGCCAGCACTCGAAACAACCCCAGGGCCAACAGGGCGCCAGCGGCGTCGTACGGACGACGCGGGCCGCGGAGTCCCACCGCGGGGACATGCTGCGCACCTCCTGATCCGTATGCGAGCCGAAGTCGGGAATCTCTCCGAGCGCCGCCACGTCGAGCGAGTGGAAGACAGCGCTCCTCCCACGGACCCGAAGATCTGCCCCCGGAGTCAATGCGAGATGAAGTTCCAGTCCCGCGTCGAGTGACCGGGCCGAAGAGCCCACCACTTTCCACGACGTCCTGTGACGGTCGGTGACACCGGACCACTCCAGCAGACCCACGCCTCTCAGAACGAGAAGCCCCGTGTTCGTTTCGTCGAGCTGTAGAGCGGTCCGCAGATCGCACAGGATGCCCAGAGTGGCGGTGATGGCGTCGAAGAGCACGGCGTTGACCTGGGCTTCGAGAAACGCATCCTCATCGCGAACGTGCGGGCTCTCGTGCTCGGCGGCCCCTGCAGTCTCCGCGGAAAGCAGCTCACCGAGCGTGATCACGCGGAAGCGATCGGTGTGACGGGACGTGAGTGCGGTGCCACGTGCGCTGAGAAGGCCGCGACCGCCTGCCCGTGTCTGATCATCGAATGCATAGCCCTTCGGGTGAGGACGCCGCCACGTCGTCGTCGGCGGCCAGGTTCGGACTGAGGCAAAGCTCGGATCCAGGATCGGCGAACCCGGACGGGGAGATTATGTCATGTCCCTTCCGGGGCTGACGGAGCCTTCGACGACCGCGAAGCCGTCCACCATGCTCCATGCGATCCATCCCCGAACAGAAGCCCTGGTGCACTGAAATCGATTTCGGTATCGTCGGCCTCCACGCCCCCTGTCGCTCGCCGAGGAGCCGCATGTCCCGCACCCGTGCCCGTCGCTCGACCGCCCTGCTCGCCGCCGCCGCCCTGGCGGTGAGCCTCGCCGCGTGCGCCGGGGGAGGGGCGCCCGTGGAGCTCGATCCCGACCCCGACAAGCCGTTCGTGCTGACGGGGATCTCCGGGCTCACCGAGGTCGCGCAGCTGACCGGACCGGCGGGCATCAACGACACCGAGGCGGTCGGCGTGGCGGGCACCGATCTGGGCTCGATGACCACCGTGGGCGACCGCACCTGGTTCTTCTTCGGTGACACGTTCGGCGAGCGCGCACCGGGCACGACCGGCGGTCAGGGCGGGCAGTGGCGCTCCAACGTGGCCGCCTGGACGACCGACGACGACCCGACCGACGGCATCTTCTTCGACGGCTGGGTGGCCGACGGGATCGGGCTCGCGGCCCCGCTGATCGAGGGCGACCACGACCCCAACGACGGCTCCGGCGAGGTCACCAAGATCCCCACCGCGGGCTTCGCGATCGGCGACACGATCTACGTCTCCTACATGTCGGTGAGCTACTGGGGTGACCCCGGCGCGTGGGATGCGAACCGCTCCGCCCTCGTCGTCTCGGGGGATGACGGGCAGACCTGGGCTCCCGTCGAGGGCATCGAGTGGCCAGGGGACTCCGGCTTCGTGCAGTTCGCGACGGCCCCTGTCACCGCCGACGGCGAGGACTGGATCTACCTGTGGGCGATCCCCTCCGGGCGGTTCGGGGAGGTGCGGCTGATGCGGGTGCCGGCCACCGAGGAGGCTGTGGAGGACCAGGGCTCCTACTCCTACTTCGCGGGCCTCGACGGCGACGAACCGGTGTGGTCGGACGACCTGGACGACGCGCAGGTCGTGGTCGAGGGCACGATCGGCGAGCTGTCGGTGATGTGGTCGACGTACCTGGAGCGCTGGATCATGACCTACTCCGACGCCGGCAACGCCTACATCCGCGAGGGCATCACCCCGTGGGGCCCCTGGGGCGAGCCGATCGAGCTCGTGCCCGGCGACGAGTACCCGGGGCTCTACGGCCCCTACCTCGACCCGCGGTACGTCTCGGACGACGGTCGGCGCATCTACTTCACGCTCTCGCTCTGGGATCCGTACAACGTGTTCTGGTTCGCCGCTGACCTCGACCGCGCCGACGGATGAGCAGCCCGTCGCCGACTATTGCGCATGAAATCGATTTCGCCTAACCTGGCGCATACCCGATCAGAGTGGATCGACGCGAGCTGGTCGGCACCCCCACCCGGCGGCAGCCGGGACACAGCATGACTCGAAGACGAGTGACGTCCTGAGGAGGACCAATGCGCAAGACACGCAGTCGCATGTGGAAGGTCGCAGCATCCGTGGTGGTGGCGGGCATCGCCCTCAGCGGATGCTCCGGGGGCGGCGGCGGGGGCGGAGGCGCCGGAGCCGAGGGGGAGCCGGACAGCGGCGAGCTCAACTTCGTCTACATGGGAGACGCCGACCAGCAGAAGGCGTTCAACGCGCTGTTCGCCGAGTTCAACAAGCAGTACCCCGACATCAAGCTCAAGGCCGTCGGCATCCCCAGCGGCAACTGGGCCACGTTCTCCACCACGGTCGCGACGCGTCTCGCCGGCGGACAGAAGATCGACATCATCCAGGTCGCCACCGAGGGGCAGCGGCTGTTCGCCTCGAAGGGCATCCTCGCCGACCTCGCGCCCTACATCGAGCAGGACCAAGACGTCGTCGACGACTACTGGGACGACATCAGCCCCAACCTGCAGAAGTTCAACGAGGAGTTCGCGGCGGGCCCCGACGGCGAGACCGTGTTCATCCCCGGCGGGTTCAACACCATGGCCATGTACCTCAACAAGGACGTGTTCGAGAAGGCCGGAGTCGCCATCCCCGAAGACGGCAACTGGACGTGGGACGAGTTCGTCGCGGCCGGGAAGCAGATCAAGGAGAAGACCGGCGCCTACCTCGTCGGCGCCGGCTCCGGCTACTTCGTCGACGTGATGCCGTGGCTCACCACCAACGGCGGCAGCACGTTCAACGCCGACTGGAGCGAGCCCACCTACAACTCCCCGGAGGCGGTCGAGTCGGCCGAGTTCGCCCGCAGCCTCGTCGAGATGGGCCTGGCCCCGAAGCCCGGCGGCCAGTTCGACGGCAACACCGCGTTCAAGCAGGGCAAGCTCGCGATCCTCAGCGGCGGACGCTGGCCCGTGCTCGGTGTGCGCGAGCTCGACATGGTCGACAAGACCGTGGTCGTGAACTGGCCCACCAAGACCGGCAACGGCTCGCCGGTCGGCTGGGACGCCTGGAACATCGCCAAGAACAGCGACAACAAGCAGGCCGCGTGGACCTTCATCAAGTTCCTCATGTCGGAGGAGGCCGGCAGCTACTTCGCCGAGATCGGCGGCACCATCGTGCCGGCGCGGGAGTCGGTCGCGAACTCGCCCGCCTTCACCGACAACGCCCCCGAGGGCACCATCCGGCTGAGCGAGGCGATGGACTTCGCCACCCCGATCCCCTCGATCGACCAGGGCGCCGAGGCGCAGAAGGTCATCGAGGAGGCGTGGGGCACGATCATCGCCGGTCAGGGCGAGGCGCAGAAGACCCTCGACGCGGCGCAGGCGGAGCTGGAGCAGCTGGTCGGTGAGTAGCATCGCCGCCGCCCCCACGGTGCGGCGCCCGGGAGCAGAGCTCCTGCGGCGTCGCACCGCGACCGCGGGCTGGATGTTCGTCAGTCCCGCGCTGCTGCTGTTCCTCGTCTTCGTCGCCGGGCCGTTCGTGTTCGCGATCGCCCTGGCGTTCCTGAAGTGGGACATGCTGACCACCCCGGAGTTCGTCGGCGCCGATAACTTCGTGCGCCTGTTCTCCGACCCGATCCTGCCGCAGGTGCTGCTGAACACGTTCGTGTTCGCGTTCGCCTCGATCGTCACCCACCTGGTGTTCGGGCTGCTGCTCGCCCTCGCGGTCAACCGGGTCGCGAGCCGCGTGCTCGGCTACTTCGCCCGCGTCGCGATCTTCTTCCCGTTCCTGATCTCCTGGGCCGCGGTCGCCCTGCTGTGGAAGTACGTGCTCGACCCGACGTTCGGCTACGTGGCGCAGTACGCGGCGACGTTCGGCATCGAGCTGCCCAACTTCTTCGCCGACCCCGCCTGGGCCATGCCCGCGATCATCTTCATCGACCTGTGGCACACGGTCGGCTTCACGTTCATCATCATGCTCGCCGGGCTCCAGACCGTGCCCACCGAGCTCGTCGAGGCCGCCCGCACCGACGGCGCGACCTCGTGGCAGATCTTCTGGAACGTGACGCTGCCGCTCATGTCGCCCACCATGTTCTTCGCCACGATCATCACCTTCATCGGTGCGTTCCAGATCTTCGACCCGATCCAGATCATCACCAAGGGCGGACCGCAGAACTCCACCACGACGATCATCATGTACCTCTACGAGAAGGGCTTCCAGGCCTTCGACATGGGATACGCGGCCGCGGTCGCCCTGCTCGTGTTCGTCATCATCATGGGCGTCACCGTGCTGCAGTTCCTCGGCCGACGGAAGTGGGTGCACGAATCATGACCGTTCTTCCCCCCACCGTGGAGCCGCGGACCGACGTGCTCACCCGCGTCGAACGACAGCGCCGCCGCCGCCGTCACCGCCCCACCGTCGGCGGCGTGATCGTCGACGTGGTGCTCGTGGTGTTCGGCATCCTGATGCTGTCGCCGCTGTTCTGGCTGATCGTGCAGAGCTTCACCGAGCCGGAGTTCGCGTTCGCCGACCCGCCGCGCTGGCTGCCGATCCCGTTCACCACGCAGAACTTCGCCGACGTGTTCGAGTACATGCCGTTCTTCCAGCAGTTCGGCAACTCGCTCGCGCTCGCGCTCATCTCCACCGTCGGAGCGCTGTTCTTCTCGGTGCTCGCCGCCTACGCGTTCGCGCGCATCGACTTCCGCGGCAGCCGCGTGCTGCTGGTCGTGATGCTGTCGGCGCTCATGGTGCCGGGACAGCTCGTCATCATCCCGATCTTCATCATGATGCGGCAGCTCGGACTCGTCGACACCCTCGCGTCGCTGTGGCTGCCCGCGCTGATCAACGTGTTCCAGATCTTCTTCCTGTCGCAGTACTTCAAGACGATCCCGCGCGAGCTCGACGAGGCCGCGCGGCTCGACGGTGCCGGACACCTGTGGATCCTGTTCCGGATGCTCATCCCGCTCTCGGCCCCCGCGGTCGCGGCCCTCGCGATCCTCGGGTTCGAGGCCTCGTGGAACGGGTACTTCGGGCCGCTCATCTTCCTGTCCAGCCCGGAGAACATGACCCTGCCCCTCGGGCTCGTCACGCTGCAGAACGGCTTCGGCGCCGCACCCGCGGTGATCGTGTTCGCCGCCATCACCATGGTCGTGGTGCCGCTGCTCGTGGTGTTCCTGGCGTTCCAGCGGCAGATCGTGGAGAGCGTCGCATCGACGGGGCTGAAGGGATGAGCAGGGTGCACGCGCGTACTCGCACGGCGGGGTCTGGTGCTGCGGGCTCCGCGGGCGTTGCCGGCGCGACGGCGGCCGCGCGTGCCGCCGGTTCCGCTCCCGCTGCGGTCGACCCGGTGCTGCTGCGCCTTCCGGCCGCGGCGTGGCGGGCCCTCGCGCCGCTCGGGGTGACCGGAGCCGCGGCGCTCGCGGCCTGGGCGTTCGGGGCGGCGCTGCTCGGGCCGGCGTCGCCGCTGGTGCCGCTGCTCGTGGTCGCCGCGTGCGCGGTTCCGGCCGCGTGGGCCCTCGGCGCGCTGCACGACCGGGTCTTCGACCACGCGGCCGTGCGCCTCCGCCGCCGCGTGCTCGCGGTCGCGGTCGGTGCCGGTGCGCCCGCGGTGCTGCTGGCGTGGTCGCAGGTCACGAGCGCGATCGCCGCCTCCGCCGCGGTGCCCCTGTTCACCGTGCTCGGGTTCGCGGCGCTGCTGCTGTCCGCCGCGGTCGCCCTCGTCGCGGTGGTCGCGGTGCCCGTCGCCGCCCTCCGCGACGACGTGGGGCTGCGCACGGTCGCGGTCGTCTGCGCCGTCGCGGCGGTGCGTCGCCCGCTCGGACCGCTGGCCGCGCTCGCCGCGTCGGCCGCGGTCGCGTGGCTCGGGCTCACCTGGTTCGGTGGGCTGCTGCTGCTCGCCGCACCGCTGCTCGTGCTGCTGTCCGTCGCCGCGGCCTGGCCGGTCGCCGCGGCATCCGGAGTGGCGCTGCCGCCGCTCGTCCCCGGCCGTCGACCCGCACGAGGAGAATCATGACCGACCGCCTGTCCCCGTCCCGTCCGCACACCGAGGCCCCCGCGCTCGCGATGCCCGTGGGTGGCATCGGCACCGGCGGCTTCGCGGTGAACGCCGACGGGTCGCTGCGCCAGTGGCAGCTGCAGGGCATGCCGAACCACCTGGGCGCTCTCCCCGGCACGGGCTTCTGGCTGCGGGTCACGCAGGTCGAGCCGCCGCTCAACGTCATCTCGATGGTGCAGGGCACCCCGGTCCCGGATCCGCAGGCATCGCTCACGACCGACGGCTTCGTGCCCGAGTGGATGACCGCGGCGGCCGAGAGCTTCAGCACCTTCGAGAGCGCCGCGTTCCGGGGCACCTACCCGGTGGCCGAGGTCGAGCTGACCGATCCGCGCCATCCGGTCGAGGTGCGCATGCGCGTGCTCAACCCGATGGCCCCGCGCGACGTCGAGCTCAGCTCGATCCCGACCGGGATGTTCGAGTTCACGCTCACCAACACGGGCCCGATCGGGGTGCACGGCACGCTTGCGGGGTCGCTGCTCAACGCGATCGGGTGGGACGGCATCACGCCCATCGCCGACAGCACCCCGGGGCTGGGCGGCAACGTCAACCGCCTGCGCCGCGGCAGGGGCTGGTCGCGCGTGGTCATGGACAACCCGAGCCTGGACGAGAGCGACCGCCTGGCCGGGCAGCTCGTGCTCGCCGCCGACGACGAGACCGCGGCCGTGCTCACGCGGTGCAGCGGTCTGGAGCACCTCGACGCGTTCCTCCGCTCCCGCGGCGGGAACGACGGACGCTCCCGGCTCGCGCTCGCCCCCACCATCGGCGACCCGCAGCTCAACGCCCCGCAGGGCGGGTCCGGCCCCAGCCCGCGAGGACGGTCGTGGCTCGGGGTGGTCGGCGTGCCCTTCGCCCTCGCCCCCGGCGCCTCGCGCACGATCCGTTTCTCGATGTCATGGCACCTGCCCAACCGGTTCGTCGACATCGAGCAGTTCGGGGCGCCGCACCCGGAGTGGGGAGCGTCCACCTTCTACCTCGGCAACGCGTACGGCCGGCGCTACCTCGACGCGCTCGACGTGCAGGCCACGGTCGAGCGCCGGTGGGACGAGCTCGTCGAGCGCACGCTCGAGTGGACCGGCACCCTCGCAGGGTCGAGCCTCGACGCGCAGGAGGTCGAGCACCTGGCCGCCCAGGCCGCGTACGTGCGCAGCCCCACGTGCTTCATCGGCGCCGACGGCCGGTTCTACGGCTACGAGGGCTCGCTCGGCGACTCGACCTGGATGTGGTCGGGCGTCTTCGGCGGCTCCTGCCCGCTCAACTGCACGCACGTGTGGCAGTACGAGGCCGCGCTCGCCGGGCTGTGGCCGAGCCTGGAGCGGAACATGCGCGAGACCGAGTTCGACGTGATGCAGGCGGCCGACGGGTCGATCCCGCACCGCTTGCGCGTGCCCACGTATCTGCACCAGATGACGGACGAGTTCATCGGCGGACCGGAGGAGCCCGCGCTCGACGGCATGCTCGCCACGATCCTCAAGTCGCTGCGCGACGTGCAGCGCGGGGCGGGATCGGAGTGGCTCGAACGCCGCTGGCCGCAGCTCGTGCGGTTGTACACGCACATCCGCGAGAAGTGGGACGCGGACGGTGATGGCGTGCTGCGCGGCATCCAGCCCAGCACGCACGACATCGACCTCGCCGGGGTCAACCCGTTCATGGGCACGCTGTGGCTCGCGGCGCTGCGGGCGTACGAGGAGCTCGCGCGGCGGGTGGGCGACACCGAGGCCGCGGCGGAGGCGGCCGAGAGGTTCCGCTCCGGCTCGGCGGGGTACGACGAGCTGCTGTTCGACGGCACCCACTACATCCAGGTGCTCGACGAGGGCGACCCGGAGGACTTCCAGTGGCGCACGGGTGTGCTGTCCGATCAGGTGATCGGGCAGTGGTGGGCGCATCAGCTCGGGCTCGGGCCGATCCTGCCGCCCGAGCACGTGCGCAGCGCCCTCCGGCACGTGGTCGCCTCGAATCTGCGGCACGGCTTCGCGGACTTCGCGCACCCGTACCGCGTCTATGCCGACACGGCCGACGACGTCGGGCTGCTGATGTGCACGTGGCCCGAGGGCGGACGACCCGAGGTGCCCACGCGCTACGCCGACGAGGTGTGGACGGGCATCGAGTGGCAGGTCGCGGCGCACTGCTTCTTCGAGGGGCTGGAGGAGGAGGGTCGCGCGGTGCTCGAAGGACTGTGGGACCGGCACGACGGCCGCCGCCGCAACCCCTACAACGAGATCGAGTGCGGCGATCACTACGCCAGGGCCATGGCGGGGTGGACGCTGCTGCAGGCGCGCTCCGGCGTGCGCGTGGACGAGGCGGCGGGCGAGCTGCACGTCGGCGCCGAGGGCCGCTGGCCGTGGGTGAGCGCGGCGGGCTACGGCACCGTCACCGTGGGGGAGCAGGTGGAGGTCGACGTGGTGGAGGGCGACTGCCCGTTCACCGTGGTGCGCGCGGAGTGAACGCACCGAAGAGCGCCCGCGGGAAGCGGGCGCCCTTCGTCGTGCTCGGTGTCAGCCCTGCGGCGGGCGCGACGGGGAGGCGCCGATGTCGGGCACGGCTGCGCTGCCCAGGTGCACCTCCAGGTCGTCGGCGCTCGGTGTGCGCGGTCGGCGCGCGGTCGGCCGGTCGAGGTAGAACAGCGCGGTGGAGGCGATGTCGTCCCGCAGCGGCAGGTATCGCCATCCGCTGCGCCAGCCGAGCGCCTGGATGTCGACCCGCGGGATGCCGGTGGCGAAGTGGATCGGGTCGAGCACGTGCCAGCGGTACATGCCGAAGCGCTGCTGTGACACGTAGAGGCCGTCGGGCCGGATCACCTGCGGCATCCCCAGATACGGGGTGGAGAAGGCGGTGTAGCCCTGGCCGGGGATGTCGAAGTTCCACGCGCCGCCGAAGTAGTCTTCGGTGCCGGTGCCGCAGATCGTGGGGTGGTCGGTGTCGTCGTCGAGGTAGAACTTGATCTCGCCCTCACCCCACCAGCCGTTGGAGTTCACGCCCCACGCGATGTAGGTGCCGACGTACTGCCCCTGCCCCTCGATGCCCTCCAGCAGGACGTGCGGGGTGCGGTCCTCCAGCGGATTCGAGCGCCGCCACTGCGCGTGGAAGTAGGCGTCGTCGGAGTGATCGCCCCCGACCTCGTAGGTCACCTGGTAGTAGACGCGCACGTCGACGGTCGACGTGTTCTCGAGCGTGAGCCGGGCGCCGTCGCGGAACGGCATCGGCCAGTAGGAGTTGAAGCCGCCGTGCGGGTTCGCGGCGATGGTCTGCGAGTTCACCTGGGCGAACACGCCCCATCCGTTGCAGAAGAAGTCGCCGTAGGGCACCTCGACCGCGGGTTCCGCGGCGCCGTCCCAGTACGCGCGCAGCAGCAGGGTGCGCCAGTTGTCGGTGTGGGTGGTGATCCAGATGTGGGTGATCTTGCCCGGACCGTCGATCGCGGCGAGTTCGAAGGTCTCTCCGGCCGGGATATCGACGCTGGGGGAGATCTTCCAGCCGGGGCCGAGGTCGCGCGCGCTCGCCGCACCGGTGCCCTCGGTGGCGCGGCCGCCGCCGCCCGGCGAGCCGTCGAAGTTCTCGGGGGAGATGGACCGGGTCTGCACGGTGCGCAGCGCTGCGAGCGTGGACAGAGAGGAGGGGGCAGGCGTCATGGCCGCCAATGTAATCGATTTCAGATCGATGCACCAGAGACCTCGCGAGCGCGCGATACTGTTGCTTCACGTCCGGGGTCACCGGACAGGCAGTGAGGGTGCATGGCCACGATCTACGACGTCGCGGAGCTCGCGGGCGTCTCGCCCGCGACGGTCTCCCGCGTGTTCAACGGCACGAGCGTCTCGGAGGAGAAGGTGGCCGCGGTGCGCGAGGCCGCCGCCCAGCTGCACTTCACGCCGAACCGCGCGGCCCGCACCCTGCGCACCCAGAGCTCCGAGGTCATCGCGCTCGTCATCCCCGACATCGAGAACCCGTACTTCACCGAGATGGCGCGCGGCGTGGAAGACGTCGCATCCGAGGCCGGGTACTCGGTGGTGCTGTGCAACTCCGACGCCCAGCTGGAGAAGGAGGCCACGTACCTCCGCATCGCGATCGCCGAGCACATGTCGGGCGTCATCATCGCGACCGCCGACGAGCACAGCGATCTGAGCGGCATCCTCGCCACCGGGCGCCCCGTCGTCGCGGTCGACCGCAGCACCACGTACGACATCGATGGCGTGGTGATGGCCAACCGGGCCGCCGGCACCTCCGCCACGCAAGACCTCATCGCCGCGGGCTATCGCCGCATCGCCTACATCGGCGGGCCCGAGCACATCGACACCGCGGCCGAGCGCGCGGCCGGCTGGCGCTCCGCGCTCTCCGCCGCAGAGCCCGACCTCGACCTGGACGAGCTCGTGCGCTTCGCGACGTTCCGGGTCGACGGCGGCCGCGCGGCCATGGAGGAGCTGCTGGCGCTGCCCGAGCCGCCCGATGCGGTGGTCGCGGGCAACAACCTCATCGGCGTCGGCGCCCTGCAGGTGCTCACCGAGCGGGGGCTCACGCCGCCCGCGGTCGGGGTCGCGGTGATCGGATCGCTGCCCTTCACCACGCTCTCGCCCACGGCGGTCACCGTCGTCCGGCTCCCGGCGCGGCACATGGGGGTCACGGCGGCGCGCATGCTGCTGGAGCGGATCAAGGGCGACACCCAGCCCGCGCGCACGGTGGTGCTGCGCAACGAGGTGCAGTCCGCGAGCACGCCCCGCGCCTGACGCCCCTGCGGACGGGCGGGCTCTGCCGGGGAAACGCCCACGCATCGGCTTGCGGCTTGAAATCGATTTCGCTTACCATGGCGAAAGGTCGGATCACCGGCCGCCCTGCGTCGAGGAGGACCATGCGCTGCACCATCGGTGTCGACATCGGCACGTCCAGCAGCAAGGGCGTGCTCGTCGACGAGGCGGGGACGATCCTCGCGACCGCGACGCGCGCGCACGAGGTGAGCCGCCCCCGCACCGGCTGGGTCGAGATGGACGGCGACGTCTGGTGGGACGAGTTCGTCGGCCTGGCCCGTGAGCTCCTGGCCGCAGTGCCGGAGGCCGAGGTGGCCGGGGTCGGCGTCAGCGGCATGGGTCCCTGCATCCTGCTCGCCGACGAGCACGACCACCCCGTCCGTCCCGCCATCCTCTACGGCGTCGACACCCGCTCCACCGCGCAGATCGCACGGATGACCGCGGAGCTGGGCGACGAAGACATCACCCGCGTGGGCGGCTCGACGCTCACGTCGCAGGCCGGCGGCCCCAAGATCGCCTGGGTCGCCGACGAGGAACCCGAGGCGTGGTCGCGCGCCCGCCGCCTCTACATGCCCGCGTCCTGGCTCGCCCGCAGGCTGACCGGCGCCTACGTGCTCGACCACCAGTCCGCCAGTCAGGTGTCGCCCCTGTACGACATCGAGCACGAGCGCTGGCACGAGCCGTGGTGGCAGCGCTATGCGGGCACGATCGAGGCCCCGGAGCTGCGGTGGGCGGGCGACGTCGCGGGCACCGTGACCGACGCGGCCGCCGCCGCCACCGGCATCCCCGCAGGCACCCCCGTGGTCACCGGCACCATCGACGCCTGGACCGAGGCCGTCAGCGTGGGCGCGCACGAGCTCGGCGACCTGATGCTGATGTACGGCACCACGATGTTCCTCGTCGCGACCGGCGCCGAGACCCTGCGCACGCCCTCGATGTGGACGACCGCCGGTGCCTTCGCCGGCACGCGCAACCTCGCCGGCGGGCTCTCGACCTCCGGCGCGCTCACCGCCTGGCTGAAGGACCTCACCGGCGCGGACTACCCGGAGCTGCTCGGCGAGGCCGCCACGTCCGGCCCCGGCGCCCGCGGGCTCCTGATGCTGCCGTACTTCGCGGGCGAGCGCACGCCCATCCAGGACCCGGATGCGCGGGGCGTGATCGCCGGCCTCACGCTGGAGCACACCCGCGGCGACCTGTACCGCGCGGCGCTCGAGGCCACGGCACTCGGCGTGCGCCACAACGTCGAGACCATGCGGGCCGCCGGCGCCGACATCCGCCGCATCGTGGCGGTCGGCGGCGGCACCCAGGGGCGCCTGTGGCTCCAGATCGTGTCCGACGTCACGGGACTCGTGCAGGAGGTGCCCGAGACGACCATCGGCGCGAGCTACGGCGCCGCCTTCCTCGCCGCCGGAGCCACCGCGGCCCCGGGTGCCGCTCCCGCCATCGACGACTGGAACCCGATCGCCGAGACCGTGCGGCCCGACACGGCGCTGCGCCCCTTCTACGACGCCCTGTTCGACCGCTACGTGCGGCTCTACGAGGGGACCACATCCGTCGTCCACGACCTCGCCGCGGACCAGCGCGGCGCGACCTCGACCACCCCGACCCCGGAGGCACCATGACCACGTACACCCTGCCCGCGCCCGCCGCGCGCCCGACCGCGGCACCGAAGACCGCGTACCTCATCACCTCGGGCGATCTGCGCGAGTCGGCGAACGTCGCCGGGTGGCCGACCCAGGTGGAGCTCGAAGCGGGTGTGACGGGCGTGCTGAACGACCTCGGCTGGGAGGTGATCCGGCCGTTCGGCGTCGACCCCGAGACCGGTCACGGCTTCATCTCCAGCCAGCGCATGGGCCTCGAGGTGTTCCGCGACATCCCGACCGATGCCCCGCTGGTGGTCGCGATCGCCAACTGGCAGTACTCGCACCACGTGCTCGCCGGGCTGCGCACGCACGAGGGCCCGATCCTCACGGTCGCCAACTTCGCCGGTGACTGGCCGGGGCTGGTCGGTCTGCTCGGCCTGAACGCCGGGCTCACGAAGATGGGCAAGCCCTACGCCACCACCTGGTCGGTCGACTACACCGACGACTGGTTCATCGACGGCATCCGCGAGTGGACCGAGACCGGCGCGATCACGCACGACCAGTCGCACGTGCGTCCGCTGCCCGCGTTGCCGGACAGCCCGGAGAAGCAGCTCGGTGAGGCCCTGGCCGCGCAGCTGCGCGCCGACAAGGCCATCATCGGCGTGTTCGACGAGGGCTGCATGGGCATGTACAACGCGATCTTCGACGACGAACTGCTCAACCACACCGGCATCTACAAGGAGCGGCTGTCGCAGTCGGCGCTGTACGCCGAAATGCTGACCGTGACGGAGGACGAGGCCGACGCCGCGTACGACTGGCTAATCGACCACGGCATGACCTTCCGCTACGGCGACGACGCCGCGACCGAGCTCACGCGCGAGCAGGTGCAGTGGCAGCTCAAGATGTACATCGCCGCGCTGCGCATCGCCGACGACTTCGGGCTCGACGCCGTCGGCATCCAGTACCAGCAGGGTCTCAAAGACCTGGTGCCCGCGTCCGACCTCGCCGAGGGCATCCTCAACACCACGGAGCGCCCGCCGGTCACGTCGCGCGACGGCTCCCGCGTGCTGCACGAGGGCCGCGCGTTCCCGCACTTCAACGAGGCCGACGAGGGCGTCGCGGTCGACGCACTCGTGACCGACCGGGTCTGGCGGGCGATGGGCCTCGTGCCAGACAACACGCTGCACGACGTGCGCTGGGGCGAGGACTTCGACGGGCAGTTCGTGTGGGTGTACGAGATCTCCGGCTCCGTGCCCGCCTCGCACCTCGGCGGCTGGGAGCACGCGGAGGGCTGGCGCCAGGGCCATGTGTTCTTCCCCGCGGGCGGCGCCACCATCAACGGCGTCTCGAAGCCCGGCGAGGTCGTGCTGTCGCGCGTGTTCATCGCGGACGGTGTGCTGCAGGCCGACATCTTCCGCGCCTCGGTCGTCGAGCTGCCGGAGGAGGAGACGCAGCGCCGCAAGGACGCCACCAACCCGGAGTGGCCGATCGCCCACGTGGTGCTGCACGGCATCTCGCGCGACCAGTTCATGGCGCGGCACAAGGCCAACCACGCGCAGCTCGTCTATGCGCCCGACGCCGAGACCGCGGACCGGGCCCTCATCGCGAAGGCCGCCATGTTCGACGGGATGGGGATCCGGGTGAACCTCGTGGGGGACGTGCGCGTCTGAGCCGGGCGCGGGGCGTCACTGCGAGCGCCAGAACCGCAGCGCGAGGTTCGTGAGCTCCTTGTCGAGGTCTTCCACCTTCGACTCGATCCGACCGAGGCGGGCGTCGATCCCTTCGACGCGGGCCGAGAGGGTGCCTTCGACGCGGTCGATGCGGGCGGAGAGGGTGCCTTCGACGCGACCGACCTCGGAGCGGATGACACGACTGAGCTGCGTCGTCATGAGGGTCATCCCGCCGAGCATCACGGCGGCGAAGACGCCGAGCAGCGTCCAGATCTGCGGGTCGTTCACGGGCATGCCTCCAGTGTCTGCCAGGACGTCCACGGTGTCACGGTATTCCGCAGGCGCCCGCGCGCGAAGACCCCATCGGTGCGGTGACCGTCGCCGGACGGCGTCGTGGAGGAGGGGTGAGCGCGCCGGTCAGCGGCCGGGCGCGGGCGTCGCGGCGACCGCAGGGACCGCGTCCGCACCCGTGCCGTCGGCACCGGGGCGCAGTCCGCTCGGCGGACCGCTCAGCGCGCGGAGGGCGTAGAGGATCGTGGCGAGGTCGACGAGCTCCTGCACGAGCGCCCCGGCGACCGCGGGGATCAGGCCCGTCATCGCCACGACCATGAGCCCGACGCTCAACCCGATGCCGATCCAGATCGCCGTGAGCGCGACGCGCAGGGTGTGCCGGCCGATGGCGACCGCGTCGACGACCTTCGCGAGCGAGTCGACGAGGATCACCACGTCGGCCGCGTCGCCCGCCGCGGTCGCCCCCTTGGCGCCCATCGCGATGCCGATGTCGGCCGCCGCGAGCACCGGGGCGTCGTTGACGCCGTCGCCGACCATCAGCACGGGCCGGGGTTCGAGCTCGGCCGCGAGCCGCACCTTCTCCGGCGGGAGCAGTTCGGCGTGGACCTCCTCGATGCCCAGCTGGTGCGCCACCGACTCCGCCGTCGACCGCACGTCGCCGGTGAGCATCGCAACCCGTTCCACCTCGTGCAGCCGCAGCCACGAGACGACCGCGGCGGCCTCCGGCCGCGCCGCATCGGCGAGCAGGAGCGCTCCGGCGAAGCGACCGTCCACCGCGACGTAGGCGGCCGCCTCGCCCGTGCCCAGCTCGGCGCGCACGGTGTCGGGCGCCAGCGACGCGACGTAGGCGGGCTTGCCGACCACGACCGTGCGGCCCCGGATCGTCGCGGAGACGCCGTTGGTCGCGGTCTCGCTCGCCTCCGCGGCCGCCTCGAGGGGCAGCCCCCGCGCCTCGGCGGCGGTGCGGATGCCCGCGGCCAGCACGTGCGACGAGTACTGCTCGGCCGAGGCGGCGAGCTGCAGCACCTCGTCCGCGTCGAAGCCGGAAGCCGGTCGCACCTCGACCAGCTCCGGGCGGCCCTGCGTGAGCGTGCCGGTCTTGTCGAACGCGGCCGACCGGACGCGCGCGATCTGCTCGACCACGGCCCCGCTCTTCATGATCACGCCCGACTTCGCGGCCCGGGACAGGCCGCCGAGGAACGCCACGGGTGCCGCGATCAGCAGCGGGCACGGGGTGGCGAGCACGAGCACCTCCGCGAAGCGCGTCGCATCGCCCGACAGCGCCCACGCGGTGCCGGCCAGGACGAGCGCGACGGCCGTGAAGGGGATCGCGAACCGGTCGGCGAGACGGACGATGGGCGCGTGCGAGGACTCGGCCTGATGCACGAGGGCGACGATCTGCTGGTACTGGCTGTCGGCTCCGGTGCGCAGGGCGCGGAGGCGGATCGCCCGGCTGCCGTTGATCGCGCCGGACAGCACCTCCTCGCCCGCGTGCCGCGAGACCGGCAGGCTCTCACCGGTGAGCGAGGACTCGTCGAACTCGCCCTCGGCCGTCAGCAGCGTGCCGTCGACCGGCACGATCTCCGCCGGACGCACCAGCAGCACATCACCGACCGCGACCTCGTCGACCGGAACGTCGTGCGCCTCGTCCGACTGCGCGTCGCCGGGGTCGTGCAGCACGTGGGCGATGCGCGGCGACCGGTCGAGCAGGGCCGACAGGTCGCGGCGGGCGCGGCGGCCGGCGAAGTCCTCCAGCGCCTCCCCGCCCGACAGCATCAGCACGATGATGAGCGCCGCGATGTACTCGCCGACGGCGAGCGTCGCGACCATCGCCACGACCGCGAGGATGTCGAGGCCGACGTGGCCGCGGAGCACGTCGCGCACCATCCCGATCAGGGTCCACACCACGACCGCGGCGACGTACACCGTCGCGATCCAGCGCCCGACCTGCTGCTGATCGACCGCGTGCAGCACGCCCACCAGGGCGAACGCCAGCACGGTGAGGGTGATGACCGGATACCGCCACAGCAGGCCGAGCGAACGCATGCCCCCAGCATCCCGCGGAACGGCGGCGGAGGCCAAGGGCGGATCGTCCACTCTTTCACCCGCAGAACTTAAGCGATATAGTCGGCCGCGAGTCGCCCCGATGCGGCTCGCGCTCGACAACGATGCCGAAGGAGACGAACCCCCATGTATCCGTCCTCATCCAGAAGTCACCGCCATCGGCGCGCCTTCACGGCCGCCCTCTCCGCCGCTGCGGTGGCGCTCACCGCGGTCGCCGCGACGGGCCCGGCCGCTGCGGACGCCACCGTCGACGAGGCGAAGCTGGCGGTCTACGTCGAGGTCAACTCGAACGATTTAGCGAACGTCGCCGACTACACCCTGGCCGATTCGGGTCGCCCCGCCGTGGATCTCGCGATGATCTTCGCCGCGAACATCAACTACGACGGCCAGCAGGCGTACCTGCACTTGAACGAGCGGGTGACCGAGACCCTGCAGGATGCGGAGAACCAGATCCGGCCGCTGCAGGCGCAGGGCACGAAGGTGCTGCTCTCCGTGCTCGGCAACCACCAGGGGGCCGGGTTCGCGAACTTCACCTCGTTCGCCGCCGCCGACGCCTTCGCCGCGCAGCTCGCGGACGCGGTGACCACGTACGGCCTCGACGGCATCGACTTCGACGACGAGTGGACGGAGTACGGCGCCAACGGCACACCGCAGCCCAATACCCAGTCGTTCGGGTGGCTGGCGACCGCGCTGCGCGAGCGGCTCGGCCCCGACAAGCTCATCACGCTCTACGCGATCGGCCCGTCGTACACCACCACCGACTTCACGCAGTTCGACGTCGACGGGGTGCTCGACCACGCCTGGAACCCGTACTACCCGACGTATGACGCCCCGACCGTGCCGGGCCTGGACGATCGCGCGCGGCTCGGCGCCGCGGCGATCGACCTGTCGAATACGAGCGCCGCCACCGCGGCAGACTTCGCGCAGCGCACGGTCGCCGACGGGTACGGCGTCTACGTCGCCTACAACCTCACGGCGACCGACCAGTCCGCCTACCTGTCCGGGATCACGCAGGCGTTGAAGGGAGAGGCCACGGTCTTCCAGGCGCCTCCGGCCGACACGACCGCGCCCACCGTGACGTTCAAGAGCGGCGCGCAGTTCACCAAGCAGACGGACGACGGCTACAAGCGGGTGAGCTTCCGGCTGCACGACGAGGGGCTCATCGACCGGATCGTGCTGAACGGCGTGCCGACCGACCTGGAGAACGGGGAGTCCCGCGACCTCGACGTGCTGAAGCCCGGCGTGCTCGGTGCCGTCCTCGGGGTCAACACGCTGCAGGTGGTCGACGTCGCCGGCAACAGCACCGAGGTGACGTTCACGCTGACGAAGTGACCGGCGCGAGGGCGAACAGCTCGAGCTGACGGATCGTGACCTCGGCGTCCGCGCACAGGCGGATCGCCGGGGTCACGGTCCGTGCGGCCAGGGTGAACGGGGTCGTGCGATCCGGCCGCAGCGCCTCGGCATGGGTCGCGGCCACCCGCTCCCACCCGCCGTCCGCCCGCTCGACCTCCCAGTGCCACCCGGACGCGGGCGTCGCGGTGACCGCGGTCACGCTCACGTCGGTGATGTCGCGCGCCGCGGGGAAGCGCCACCCCACCCACTCGCCCGGCCGCAGGCTCACGCCGTCGGCCCCCGCGGGGTCGCCGTCGTCGAACAGTCGCGCCGCGTGGTCGAGGCCCCGGGAGGCGATCGCCTCGCCCGCCTCCGAGGTCAGGTCCGGGTGCCACGGCTCGACGGCGTCGTCGGGCGCCGCGGCCTCCAGCGCCTCCGCGGGGTCGAGCGTGAAGGTCAGGTCGAGCACCGCATCGCCGGTCAGTCGTTCCACGGGCAGGTCGGCCGTGGGGAGGGGGTCGCCGTCGAGCAGCGCCGACCGGAGCACGTGGGCGCCCGGCTCGCTCCGCTGCACGCGGATCCGCAGCGTCGACCCGTCACCGCGATCGACGCGGACGTCGTCGAACAGCGGGGAGCCGATGCGCAGCCGCCCGGAGGCGAGCTCGAGCGGATACAGGCCCAGCGCCGCCCACAGCCACCAGGCGCTCATCTCGCCGTTGTCCTCGTCGCCGGGGAAGCCCTGCCCGATGTGCGCGCCGGCGAACAGACGCCCCGCGAGGTCGTGCACGATCGCAGCGCCCGCCCACGGGCGGTCGGTGAACGCATACAGGAAGGGGATGTGGTGGGCGGGCTGGTTCGAGATCGCGCACATGCCGGAGCGCAGCGCGCGGGCCTCCCGCTGCTCGTGGATGACCGTGCCGTAGGCGCCGCCGAAGCGTTCGTCGGCGGTCTCCGGCTCGGCGAACAGCGCGTCGAGGTGGCGGCCGAGACCGGCGGGGCCGCCGTACAGCGTCGCGAGCGCCGGGCCATCGTGCACCGCGCCGACCGACATCCCCCACGCGTTGGTCTCCACGTTGTCGCCACCCCACACCCGGGGGTCGAAGCCGGGCGCGAACGACCCGTGCGCGTCGCGGCCGCGGAAGAAGCCCGAGTCGGGATCGAACAGGGTGCGGTACGACCGGGCGCGGTTGGCGAGGTAGCGGGCGAACGCGCGGTAGCGGGCGGCGTCCGTGGCGGTGGCGGCGTCATCGGCGAGCTGCCGCGCGAACCGCCCGAGGGCCGCGTCGCTCACGGCGTTCTCGATGCTCCAGCTCATGCCCTCCGGCACGTCGGAGGAGATGTACCCGGTGAAGCGCCCGCGACCGATGCCCTTGCGGCCGCGACGGGCGTCCGGCCCCGGCTCGCACGCGTGGCGCCAGCCGCTCTCGAACGCGGCCTCCCGGTCGAACGCCACACCCCAGCGCGCGGCGTCGGCGAAGATCTGGTCGCTCGACGTGCCCACCATGCTGTCGACGTACCCCGGGGCGCTCCACCGCGCCATCCACCCGCCCCGCCGGAACTGGGCGAGCTGGCCGTCCAGCAGCTGCCCGGTCAGGGCGGGGTCGAGCAGCGCCAGCGCGGGCCACTCCGTGCGGTAGGTGTCCCAGTAGCCGTTGTTCACCACGAGCTCGCCCCCGGGCACGGGCGCACTGGTCTCGGTCTCCCCGAACGGCGCGCGCGGCGCGAACACGTCGGCGAAGCGGTGGTCGGGCGCGGTGGTGGTGCCCGCGTTCTCGCTCGCCGTGTTCGGGTACAGGTGCATGCGGTGCAGGGCCGCCGCGATCCGGGCGCGATGCTCCTCGTCGGCGAGACCGCGGTACGGCCGCTGCCGCGGGTCGAGCGGAGGGAGGGTCACGCGGCCGAGCAGGCGGTCCCATGCGGCGGCTGCGGCGGCGCGCAGCTCCTCGAAGGACCGGGACGGCGGAGCCTCCTGGGCGAGGCTGCGCCGGGCCTGCGCGATCGACAGGAACGACACCGCGATGCGGACCTCCAGGCTGCCGCGCCCGTCGAGGTGCCCGGCGACGCGCCCGCGCCCGTCGTCGTCGAGCCGGCCGCGCGCCTCGGTCGCGCCGACCGTCGCCCCGGCGAAGTAGCAGCGGGGCGCGTTGCCCCAGTCCTCCGCGCCCTCCGGGATCCAGCCCTCGAACTCGCCGTCGTCCGTCCAGGTCAGGCGGCCGTCGTCGGTGAGCTGATCGATCACGAAGCCGACGGTGGCCGTGGGGTCGTCGGCGGCCACCCGGAACCCCGCCGCGTGCGAGGTCGCGGTCATCGCCACGTGCAGTCCGTCGCCGAGGTCGGCGGCGTACTCGTGGGGGCGCGACCGTTCGCTGCCCGGCACGATCCACCGTCGCCGTGCCGCGCGCTCCGAGCGGGCGCGGCCGAGGAACGGCATGAGCTGCAGCACCGAGCGATCACCGATCCACGGGCTCGGCTGGTGCGAGAACTGCAGGGCCTCCAGGCGGCGGCCCTGCGGATCGTCGTGCACGAACGGGCGGTACGGCCAGCGGGCGTCCGCGGCGTCGGTCGCCGGCGTGACGAACGTGAAGCCGTGCGGCATCGCCACCGCCGGGATCGTGTTGCCGCGCGAGAACCGCGGTCCGGAGTGCGTGCCGCGGCGGGTGTCGACGCGTTCGACCGGCGGCAGGTCGGGGTCCGCCGGTCGGCGTTCCTCCACACGGACCTGCACGAATCCGGTCGCGCGGGCGGGCAGACCCTCCGCGCCCGTGAGCGACGGCGCGCCCAGCACCAGCTCGACCGTGGCCCGCACCGCGCCTCCGGTCGACAGAGGGGCGAGCGCGACCGTATCGGCGTTCCACTGCTCCGGGAGGCTCCAGCGGGCGGCGAACTGCGCCTCGGGCGTGAGCGGCACGTCGTAGCGGTCGCGGACGGCGGCGTGGTCGCTCAGCCGCGTCCCGTCCGCCGTTCGCACGTCCACCGTCACCGCGAGCGCCGCGTGCGGAGCCAGGGTCGCGTCCGCCCCGTCGGCGTAGAACGCCCAGTGCAGCACGGTCTCGGGGGTGACGGTGAGGTCGGAGAGCCCCGGCACGTCCAGCCGCTGCGGCCCCAGGGCGGGATCGAAAGCGAACGCGAACACGTCGCCGGGCAGCACCCCGGCGTGCGGGCGCGACGACGGGGGATCGGCCGGACCGGCGGCCGGGGTCAACGGTGCCGCGGTCACCCCTTCAGCGCACCCTCCTGCACGCCCTTGAAGAAGAACCGCTGCGTGAAGGAGAACATGATGATGATCGGCACGAGGGCGATCATGGTGCCCGCGGCGATCAGGCGCGGGTCGACCGAGAAGCTGCTGTTCAGGTACGCCATGCCGACCGTGAGCGTGTACTTCGCGGGGTCGGAGAGCACGATCAGCGGCCACAGGTAGTCGTCCCACGCGCCGATGAACGCGAAGATCGCGACGACCGACACCATGCCGCGGATGTTGGGCCACACGATGTGCCGGATGCGCTGCCACGTGGTCGCGCCGTCGACGGTCGCCGCGTCGAGCACGTCCTTCGGGATCATGCGGCACGCGGTGGCCACGAGCAGCACGTTCATGGCGCTGATCGCTCCGGGCAGGAACACGCCCCACAGCGTGTCCGCGAGCCCGAGGGCGCGGATGGTGAGGAAGTTGCTGGTCACGGTCACCTCGCCGGGGAACAGCAGGGTGGAGAGCAGGATGCCCATCACGATCCACTTGCCGCGGAACCGCATGCAGCCCAGCGCGTAGCCCGCGAAGGTCGCCAGGATCACGTTGCTCAGCACCGTGCCGAGCGAGACGAGCAGGGAGTGCCACGCGTACAGGTACACCGGCACGATGTCGGCGACGCGCGTGTAGTTCTGCAGGGTGGGGTCGCGCGGGATCAGCTCCGGCGGGAACGAGTAGATGTTCTCCTGCGGACCCTTGAACGACGTGGACAGCTGCCACACGAACGGCCCGATCACCAGGAAGAGCACCAGGAGCAGCAGCGCGTAGCGGCCGATCAGCCCGCCGAGGGTCGGCTTGCTGAAGTCGCCGGAGCCGCGGTGCCGGAAGATGCGCTCGCGCGCGGGGCGGACCGGGGCGTCGTCGGCGCGGTCGTCGGCGCGCGGCGGGGTGAGCGTGGTCATGCGGAGACCTTCGCCTTCTTCTCGCGGTTCATGAACGCGATCGCGGCCAGGGGCACGAGCGTCAGGAGGAACAGGGCCACGCTGATCGCGGAGGCGTAGCCGATGTTGCCGTTGAGTCCGGAGCCCACCTGGCGGATCAGCATCACGAGCGACATGTCGTAGCCGCCGGGGCCGCCGGTGCTCTTGGAGAGCACGTCGAGCTCGGCGAACACGCGCATGGCCGACACCGCGATCAGCACCGAGATGAGGAGCATGGCGCCGCGCACGGACGGGATCGTCACCGAGAGGAAGCGACGGAACGAGCCGGCACCGTCGAGCATCGCGGCCTCGTGGAGCTCCTTGCCCACGTTCCCCAGCGCCGCGAGGTACACGACCATGTAGTAGCCCAGGCCCTTCCAGACCGTGAGCAGGATGGCGCAGCCCAGCAGCAGCCAGCGGTCGACGAGGAACGCCATCGGCTTGTCGATCAGACCGAGGAACTCCAGGGTCTGGTTGATGATGCCGCGACTGTCGAACAGCCAGGTCCAGATGAGGGCGACCACCACGACCGAGGCGATCACGGGGAAGTAGAAGGTGGTGCGGAAGAACGAGATGCCCGGCAGCTTCTTCTGCACCAGCAGGGCGAGCAGCAGCGGCAGGATCGTGAGCAGCGGCACGCACACGACCACATAGATGAGGCACGTCGTCAGCGCGTTCCAGAACATCTCGTCGCCGAACATGCGCTCGTAGTTCGCGCCGCCCACGAACTCGGGGGTGCGCAGCGGGCGGGCGTTCGTGAAGCTGAGGACGACGGTGTTGAGGAACGGCCACAGCGCGAACACCAGCACCCAGATCACGGCGGGGGCGAGGAGCAGCCACGGGGTGAACCACCGGTGGGACCTCATCGTCGTCCTTCGCTGCCGGGTGCCGGTGCTCGCGCTCATGGTCACTGGTCCACGCGGTTCGCGTTGGCGTACTCGACGATCTTGTCGAGCTGGGCCTTCGGGTCGGCCTCGCCGTTGACCGCGAGCGCGATCTGCTGCGTCATGTAGGTCGCCATGTCCGACGTCCACTGGAACGGCAGGGCCTTGGCGTCCTTCATCGCGCCGAACACCGTGTCGATCGCGGCGAGCTGCTTCTCGTCGGTGACGGAGGAGGCGATGTTCTCGACGACCTGGTCGCCGCCCTCGGCCGTTCCGGGCGCGGTCCCGACCGCGAGCGACGAGAACGCCACCTGGTTCTCCTGATTCGTCGCGAACTCGGCGAACGCGAGCGCGGCTTCCTTGTTGTCGGAGTCGGCGGAGACGTTCAGGCCCTGCACGTAGAGCGGCGCGATGCCGAGGCGCGGGGTGGCGACGGTGTTCGCCAGCAGCGACGGGGCGTCCTTCTGCAGATCGGTCGTGAAGCCGGTGCCGCCGGTCGTGAAGGCGACCTTCTCCTGGATGTAGGCCTCCGCGTTGCCGCCGTAGTCACCGGTGAGGGCCTCGGCGGGCATGGCACCCGCGGCGTACGCGTCGGCGTACTTCTGGATGATCGCGGCGGCCTCGTCGGTGTTGAAGTCGAACTCGCCCTTGTCGTTGATGACCTCCATGCCCGCGGCCGTGAAGGTGTCGAGCGCGGGGATCGAGGAGAGCAGCTGCACCTTGCCGCCCGACTCGGTGGCCACGTCGGTGGCGAGCGTGAGCAGCTCGTCGACCGTGGTCGGCAGGTTCTGCTCCGTGACGCCGTACGGGGCGAGCTGGGCCAGGTTCCACCACGACGCATCGCTCGACAGGTACCACGGCAGACCATAGGTGCCGTCGACGCCCGGGTACTGGCTGTAGGCCTCCCACGCGCCCGTGTTGTACGCCGACTTCAGGTCGGGGTCGGCCGTGTCGAGGTCGACCAGCTTGCCCGCGGCGACCAGCGGGTAGGCGATGTCGGGTGGCAGGTTGAGCACGTCGGGCAGGGTGTCGGCGTTGGCCTGGCTGAGGATCTTCTCCTGGTAGCCGTCGCCGGGCTGGTCGAGCCACTCGACCTTCACGTCGGGGTGCTCCTTCTCGAACGCGTCGATCAGGTCTTCGAAGTACGGCGTGAACTTCTCGTTCTTGAGCGACCAGGTCTGGAACTGGATCGTGCCGCTCAGGTCGCCGGAGGTGTCGATCGGCCCGGCGTCTCCGGCGCCGGCGCCACCGCCGGTGCAGCCGGCGAGCGCGAGGGCGCCGATCGTGAAGGTTGCCAGTGCAGCCATGCGTGCGGGAACTCTCATCGTGCTTCTTCCTCGAGGCGGGCGATTCGGCGCGGGTCCGACAGGACGGGACTACAGCGCTTTAGCTGATGAAACCATCCGAATCCATCGGTGTCAAGAGAGGGCGCGCGGAGCGCAGGCGGCGAGCGGAATCTCGTGCCGCGGTCTCGCTGCTCAAGCGTTATAGTGGTGCGATCCGCCCTCGTCGGGGGGCTCTGTCCGAAAGGTGCGAACACATGACGCAGCGTGGCGCTCTCGACGCTCCCCTGAGGTTCGGGGCGAACTACACGCCGTCGAAGGACTGGATGCACTCCTGGCTCGACTTCACGCCCGACGACGTGCGCCGCGACTTCGCCGCCCTCGCCGAACTGGGCCTCGACCACGTGCGCGTGTTCCCGCTGTGGACCGTGCTGCAGCCGAACCGCACCCTCATCCGCCCGAAGGCTCTCGACGACGTGCGGGCGATGGTCGACATCGCCGCCGAGTTCGAGCTCGACGCGGGCGTCGACGTGATCCAGGGCCACCTGTCGAGCTTCGACTTCGTGCCCGCCTGGCTGTACACCTGGCACGACCGCAACATGTTCACCGATCCGAGGGCGCTCGACGGGCAGGTCGCCCTGGTGCAGCGGCTCGCGGAGGCGCTGCGCGATGCCCCGAACTTCCTCGGCCTCACGCTCGGCAACGAGGTCAACCAGTTCTCGGCGCACACGCACCCGGCGCCGTGGCCGGTCACGGTCGACGAGGCCGGGGCGTGGATCGAGACCCTGCTCGCGGCCGCGGGGGAGGCCGCTCCCGGACTTCCTCACGTGCACAGCGAGTACGACGCGGTCTGGTACATGGACGAGCACGGGTTCACCCCGGCGCACGCCTCGCGCCTGGGCGCCATGACCACGATCCACTCGTGGATCTTCAACGGCACGGCGCAGCGCTACGGCGGTCGCTCCGTCGCCGCCGACCGGCACGCCGAGTATCTGATCGAGCTGTCGCGGGCGTTCGCGACCGACCCGCAGCGCCCGGTGTGGCTGCAGGAGGTCGGAGCGCCGTCGAACTGTCTGGAACCCGACGAGATGCCCGGGTTCCTGGAGGCGACGCTGCGCTCCTCGGCGCGGACCGAGAACCTCTGGGGCGTCACGTGGTGGTGCTCCCACGACGTGAGCCGCGACCTGGGCGACTTCCCCGACCTGGAGTATTCGCTCGGCCTGGTCGACCAGTCCGGCGCGGCCAAGCCGATCGGCCGGCGGTTCGCGGAGCTGATCCCCGAGCTGCGCGCGCGCACGGCTGCCCCGGCGCGGCCGACCGGGATCGTGGTCGAGGTGGACGAGCGCGACGTGCCGGTGAGCCGGGCCGCGCTGAGCCCGGGAGGGGCGGTGTTCCAGGCGTGGGTCGATGCGTGCACAGCCGGACTCGACCCGGCCCTGGTCACCTCGGCCGACGCGGCAGACCCCGCGGCGCTGGAGGCTCGGGGCATCCGTGAGCTGATCCGCCCCGACCTCGCGGGCGACGCGGTCGGCCGCTACGGCTCGGTCAACACCGTCGTCGACGCCTGACACCATCCGTCGGCGCGCGTCAGGACGCGGGCGGCGCCGTGCTCTCGCGCGCCGTGAGGGTGGGCGTGGGACCGGCGACGCTGGGCAGGGTCGCGCCCGCCTCGATCTGCTGCAGCAGGAGGGTGGCCGCCTGCTCGCCGAGCTCGAACGTGTCGCGCGTCATGGCGGTGATGGACGGGTTGATGAGCCCGGCGATCACCGAGTCGTCGAAGGAGGCGAGGGAGACGTCGCGCGGCACGGTGCGCCCCATCTCCTGGGCGACGCGGAGTCCGGCGACCGCCATCACGTCGTTGTCGTAGACGATCGCGGTCGGGCGCTGCTTGCCGGAGAGCAGAGTGCGCGTGACCGCCGAGGCGCGTGCGGGGGAGAAGTCGGTCGCGATGACCTCGCCCGCGATGCCGTCCGCCGCGAGGAGCTCCAGCACCTCGGCGCGCAGGCGCGTGTGCTCGAGCTCGGCGGGTCCGGCGACGTAGGCGATGCGGGTGTGCCCGAGGGCCGCGAGGTAGGAGAACAGCGTCTCGGCCACCTCCTCGTCGCCGATCCACACGCTCGGCACGTCGCCCTCCGCGGACGGCTCGGACCCGATCATCACGGCGCGGGCGTCCAGCGACGCGATGTTCGCCGCGCGCGGGTCGTCGTCGCGCGGATCGATGTAGATGATGCCGTCGACCTGGTTCGACGACCGCCACTGGCGGTGCACCTCCATCTCCTCGTCGATGTCGGCGACCAGGCGCAGCTGCAGGCTGACCTTGCTCTCCGACAGCCGCGATTCGATGCCGGCGATCAGATCGGTGAAGAAGGCCTCGGAGCCCAGCGAGCGGGCGGGGCGGGCGAGTGCGAAGCCGACCGCGTTGGCACGGGCGCCGACCAGGGCGCGTGCCGCGGAACTGGGCTGCCAGTGGTGCTCCTCGATGATCGCGAGGATGCGCTGCCTGGTCTCCTCGCTCACGCCGGGGCGACCGTTCAGGGCGAAGGAGACGGCACCGGGGGAGACGCCGGCCAGTCGCGCGATGTCCGCGATCGTGACGCGTTTCCCCGAGGCCATAGGCATCACCCTACTTGATCGGTTTAGCCTCGCGGGAGCGTCGTGGGTGTGCCGTAGACTCGAATCGCTAGATCGTTTTAGTAAATCGGATAGCATCAGAATGCCCCCTCACCGTCGAGCCCGGAGAACAGCCATGCATGACGACACCTCGCTCACCGTCGGCCGCGTCAAGCGCGTGCTGGAAGAGCGCATCCGTCCCGCGATCCACTCGGCCTCCGTGCCGCTGACCGTCGAGCTGCACGAACTGCCCGGGGAGCCGATCCCGCCGGCCGAGGGGCTGGCGCTCGACTACGCGCCGGGCGCGGTCGGGTCGCTGTGGGGCCCGGCCTGGGGCACCACGTGGTTCAAGCTCACGGGGCGCGTGCCGGCCGACTGGAAGGGGCGCCGTGTCGAGGCGCTGATCGACCTCGGCTTCGACGTGAACATGACCGGCTTCCAGTGCGAGGCCCTCGCGTACCGCCCCGACGGCACGCCGATCAAGAGCATCAACCCGCGCAACCAGTGGGTGCCGATCGCCGAGAACGCCCACGGCGACGAGCCCGTCGAGCTGTACCTCGAGGGAGCGTCGAACCCGGTGCTGCTCGACTACCACCCCTTCCTTCCGACGCAGGAGGGCGACATCCTCACCTCGTCGAAGGAGCCGCTGTACCGCCTGCGCCGCATGGACCTCGCGGTGTTCGAGCCCGAGGTGTTCGACCTGTCCCTCGACATCGAGGTGCTGTTCGAGCTGCAGGCCGAGCTGCCGGCGACCTCGCCGCGGCGCATGCGCATCCTCCAGGCGCTCGACGACGCCCTCGACGTGCTCGACCTCCAGCGCCTCGTCGAGACGGCCGCCGACGCCCGCGCCCGACTCGCCGACGTGCTCGCGGCCCCGGCCGAGGCGAGCGCGCACCGCATCTCGGCGGTCGGCCACGCGCACATCGACTCCGCATGGCTGTGGCCCGTGCGCGAGACCATCCGCAAGGTCGCCCGCACCACCTCGTCCATGACCACGCTCATCGACGAGCAGCCCGAGTTCCAGTACGGCATGTCCAGCGCGCAGCAGTACGCCTGGATCAAGGAGCACCGCCCCGAGGTGTGGGAGCGGGTCAGAGCCGCGGTCGCCGCGGGGCGCTTCCTGCCCCTGGGCGGCATGTGGGTCGAGTCCGACACCGTCATGCCCACCGGCGAGTCGCTCGTGCGGCAGTTCTCGCACGGCCAGCGCTTCTTCGAGCGCGAGTTCGGCATCCGGTCGAAGGGCGTGTGGCTGCCCGACAGCTTCGGCTACTCGCCCGCGCTGCCGCAGCTCATGCGCCGCGCCGGGTTCGAGTGGTTCTTCACGCAGAAGATCTCGTGGAACCAGCAGAACGTCTTCCCGCACCACTCGTTCCTGTGGGAGGGCATCGACGGCTCGCAGGTGTTCACGCACTTCCCGTCGATGGACACCTACAACTCGCAGCTCAGCGGCATGGAGGTCGCCAAGGCCGCGCGGCAGTTCAAGGAGAACCGTGTCACGTCGCGGTCGATCGCCCCGGTCGGCTGGGGTGATGGCGGTGGCGGCACGACCCGGGAGATGACGGGCAAGGCCGCGCGCCTGCGCGACCTCGAGGGCAGCGCGCAGGTCGTCTGGGAGCACCCGGACGACTTCTTCGACGCCGCGAAGGCCGAGCTGCCGCACCCCGCCGTGTGGGTGGGCGAGCTGTACCTCGAGCTGCACCGCGGCACTCTCACCAGCCAGCACGCCACGAAGGCGATGCACCGCTGGGCCGAGCACGCGCTGGTCGAGGCGGAGCTGTGGGCCGCGACCGACGCCGTGCGCACGGGGGCCGCGTATCCGCAGGCGGAGCTCGACCGGCTCTGGCAGGCCGTGCTGCTGCACGAGTTCCACGACATCCTCCCCGGCACCTCGATCGCGTGGGTGCACCGTGAGGCCGTCGCCGTGCTCTCCGACGTGCTGTCGGAGGCGCGCGACATCGCGCAGCGCGCACGCCGGTCGCTCGCGGGGGAGGGCGACCGTGAGCTGCGGTTCGAGCCGACCTCGGTCGCGGGCGGACGGGCGCTCGGGGCGGCGTTCGTCGGGGAGCCGACCGCGAGCCCGGTGACGCTCACCGAAACGGACGGCGGCTGGCGCCTGGACAACGAGCTCGTGTCGGTCGTGGTGTCGCCGGAGGGCCTCATCGTGTCGGCGGTCGACAGGGCGTCGGGCCGCGAGACGGTTGCGCCGGGCAGGGCCGCGAACCTGTTCCAGCTGCACCAGGACTTCCCCAACATGTGGGACGCGTGGGACATCGACCGCTACTACCGCAACAGCGTCGAGGACCTCACCGCGGTGTCGTCGATCGATGCCTCGGTGGTGAACGGTGTCGCGACGATCGTGGTCGAGCGCAGGTTCTCGGAGTCGACGATCACGCAGACGATCCTCCTCGCGCCCGACTCGCGCACCGTGGTACTCCGCAACGAGGTCGACTGGCACGAGACCGAGAAGCTGCTCAAGCTCGCCTTCCCGCTCGACATCCAGGCGTCGCACACCGAGGCCGAGACCCAGTTCGGCTACCAGGCCCGCGTCACCCACACGAACACGAGCTGGGAGGCCGCGAAGTTCGAGACCTCGATGCACCGCTTCGTGCTGGTGCGCGAGCAGGACTTCGGCGCCGCGCTCGTCAACGACTCGATCTACGGCTACGACACCTCGCGCGAGGTCGGTGACGACGGGGTGACCACGACCGTGCGGCTCTCGCTGCTGCGCGCGCCGCGGTTCCCCGACCCCGACACCGACCACGGGCACCACGCCATCGAGGTCGGCTTCGTGATCGGCGCGGACGCCGCGATCGCCACGGCCGAGGGAATCCGGTTCAACGCGCTGCCCACCGTCGTGCGCGGTGCCCGCGAGGTCGAGCCCCTGGTGAGCGTGTCGGGCGAGGGCATCGTGGTGTCGGCGGTCAAGCTCGCCGACGACGGCTCGGGCGACGTGATCGTGCGCGTGTACGAAGCCCTCGGGCGTCGGACCACGGGCGAGCTGGCGGTCGGCTTCGAGCATCGCGAGGTGCGCGAGGTGAGCCTGATCGAGGACGACCTCGACGACGCGCGGACGGGTGGAGCGCTGCACCTGCGTCCGTTCGAGGTGCGCACCCTCCGCATCGCGCGCTGACCCCCGCGCGGGCCCGGGCGTTGTGCGCGGGCGGGGCGTGCGGGAGCATGACGGGATGGCGACGATCGACGACGTGCGGCGGATCGCGCTCGCGCTGCCCGGGGTCACCGAGGCCGTCAACGGTCACACGGGTCTGCCCGGGTGGCGCGTGACGCAGGGGCAGTTCGCGGGGCTGCGCGGCCCGACCGGCGCCGATCTGCGCCAGCTGGCCGAGCTCGGTCGGCAGTGGCCCGACGGCGAGGTGCTGTCGGTGCGCGTGGCGGATCAGGGCGAGAAGGAGGCGCTGCTGGCCGCGGAGCCGGAGGCGCTGTTCTCGATCCCGCACTTCGACGGCTACCCGGCGCTGCTCGTACGCCTGGACGTGGTGGACGCGGAGCGGCTGGCGGAGCTCGTCACCGACGCCTGGCTCGTGCGTGTTCCGGCCACTGTCGCGAAGGACTGGCTCGCTGCGCACGGCCTCGCGTGAGTCCTTCCCGCACCCGGCGGTGGACGTCGAGGGTGTCAGGCCGGAGGCAGCCGCAGCACGTCGGGCGACTCGCCGCCGGTGAGGTCGTCGGCGATGCGGATGCTCCGGGCGAGGTCGTCGAGCGCGGTGCCGAGCGTGCCGAAGCGCTCCCGGTCGGCGCACACCGCCGTCAGCGTGATCAGGTGCGTGCCGGTGTCCCACGTGTACGTCGTGAACGGGGGCGTCGCGGGCGAGGGCGGCATCGCGACCACCAGCTTCTCGCCGGTCCCGAGCCGCGTCGGGAACGAGGTGGTGTCGTCGTACTCCATGGGCATCGACGCTCGGGCGATGCGCACATCGGGCGTCAGCACCTGGGCGGTCGCCATCGCCACCACCAGCTCGGGCTCGGCCTTCCACGTCCACACCAGCACACGGCCGTCGGCCTTCTTCATGAGCATCGGGGCGGCCTGGCTCATGGCCCACGCGCCGAAGCGCGATCCAGGGCGCTCGGTCGCCCCCACCGCCGCGTTCACCTGTCCCAGCAGCATGCGGATCGCGGCCTTCCGGTGCCGGCGCCCCTTCCAACCGAGGGAGTCGGTGACGGGGATCCACAGCTGGGGGTCGGCGTCGGCAGTCAGTCGCATGCGCCAACGCTAACGGCTCCGGCTGGGCGGATGCCGGTATGCCTCGGCGGCCCGGGCAGGGCCCTCGGGTAGAGTTGCGTGCGCCCGACCAGGGCTTTCCCTTGGCCGCCCCATCGTAAGGCAGCATGTCTGTGACCCCCTCCGACGATCCGACCGAGGCGTCCCCCGACGCCGCCGAAGCCCCCCGCCCGCTGAAGATCCTGATCGGCTGCGACACCTTCGCGCCCGACATCAACGGTGCCGCCCGCTTCGCCGAGCGTCTCGCGGCCGGCCTCGTCCAGCGCGGACACGACGTGCACGTGGTCGCCCCCAACCAGGCGTACCGCCGCTCGGCGCCTCACACCGAGGTGATCGAGGGCGAGCCGATGACGCTGCACCGGCTGCCGTCCGTGCGCTGGGCCCCGCACGACTGGCTGCGTTTCGTGTGGCCGTGGCGCTCCAAGCACTACGCGCGGAAGGTGCTCGACCGCGTGCAGCCCGACGTCGTGCACATCCAGTCGCACATCGTGATCGGACGCGGCCTCGCGCGCATCGCGAAGCAGCGCGGCATCCCGGTCATCGCGACCAACCACGTGATGGCCGAGAACATCCTCGATCACACGACCATGCCGAAGTTCATCGACGACCTGGTGCTGAAGTTCGCCTGGGCCGACGCGAAGCGCACGTTCGACCTCACCCGCGCCATCACGACCCCGACCCGCCGTGCCGCCGACTTCCTCGAGAAGACGGTCGAGGTACGCAACGTCATCCCGGTGAGCTGCGGCATCGACCGCTCGCAGTACACGCCGGTGATCGCGCCGCGCGAGGAGAACCGCCTGGTGTTCGTCGGGCGCCTCACGGCCGAGAAGCAGGTCGAGGTCATCCTCAAGGCGATGACGAAGCTCGACCCCGCGTTGAACACGACGTTCGACATCGTCGGCGGCGGAGATCAGCGCAAGCAGCTCGAGAGCCTCACCG
Organism: Microbacterium sp. NPDC055599; assembly: GCF_053618975.1. Lineage (NCBI taxonomy): Bacteria > Bacillati > Actinomycetota > Actinomycetes > Micrococcales > Microbacteriaceae > Microbacterium > Microbacterium sp. NPDC055599. The sequence continues at coordinate 130,022 of NZ_JBSHIM010000009.1, read as the reverse complement.
CGCAGCTCGGTCTCGCCGACCGGGTCACGTTCCACGGCCGCACGACCGACGAGGAGCTGCGCGCCCTGCTGTCGCGCGCGAGCCTGTTCGTGATCGCGTCGATCGCCGAGCTGCAGTCGATCGCGACCATGGAGGCCATGGCGTCGGCGCTGCCGATCGTCGCCGCGGACGCGGTGGCCCTGCCGCACCTGGTGCACGACGGCGAGAACGGCCACCTGTTCGAGCCGGGCAACGTCGACGAGCTCGCCGCGCGACTGACCGATGTCCTCACCGCCTCGCCGGGCGAGTACGAGCGGATGCAGCACGCCTCGCTCGACGGCGTCGCGATCCACGACATCAACCGCACGCTCGACACCTTCGAGGCGCTGTACCGCGACGAGCCGCTGCCGGAGTAACCGCATGCACATCGTCTTCTTCGGCGATCAGCACCTGGACTCCCTCGGTGGCGCGCAGGTGTCGATGCGGCTGCAGCGGACCTTTCTGGAGAGGGCGGGGCACACCGTGACGGTGGTCGCGCCCCGCATGCACGCGCACCGCGTTCCCGAGGGCGACGTGCCGGCCGGTGCCTACGTCGACCTCCCGTCCGTCCCGATCACACTCGACCGCGAGTACGCGATGAGCTGGCCGGGCCGCGCCACCGACCGCGCCCTCGACCGCGCCATGACGCAGCGCCCTCCCGTCGACCTCGTGCACGTGCAGGCCGACTTCTGGGGGGCGTTCATCGGACACCGCTACGCCCAGTGGCACGGGCTCCCCGTGGTGCACACCATGCACAACCGCGTCGATGTGGGCCTCGCGGCGGTCACCCCGCTGCATCGTCCCGTGCTCGCGGTGCTCAACGCGTGGCGCCGCCGTGCCCTGCGGGGCATCGGGATCCGCGTGGGGGGCAGTGACGGCTGGTCGTACCTGCGCGGGCTCGCGGCCGGGGCCTCGGCGGTCACCGCGCCCTCCGGTCACTTCGCCCGGCGTCTGGAGCAGAACGGCGTGTTCCCGCACGTCGACGTGATCTGGAACGGCATCGACGACGACGTGCGGGCGAGCACCCTCGCCGCGGCGCCCGCCGAGCGCCGCCCGGGGCGTCCGCGCTTCGTGTGGCTCGGACGGATGAGCCCGGAGAAGCGCCTGCTGCCGTTCCTGGAGGCGTTCGTGGCCTCGGGCGTCGACGCCGACCTGGAGGTCATCGGGGGCGGCGCGCAGCGCGCGGCCGCGGAACGGATCGTCGCCGGTCGCGACGGCGTGACCTTCGCGGGGCGCCTCACCTACGCGCAGACGCTCGCGCGCATCGCCGACGCCGACGCGCTCGTCCAGACCTCCATCGGCTTCGAGACGCAGGGCATGACCCCGTTCGAGGCCGCGACGCTCGGCACGCCCTCGGTGGTGTGCGACCCCGACATCGCGGCCGAGCTCGAGGGCGGGCTGTGGGCCGTACCGGAGGCGGACCCCACCGCGTCGGAGCGCGAGCGCGAGGCGCACCGGACCGCCGCCCTCGCGGAGACGCTGCGTCGTGCCGCCGCCGACATCGCCGCGGGCGCCGCTCCGTCCCCCGTTCCGGCGGTCGCCGAGGCGTTCCGCCAGTCGTCGCGCACCGCCGCCATGGTCGCGGTGTACGAGCGCGTGCGGGACGGCCGGTGAGCGGGACCCTCGTCGTCGATCAGACGAAGCGGTAGAACATCGAGGCCAGCCAGACGGTGACGATCCCGAGCAGTCCGGCGCCGGAGATGCCGATCGCGATCCCCGCGAACAGCCGGGAGCCGGGGCGGCGCGCGGCGACGATGCCCAGCACGAGCGCGACCGCGTAGCCCAGGAAGCCGACGACGGACGACGCGCCCTCGACGAATCCGATCAGCGAGTAGCCGCGGTCGCCCATGTAGAGGAACGGGCGCCCGAGGATCAGGAGCAGGTCGAGGGCGAACACCACGACCGCGACGATGAACGCCACCCGGCCGAGCGAGCTGACACGGTCGGCGGCGGTGCGGGGCGGGGCGCCGACCGGGAACTGCGGGTACCCGGGGCCTCCCGGCGTGACGGCCGTGGGGTACGCGGGCGGGTAGGGGGTGCCGTCCGGTGCCGCGGACGGGGCGGTGGCGTACGGGTTCGCGGTCGGGCCGGTCGCACCGGGAGCCGCGGTCGTCGAGGCGGGGGCGGCCGGCGATGCGGCGGGGTGGGGGAAGGAGGGCGCGGAGCTCGGGTACCCCGGGGGCGGCGCGGCGGGGTAGCGCGGCTCGGCCGTGAGGGGAGGGGCGGGCGGCGGTGGCACGGGTGCGGACTCGGCGGGCTGCTGGGGGTCGCTCATGCCCCGAGCGTAGCCGCGCCGCCGTGGCGCGACGAGGGGGTTGTGCGACGGTCAGCGGTAGCCGTGACCCGGCTCGGCCTGCTGGTGCACGTCGCGACCGGAGACACGGCTCCAGTCGGTGGGGGTGGGGCGGTAGCCGTCGCGGCGCAGTTCGACGATCGTGGCGACGACCGCCCACCCGGCGATGGCGAGAAGCGCGATGATGAGTATCATGGCAGAAAAGCTACGCGCAGCGGGTTACGGCCACGAGTGGCAGAAACGACCCTCTACGACAGAAAACTGCCAACCGGGAGAGTGCATGAAGACGGTCGCCTGCGTCATCCAGGACGGATTCGCCCCCTTCGAGTTCGGTGTCGCGTGCGAGGCGTTCGGCCTCGACCGCTCGGACGACGGCGTGCCGAACTTCGACTTCCGCATCGTCGCGCCGGAGCCCGGGGTCGTGCGCTCCAAGATCGGCTTCTCCGTCAACGTCGAGCACGACCTGACCTTCGCCGACGAAGCCGACCTCGTGGTGTTCTGCCCCGTGCCCCGCTCGACCTGGGGTCGTATCGACGAGCGCCTGACCGATCTCGCCCGCGCCGCGGTCGACCGGGGCGCCTGGGTCATGAGCGTGTGCAGCGGATCGTTCATCCTCGCGGCGGCCGGGGTGCTCGACGGGCGCCGTGCCACGACCCACTGGATGTACGCGCACACCATGGCCGAGATGTACCCGCGGATCGACATCGACCCCGACGTGCTGTTCGTGCAGGACGACCGCATCATCACCAGCGCCGGGACCGCCGCGGGCATCGACGCGTGCCTGCACCTGCTGCGCCAGGAGCTCGGGGCCGAGATCACCAACCGCATCGCCCGCCGCATGGTCGTGCCGCCGCAGCGCGACGGCGGTCAGGCGCAGTTCATCGACCGCCCCATCCCGGTGGCGCCGTCGGACTCCCTCGCCGCGGTCGCCGACTGGGCCGTGGAGAACCTGCGCGAGGAGCTCAGCGTCGACCACCTCGCCGGCCGGGCGCTCATGTCGCCCCGCACGTTCGCGCGGCGCTTCAAGGCCGAGTACGGTGCGACACCCGCCGCGTGGCTCGCCCGGCAGCGCATCATCCACGCGCAGCGTCTGCTGGAGCGCACCGACCTGCCGCTCGAGCACATCGCCGGCGAGTGCGGCTTCGGCTCGGCGGCCGTGCTGCGGCAGAACTTCGCCAGGGTGCTCGGCGTGACGCCCACGGCCTATCGAGCGCGGTTCTCGTGCGCGGACGACGCGGTGCCCGCGGCCTGAGTCGCGGGCGCGCCGGGTCGGTGCCGGGCGGTGCGGGGTGGATAACGGGCCGGGGGAGGCGCGGGGAGGCGCGGTTTCGATCCGGAAGGCCAGGGTGCCGTGGGTCAGGGTGCCGCGGGTCAGGCGGTCCAGTGCGCGGGGGACGGGAGGGTGACGTCGCGCACCTCGACCCCCGCGGGGGTGACCGCGGCCACGGCGTACAGCAGCGACTGCGTCGGATACCCGTGCGGACGGTTGTCGCGGATGATCGCGCGGTCGTCCTCGGGTGACAGCTCCGCGGAGGCCCCGAGCAGCGCCGTCCACTCCGCGACCCAGTCGGCGCTCGCCGCGGCGGGCCCGAGGGCGCGGAACTCCGGCAGCCACGCGGTGATGCGCGGCGTCTGCTCGTCGTCCAGGTCGTCGTGCGCGATCATGTGGGTTCCGGGCGTCACCGGGGTCTCGCGCAGCGCCGCGCCGTCCCACGACACCACCCGCGCGCCGTCGGGCCCCACCTCGAGCAGGTTGAACCCGTGCATGCGGGGGAGGCCCTGCGGCGAACGGCCCGACACCGATTCGAGCGGCAGCGATCCGCGCGATGCCGCGGGGCCGGGGAGGTCGTTCACGTCGGCACGGTTGAGCAGCACCGCGAGGCGGCGCTCCTGCGGGTTCACCGCGAGCCAGGCCCCGCCCGCCCGGCGGTCGCGGATGCCGATCACCCCCGGATACTGCTCCGGCCACCACGGGCCGAGCGCGTCCCACTCGCGGTGAGGATCCTCGTCTCGCACGGCCAGGAGCCGTGCCGAACCGGCAGTCTCGACATCGATCACGACCGTGCACACCCTCCCGAGTCTAGGTCGCCCGCGCGCGCCGGGGCCCTCCCGGCGCGGCGTCGACGACGTGCGCGGGACCGGGCGTGCCCGGCCCCTCTGCGATCCTGCAGGCCCGGGCGGGGGCGGGCTGGGGCAGAATCGAGACGTGAACATCGTGGTGGGGGTCACGGGCGGCATCGCCGCCTACAAGACGGTGCACCTGGTGCGCCTGCTGACGAAGGCGGGTCACGACGTGACAGTGGTGCCCACGGCGGACGCCCTGCGTTTCGTGGGGCTGCCGACGTGGGAGGCGATCAGCAGGCACCCGGTCACCACGAGCGTGCACGACGATGTGGCGAAGGTGCGCCACGTCGCGCTCGGGCAGGCCGCGGAGCTCGTGGTGGTGGCGCCCGCGACCGCCAACACGCTCGCGAAGATGGCCGCAGGGCTGGCCGACGACCTCCTGGGCACCACCCTGCTCGCGACCGAGGCGCCGGTGCTGGTGGCCCCGGCGATGCACGCGGAGATGTGGCGGCACCCCGCCACGCAGGCGAACATGGGCACGCTCCGTGAGCGCGGCGTGCACGTGGTCGGTCCGGCCGACGGCGAGCTGGCGGGTGGCGACAGCGGTCCGGGGCGGATGGCGGAGCCGGAGGAGGTGTTCGCGGCGGCGCAGGCCCTCCTCACGCCCGGCGACCTCGCCGGCGTCCGCGTGGTGGTGTCGGCGGGTGGCACGCGCGAGCCGATCGATCCGGTGCGCTTCCTCGGCAACCGTTCCAGCGGGCGGCAGGGGGTCGCCCTGGCCGCCGAAGCCGCCGCCCGCGGAGCCGAGGTGACCCTGGTGGCGGCGAACGTGTCGGGCGACGTGCGCGAGGCCGCGCGGCATCCGGGCATCCGGGTGGTCACGGTCGGCACGGCCGCGGAGCTGTCCGCCGCGATGGCCGAGGCGGGCGCGGACGCCCAGGTCGTGGTCATGGCGGCGGCGGTGGCCGACTATCGCCCGGTCGAGGTGTCGGCGCGCAAGCTCACGAAGGACACCGGGGGCGTGCCGCCGATCGAGCTCGTGGAGAACGAGGACATCGTCGCCGGGCTCGCGGCCGCTCGGCGCGCGGGACAGCTCGTGATCGCGTTCGCCGCGGAGACGCCGGAGGACGAGGCCGAGATGCTCGACCGCGCCCGCGCGAAGCAGCAGCGCAAGGGGGTCGACCTGCTGGTGGTGAACGAGGTCGGCTGGGACCGCGGCTTCGAGCGCGCGGAGAACACCGTGCACATCCTCGGTCCTGGCGGTACCGCGGCCGGCACCGCATCGGGGTCGAAGCGCGAGGTCGCCGCCGCGGTCTGGGATGCCATCGTCCGGGAGAGGTGACGACGGGCTGGAGGCACGACCCCCGGAATGGTAAACTTGAGTCAACACGGCTCAACTTTTTATCCCGTCCCCGGACTTCGGCGGCGGGGCCGACCAGAAGGAGTACCTCCAGGAGGAGCGCATGACCACCCCGCAGACCGGATCCCCGAACCAGGAACAGCAGTCCGCCCTCGAGCAGTTCGGCATCAACCTGACCGACCGCGCCCGCGAGGGCAAGCTCGACCCCGTCATCGGACGGGACAGCGAGATCCGACGCGTCAGCCAGGTCCTCACGCGTCGCACCAAGAACAACCCGGTGCTGATCGGCGAGCCCGGCGTCGGCAAGACGGCCGTCGTCGAAGGGCTCGCGCAGCGCATCGTCGCGGGCGACGTGGCCGAGTCGCTGAAGGACAAGGAGCTCGTCACGCTCGACATCTCCGCCCTCGTGGCCGGTGCCATGTACCGCGGGCAGTTCGAGGAGCGGCTGAAGCAGGTGCTCAAGGAGATCACCGAATCGGACGGGCGCGTCATCACCTTCATCGACGAGCTGCACGTGCTCATGGGCGCGGGCGGCGGGGAGGGCTCCGTCGCGGCCTCCAACATGCTCAAGCCGATGCTGGCCCGCGGCGAGCTGCGGCTCATCGGCGCGACCACGCTCAACGAGTACCGCGAGTTCATCGAGAAGGACGCGGCCCTGGAGCGCCGGTTCCAGCAGGTGTATGTCGGCGAGCCATCGGTCGAGGACACGATCGCGATCCTCCGCGGCCTCAAGGGGCGCTACGAGGCGCACCACGGGGTGACGATCTCCGACAGCGCCCTCGTGGCGGCGGCCGCCCTGTCCAACCGGTACCTGCCCGCTCGGCAGCTCCCGGACAAGGCCATCGACCTGATCGACGAGTCGATGTCGCGGCTCAAGATGGAGATCGACTCCTCCCCGGTCGAGATCGACCAGCTCAAGCGTCAGGTCGACCGGCTCAAGCTGGAGGAGCTGGCCCTCAAGCGTGAGAAGGATGCCGCCTCGAAGGAGCGCCTCGGCGCGCTGCGCGAGCACCTGGTCGAGCTGGAGAAGGAGCTCGCCGGCCTCGAGGCCCGCTGGGCGCGCGAGCGTCAGGGGCTCAACCGCGTCGGCGAGCTGAAGAAGCAGCTCGACGACGCCGTCACCCAGCGCGACCTCGCGATGCGCAACGCCGACTACACGAAGGCGTCCAAGCTCGAGTACGAGACCATCAAGCGGCTGGAGCGCGAGATCGCCGAAGCGGAGCAGGCGGAGGCGACCACCTCGACCGAGCCGCGCATGGTGAACGAGCAGGTGACCGAGGAGGACATCGCCGCGGTGATCGCCGCCTGGACGGGCATCCCCGTCGGGCGTCTGCTCCAGGGCGAGAGCGAGAAGCTGCTGCACCTGGAGAACGAGCTCGGCAAGCGCCTGATCGGCCAGAAGGATGCCGTGAAGGCCGTGTCCGACGCGGTGCGCCGCTCCCGTGCGGGCATCAGCGACCCCGGCCGTCCGACCGGATCGTTCCTGTTCCTCGGTCCGACCGGTGTCGGAAAGACTGAGCTGGCCAAGGCGCTCGCCGCGTTCCTCTTCGACGACGAGCACGCCATGGTGCGCATCGACATGTCGGAGTACGGCGAGAAGCACTCGGTCTCCCGGCTCGTCGGCGCCCCTCCCGGGTATGTCGGCTACGAGCAGGGCGGCCAGCTCACCGAGGCCGTGCGGCGTCGTCCGTACAGCGTGGTGCTGCTCGACGAGGTGGAGAAGGCGCACCCCGAGGTGTTCGACGTGCTGCTGCAGGTGCTCGACGACGGCCGCCTCACCGACGGCCAGGGTCGCACGGTCGACTTCTCGAACGTGATCCTGATCCTCACCTCGAACCTCGGCTCGCCGATCCTCATCGACCCCGTGCTCTCGCCCGACGAGAAGCGCGAGCAGGTGATGGCGCTGGTGCGGCAGGCGTTCCGCCCGGAGTTCCTCAACCGGCTCGACGACATCGTGATGTTCAGCGCGCTGAGCGAGGACGACCTCGCGCAGATCGTGGAGCTGTCGGTCGACCAGCTGCACGACCGGCTCAAGGACCGCCGGCTCACGCTCGCCGTCACCCCGGACGCCCGGGCGTGGCTCGCCGAACGCGGCTACGACCCGATGTTCGGTGCGCGGCCGCTGCGCCGGCTCATCCAGACCGAGGTGCAGAACAAGCTGGCCACGGCGCTGCTCTCCGGTGGCGTGCGCGACGGCGACACCGTCCGCGTGGACGTGGCGGCCGACGGCTCGGGACTCGTGCTCACGTCGACGACCCCTGAGCCCGAGCCCGCGGAGGACGACGACGACGTGATCGAGGCCGAGCTGCTCGACGACTGAGACTCCGTCACCACACGAGAGCCCCGTCCCGGAAACCCGGGGCGGGGCTCTTCGCCGTCAGTCCGACGGGCGGCTGCGGAGGCCGCCGAGGGCGTCGCGCTCCAGCTCCCGGCCGATCAGCGAGTGCCGGCGGGAATAGGCGAAGTAGATCACCAGGCCCAGCGCGAGCCAGATCGCGAACCGCACCCAGGTCTCGGTGCTGAGATTCAGCATCAGCCAGAAGCAGGCGATCGCGGAGATCCACGGGAGCCAGGGCGACAGCGGCACCGTGAACGGCCGCTCCAGGTCGGGGCGGCTCTTGCGCAGGATCGGCACCCCGATGCTCACGAGCACGAACGCCGAGAGGGTGCCGATGTTGATCATGTCGCCCAGCACCTGCACGTCGGTGAATCCGGCGATGATCGCGATCACCACCCCGACGATCAGCTGGATGCGGATGGGCGTGCCGCGCTTGGCGTCTGTCACGCTGAGCGAGCGGGGCAGCAGGCCGTCACGGCTCATCGCGAAGACCACGCGCGCCAGACCCATGAGCAGCACCATGACCACCGTGGTGAGCCCCACGAGGCTGCCGATCGCGATCACCTGCGCCGCCCACGTCGCCCCGACCAGCTCGAACGCACTGGACAGCGACGGCTCGTCGAGCTTGGCCAGCTCGGTGTACGACACCATCCCGGTGATGACGATTGCGACCAGCACGTAGAGCACGGTCACGATCACGAGCCCGAGGATGATGCCACGCGGCACGGTGCGCTTGGGGTCCTTCGTCTCCTCGGCGCTGGTGGCGACGACGTCGAACCCGATGAACGCGAAGAACACCAGGGCCGCGCCGCTGAGGATCCCGAACACGCCGTAGATCGACGGGTCGGCGCCGGTCATGAAGGAGAACAGCGACTGCGTCCAGGCGCTCTCCGAGGCGACGCCCTCCTGCGCCGGCGGCACGAACGGGGTGTAGTTGGCGCCGTTGATGAAGAACAGCCCCACGACGATGACGAACAGCACGATCGCGACCTTGATGACCGTGAACACGCTGTTGACGCGGCTGGACAGCCGCGTGCCGAGCGCGAGCAGCACGGTGAAGATCGCCACGATCACGACGGGACCCCAGTCGAAGCTGAGCGGGCCGAGCTGCAGCGTCATCGGGATCTGCAGGTCGAACAGCGACACGGCGTCGCCCAGGTAGACGCCCCAGTACTTGGCGATCACCGCGGAGGCCATCAGCATCTCGAGGATGAGATCCCAGCCGATGATCCAGGCCAGGAACTCGCCCAGCGTCGAGTACGTGAACGTGTATGCGGACCCGGCCACCGGGATGGAGGAGGCGAACTCCGCGTAGCAGAGGATCGCGAGACCGCAGACGGCCGCCGCGATGATGAACGAGATGATGACGGCCGGGCCCGCGTGTCGCGCGGAAGCCTCGGCGCCGACGGAGAAGATGCCGGCGCCGACCGCGACCGCGACACCCATGACGGCGAGATCCCACACGCCGAGGGATCGCTTCAGCGATCTCTGCTCGTCGTGGGTCTCGGCGATCGACTGCTCGACGGACTTGACCCTGCGCTGGAATGCCATGCCGACGATTGTAGGTGCGGGGGGTCGTGCCGCACCCCTCACAAAAGTCCGCCCGATACGGCGAGGCCCGGCCCCGTGCGGGGACCGGGCCTCGTCGCGGCGGAGCCGCCGGTGAGCGCTCAACTCAGGCGCTGAGGAGCACGGTCTCCGCGATCGGGCGACGCACGCGCGGCGCGACCTCGCGCTCCTGCAGCGGCTCGGGCAGCGCGGCGATGTCGCCCAGCTCGCCGAGCGCGATGACGGTGGTGGGGGTGAAGCGCGGCTCCAGGTCGGCGAACTCGCGCACGACCTCCGAGTCGAAGCCGCTCATCTGGTGCACGACGAGGCCGTCATGGTGCGCCTGCACGGAGAGGTGGGCGACGGCCTGGCCGAGGTCGTACAGGGCGTGGGTGAGCGGCGTGCCGTCGGCGGTCTCGGTCTCGGCGATCGCGACGATCAGCGCCGCGGCGTTGCCGGCCCACGCCTGGTTGAAGCCCATCAGCGCGTCGACGATCTGCGCGTGGAGCGCGGTGCCGCGACGGGCGACCAGGAAGCGCCAGGGCTGGGTGTTGTTGGCGGAGGGGCTCCAGCGGGCGGCCTCCAGGGCGGTGGCGAGCTTGTCCTCGTCGATCGCGTTCTGCGCGTCGTAGGCGCGGGGGCTCCAGCGACCGGCGAGGACGTCGAGGACGGGGTGCTCGGTCGGGGCGGTGCGGTCGATGACGGGAGTGCTCACGGAAGTGCCTTTCGGACGGTGGGATGGATCGGACGCCGTCGTCCGGGCTACTCCCCACCCAACTCATACATGCGCATGCATATTCCCGCGCGTCAGCGGCGGATGCTCAGCGGCCGAGCGCCCACCGGGCCCGGCGCCGCACCACGCCCGCGAGTCGCCGCGCCCGCACGCCCATCGGCTGCTCCCGTGCGGCCGTCAGCAGCTTCGCGTCGTACGCGGCCCGGAGTTCGCGCGCCCACCGTCGGGTGATCGCCCGGTCGGAGAACTCGGCCGCCCTGGCCCGCGCCTTCCTCCGCATGCCCTCGACCCGCCCGGGCGGCATCGCGGCGAGCTCCGCGATCCGCCGGGCGAGCCCGTCCACGTCGCCCTCGGGGAGCAGGAAGCCGTTCACCCCGTCGCGGATCATGTCGGCCGGGCCGTAGCGGATGTCGTAGGCGAGCGGGATGCACCCGGCCGCCATGCTCTCCACGAGCACGAGGGGCAGCCCCTCCGACGTCGACGTGAGCAGGCTGAACCCGGCGGTCGCGAACTCCTCCCGTGCGTGCGGGTCGAAGCCGCGCAACCGGATCCACTCCTCGGCGCCGAGATCGCGGATGCGCGCGGCCAGCTTCGGCTCGTCCGGGCCCTCGCCGATGACGTCGGCCTCGATCCGGGCGTCCGCGGTGTGGGCCTTCGCGAGCGCCTCGATCGCGTGGCCCAGGCGCTTGCGCTTGTCCAGCGACGCGACCACCACGCCGCGGGTGGCCGGACGGGGTGCGGAGACCGCGGGCGGCAGCGTCACCTCGTTCGGGATCGTGCGCACGCGGGCCTGCACGCCCAGGGCGGCCAGGTCTTCCACGAGGTCGCTGCGCTGCCGCTCGGTCAGCACCACGATCTCGTCGAAGTCTCCCGCGCGTCGCAGGACGCCCTCCCGGGAGGCGCGGAGCGTCCGCGGGCGTCCGGCCACCCGGTGCGAGGCGTGCACGACGTGCAGGGTCGTCACGTGGTCACGGCGGTATCACGCGCCCTTTCGCGCGGCGGTCTTCGAGTCGACCAGCAGGAAGCTCGCGCGCCCCGCCGTCAGGCGGTCGAACCACCAGCGGTACAGCCCCCAGCTGGTGCGCCAGGAGCGCAGCGGGGTCCCGTCGACGCCGTAGACGACCACGCGCCGCTCCGCCCCCTCGCGCTCGGTCGCCAGGAGGGAGCCGTCGCGGCGGAACCGGTCGACCGACAGGTGTCCGTCCCCGTCTCGGCGTGCGCGGCTGAGCACCACGCCGTCGTGCTCGCGCACGGTGTCGTCGTCTTCCGGGGCCAGCAGCGGCGGCAGCGTCGGGATGACGCCCCGGGGTGCGGGCGGGGTGGCGCGCAGCTCGTCCCACAGGTTGCGGATGCGCAGCCCGTCGATCAGCTCGCCCTTCGCCCGCAGCCGCTCCGAGAGCTCGGGGTAGTCGGGGCCGTCGTCGAGGGTCAGCAGGTCGACGTCGACGCCCCCGATCCGGCGGAACGAGCGGGACCGGCGCAGCATCGCGCTCGTCATCCCCCCGTACTGCTCCGTGATGCCCCAGGTGAGGGCGAAGTGCCGGGCGGCCGGGAGGCGGGGAGGGAAGAGCGACATCTTGCCGAGGATAGCCCGGGGCCCTCCGGGGCGCGTCCTCCTCGCGGATGACCGGGCGGATCAGTCGAGGAGGTTGTGCGAGGCGGCGTCGGCGAGGGCCGCCCGCACGGCGCGGATCGACGGGGCGGCGGCCGACACCCGTCGCGCGGAGGAGAAGATCTCGCGGCGCGGGGAGCGCGGCAGCGGGGAGAGGTCGACGGTCGGGGTGTCGCCCGCCCACACCAGCTCGGGGAGCAGCCCGACCGCCAGCCCGGCGTGGATCAGGCGGATGTGCGCCGTGAGGTCGGCGAGCTCGAAGCGCACGTCCGGTTCGAACCCCGCGGTGCGGCACAGCTGCTCGGCCCACGCGCGCGAGGCGGTGCCCGCCGGCTCCAGCACCCAGGGGGCCGTGCTGGTCGACCGGAGTGTCGTCGCGGGGTCGCCGTGCGCGGGGGAACCGGGGCGCCGGGCGAGCGCGATCGCGTCGTGCGCGAGCGCGACCCGGTCGAGATCGGCGTGGATCGGACGGCTGTGCCCCGGATACTGCTCGGCGAGGATGAGGTCGTCCTCCCGGCCGGAGACCGCGTCGAGGGCGGACTCCGGGTCGCGCTCGGTCACCTCGACCCGGAGGGCGGGGTGACGTTCCGCGAGCGCGGCGAGGGCGCGGGGCAGGAGCGAGTGGGCGGTGGACTGGAACACGGCCAGACGCACGGTCCCCGTCACCTCGGTGAGCGATTCCGCGACCGCGACCCTGGCGTGCTCGAGCTGGTCGAGGATGCCGATCGCCTCGGTCACCAGCACGGTGCCCTGCGGGGTGAGCTGCACGCCGCGCCCCACCCGGCGCAGCAGGGGGACGCCCACGTCGCGCTCGAGGGCCGCGAGCTGCTGCGACACCGAGGCCTTGCTGTAGGACAGTGCGTCGGCGACCGCGGAGAGCGTGCCACGACGCGACAGCTCCACGAGCATGCGCAGGCGGGTGATGTCGAGCACGGGCCTCGCGTCTGTTAAGTCTGAGTGAACAGAATCCACTCGAATCGGTTGATAGACGGAGCCTACCGAGCGGCTGGACAATGATCCAGCCGCACACGTCACCCGGGTGTGCGCTGCCGAGGAAGGTAACCCCGCCCATGACCGTCATCGACGACACCACGCCCCGCACGGAAGAGGTCGCCGCACTCGTGCAGCGCTGGCTCGCCGAGAGCGAGACCCACCCCGTCGAGCCCGCCGCTCAGCGCCTCTCCGAGGTGCTCAAAGACCCGAACGGTCTCGACTTCACGGTCGGCTTCGTCGACGGCGTCATGCGTCCGGAAGACCTCCGCGTCGCCGGCCGCAAGCTCGCCGAGCTCAGCGACATCACCCCCACGCTGCTGCCCGGCTACCTGCGTGCCGCGATCAAGGCCGGCGGCTTCTGGGCGCCCAAGCTCCCCGGCGTCGTCGTCCCCATCTCGCGTCGCGTGCTGCGGGCGATGGTGGGCCACCTCGTGCTCGACGCCACCCCGTCGAAGCTCGGGCCCGCGATCGCGAAGCTGCGCAAGACCGGCAACCGCCTGAACCTCAACCTGCTCGGCGAGGCCGTGCTGGGCGAGCGCGAGGCCGGCCGCCGCCTGCAGGGCACGTACGACTTCCTCGCCCGCCCCGACGTCGACTACGTGTCGATCAAGGTGTCGAGCGTCGTCAGCCAGCTGTCGATGTGGTCGTTCGACGAGGCCGTCGCCGACGTGGTCGAGAAGCTCACGCCGCTCTACCGGCTCGCCGCGAAGGCGGAGGCTGCGGGCAAGGCCAAGTTCATCAACCTCGACATGGAGGAGTACCGCGACCTCGACCTGACGATCGCGGCCTTCACGAGCATCCTCGACCAGCCCGGGCTGGAAGACCTCGAGGCCGGCATCGTGCTGCAGGCCTACCTGCCCGACGCGCTCGGTGCCATGCAGCGCCTGCAGGAGTGGGCCACCGCCCGCCGGGCCAAGGGCGGGGCGCCCATCAAGGTCCGCGTCGTCAAGGGCGCCAACCTCGCGATGGAAGAGGTCGACGCGACCGTGCACGGGTGGCCGCTCGCGACCTACGGCACCAAGCAGGACTCCGACACGAACTACAAGCGGGTGCTCGACTGGGCCATGACCCCCGAGCGCCTCGACGCGGTGCGCATCGGCGTCGCCGGACACAACCTGTTCGACATCGCCTACACCTGGCTCCTCGCGAAGGCGCGTGGCGTGACCGACGCGGTCGAGTACGAGATGCTGCTGGGCATGGCGACCGGTCAGGCCGAGGCCGTGCGCAAGGACGTCGGCCGCCTGCTGCTCTACACGCCGGTCGTGAACCCCGCCGAGTTCGACGTCGCGATCGCCTACCTCGTGCGCCGCCTGGAGGAGAACGCGAGCCCGGAGAACTTCATGTCGGCCGTGTTCGAACTCGCGTCGAACCCGACCCTGCTCACGCGCGAGCGCGAGCGGTTCGAGCGCTCCCTCGCCGCCCTCGCCGCCGACGCCGGGCTGCCGGAGTCGCAGCGGGTTCCGGCACCGCACCGCACGCAGAACCGGGCGGACGAGCGCCCCGCCGGCGTGACCGAGGGCTTCGCGAACCAGCCGGACAGCGACCCCGCGCTCGCCGCGAACCGCGCCTGGGGTCGCGACATCCTGCGCCGCTCCGTCTCCACGACGCTGGGGCGTGACGCGATCGCCGCCGCCCGCATCGAGACCGAGGCCGAGCTCGACGCGGTCTTCAGCGCCGCGACCGCCGCCGCCGAGCGGTGGGCGGCGCTGCCTGCCGCCGAGCGTGCCGCCGTGCTGCACCGCGCGGGCGACGAGCTCGCCGCGCGCCGGGGACAGCTCATCGAGATCATGGCCAACGAGGCGGGCAAGACCATCGCGGAGGCCGACCCCGAGGTGAGCGAGGCCATCGACTTCGCGCACTACTACGCCGAGCGCGCGAAGGACCTGGAGGCCGTGACGGGCGCGGAGTTCGTGCCGTCGAAGGTCACCGTGGTCACCCCGCCCTGGAACTTCCCCGTCGCGATCCCCGCGGGCGGTGTGCTGGCCGGCCTCGCGTCGGGCTCCGGTGCGATCATCAAGCCCGCCAAGCTCACGCAGCGCTGCGGTGCCGTGATGGTGGAGGCGCTGTGGGCCGCTGGTGTGCCGCGCGACCTCCTCGCCCTCGTCGACCTGGCCTCGCGCGACCTCGGCACCCGCCTGGTCGCCAGCCCGCAGGTCGACCGGGTCATCCTCACCGGCGCCTACGAGACCGCGCGGCTGTTCCGCTCGTTCCGGGCCGACCTGCCGCTGCTCGCCGAGACCAGCGGCAAGAACGCGATCATCGTCACGCCCTCCGCCGACCTCGACTTGGCCGCCGCCGACGTCGCCCGCAGCGCCTTCGGCCACGCGGGACAGAAGTGCTCCGCCGCCTCCCTCGCGATCCTCGTGGGCTCGGTCGCGGACTCGAAGCGGTTCGAGCGGCAGCTCGTCGACGCCGTGACCTCGATGCGCGTGGGGCTCCCCGACGACCCCGCCACGCAGATGGGCCCGATCATCGAACCCGCGAACGGCAAGCTGCTCACGGCGCTCACCACGCTCGACAAGGGCGAGCGCTGGCTGGTCGAGCCCCGCAAGCTCGACGACGAGGGGAAGCAGTGGACCCCCGGCGTGAAGACCGGTGTGCGCGAGGGCTCGTACTTCCACCTCACGGAGTTCTTCGGCCCCGTGCTCGGCATCATGCACGCGAAAGACCTCGACGAGGCCATCCGCCTGCAGAACGCCGTGGACTACGGCCTCACCGCCGGCCTGCACTCGCTCGACTCCGCCGAGGTCGCCACCTGGCTCGACCGGGTCGAGGCGGGCAACCTGTACGTGAACCGCGGCATCACCGGCGCGATCGTGCAGCGGCAGCCGTTCGGCGGGTGGAAGCGCTCGGCCGTGGGCGCCGGCGCCAAGGCGGGCGGCCCGAACTACCTGTTCGGTCTCGGCGAGTGGCGGGCGGCCGAGCTGCCCGCCGCCGCGCCCGGTGCCGCCGTGACCCCCGCGGTGTCGGGGCTGCTCGAGGCCGCCGCGCCCGAGCTCGACCCGGCCGCGATCGAGTGGCTGCACCGCGCGGCCGCCTCCGACGAGCGCGCCTGGGTGGACGAGTTCGGGGCGGTCAGCGACAAGTCCGGCCTCGGGGTCGAGCGCAACGTGTTCCGCTACCGCCCGGTCGCCGTCGACGTGCGCCTCGCGGAGGGCGCGACGCTCGTCGACGGTGTGCGTGTGCTCGCGGCCGCCCTGCGCAGCGGCAGCCCGTTCACCGTGTCGGCCGCGGCGCTGCCGTCGCGCGTGACGAAGGCCCTCTCCGGCGCCGGGGTCGCCGTGAAGACGGAGTCCGACGCGGCCTGGACCAAGCGCTACGCGAAGGGCGCCCGGTCGTGGCAGCGCGTGCGGCTCGTGGGCGGCGACGCCACGGCGCTGTACCAGGCGCTCGAGGGCTCGCCCGATGTGGCCGTGTGGTCGCACGCGGTGACGGGTGCTGGTCGCGTGGAGATCCTGCCGTTCCTGCACGAGCAGGCCGTGTCGATCACCAACCACCGCTTCGGCAACCCGACCTCGCTGTCCGACGGCGTCATCTGACCCGCCGCCGCACACACGCCGAAGCCCCCTGCACCTCCGCGGTGCAGGGGGCTTCCTCGTGCGGGATCAGCCGCGCAGGGCCTCGGAGAGCTTGACGCGCGAGCCCATCCGCAGCAGCGAGTTCTCGTAGATCTTCGCGCCGATCACGATCGCGGCCACGCAGCTCGCGAGCAGGATCACGAGGCTCAGCAGCGGCTCCCACCACTGCGCCTCGCCGACGAACAGCCGCATGGGCATGCCGACCGGGGCGGAGAACGGCACGTACGACATGATCGTCAGCACCAGCGGGTTGTC
Organism: Microbacterium sp. NPDC055599; assembly: GCF_053618975.1. Lineage (NCBI taxonomy): Bacteria > Bacillati > Actinomycetota > Actinomycetes > Micrococcales > Microbacteriaceae > Microbacterium > Microbacterium sp. NPDC055599. Next base: position 113,230 of record NZ_JBSHIM010000009.1, on the reverse strand, counting down.
GTTGAACACGATCACCAGGATGTACGGCGCCATGATCAGCATCGTGATCGGGGTGGTCGTGGAGCCGATGTCCTCCTGGCGCGACACCATCGAGGCCGCCGCCGCGAACATCGCCGCGAGCAGGATGAACCCGAACAGGAAGAACACCGCGAACCAGAGGATCGGGGCACCGAGCGTGGTCAGCACCTCGCGTTGACCCGTGACGATCAGGCCGATCGTCGCCACGGCCGCCAGCGCGAGGATCTGCCCCATCGCCAGCACCGTGTTGCCGACCACCTTGCCGGCCAGCAGGGTGCGCGCGGGAATGGCCGACAGCAGCACCTCCACCACGCGGGTCTGCTTCTCCTCGACGACGCTCTGCGCGATCGTGCCGCCGAACGTCGCCGCGGCCATCATGAACACCAGGCCGAACGCGATCGCGATGAAGTACCGCAGCAGCGGGTTGGTGGTGACCGGTTCCAGGATCACGACCTCGGGCGACAGAGACAGTGCCGACACCAGCGAGCCGGGAGCATCCTGCAGGGCGACGATCGAGTAACCCGTGTGACCCTCGGTGCCGCTCGCCGGGAGCACGGCCGCGTCGACCTTCTCCGCGCGGACCAGTTCCTCCGCCTCGGCCTCGTCGGCGACCGTGGTGACCTCGACGTTCGGGATCGCCGAGACGACCGAGGCGGTGTCGGCCGTCGCCGCGACCGGCATGGTTTCGGTGTTCTTGCTCGCGAAACCGCCGAACAGGACACCCGCGAGGGCGAGCACGAGCAGGATCCCGGTGGAGATGAGGAACGCCTTGCTGCGCAGCTTCGAGCCGATCTCACGCTCCGCGACGAGCCAGATGCCGCTGGGCGTGCGCGTGGGGGAGGGGGTGGGGGCGCTCACTGGATGACCTCCTTGAAGATCTGGGCGAGGGACGGGTGCTTGGGGGCGAAGCTCGCGACGTCGCCCCGGGCGACCGCCGACTGCAGCACGCGCTGCGCCGTCTCCGGACCGTCGGCGTCGAACAGGGCGTAGCCGCCCTCGAAGTCGATCACCGTGACACCCGGCTCGGTGCGCAGCCAGCCCGCGTCACCCGCCGACACCAGCTCGTAGCGGTCGCGGGCGTGCTCGGCGCGCAGGGCGTCACGCGAGCCCGCGGCGCGGATCGTGCCACCGGCGAGGATCACGAGGTCGTCGCACAGGCGTTCCACCACGTCGAGCTGATGGGAGGAGAACAGGATCGAGGCGCCCTTCGCGGCGCTCGACTGCAGCACGCCGGCGACCACGTCGACCGCGAGCGGGTCGAGCCCGGAGAACGGCTCGTCGAGGATCAGCACCTCGGGGTCGTGCACGAGGGAGGCGGCGATCTGCGCGCGCTGCTGGTTGCCGAGCGACAGCGACTCGATCGTGTCGTTCAGCCGCTCCCCGAGCCCGAGCTCCGTGAGCAGCGCGGTCGCGCGCGCGGTGGCATCCTGCTTGGCGAAGCCGTGCAGCCGCGCGAGATACACGATCTGCTCCAGCACCTTCATCTTCGGGTACAGGCCGCGCTCCTCGGGCATGTAGCCGAAGCGGCGGCGGTCCGCGGTGGTGAGCGGGGCGCCATCGAGGTCGACGCGGCCGCCGTCCGACGACAGCAGTCCGAGGACGATCCGCATGGTGGTGGTCTTGCCGGCCCCGTTGCCGCCGACGAAGCCCGTCAGGCGCCCGGGGGCGACCGTAAAGGAGACGTCGTCGAGCACGCGCCGAGAGCCGTAGCTCTTGGTGATGCCGGAGAGTTCGAGCAGTCCTGTCATGCCCCTCACGCTACGGAGCACCGTGTTCCAGGGCATCCCCCGTGCGGCGGACCTTCCCTCCTCAGCCGTGGGGCGGAGGGGGTCAGCGGTGGAAGGCGTGCAGCACGGTGCGCACCAGGAGGCCGGCGACGAGGGCCCAGAACGCGGCGCTCACACCCAGCACCGCGATGCCCGACGCGGCGACGAGGAACGTGACCACGGCGGGCAGGCGCTCGCCGGGGTCGTCGATCGCCTGCTGCACGGCCGAGCCGAACGCGGCGAACAGCGCCAGCCCGGCCACGGCGGGGATCACGGCCTGGGGGGCCAGCACCACGAGCGTCGCGAAGGCCGCCGAGAACCCGCCGAGCACCAGGTACGACACCCCGGTCGACATCCCGGCGACCCAGCGGCGCCGCGCATCGGGATCGGCATCGGGGGAGGCCGCGAGGGCCGCGCTGATCGCGGCGAGGTTGATCGCGTGTCCGCCCGCGGTGGCGCCGAGCGCCGTGCCGAGCCCGGTCACGAGCATCGCGGGACGCCACGGCACCTCGTACCCGAAGCTGCGCATGATCGCGATGCCCGGCACGTTCTGCGAGGCCATGGTCACGATGAACAGCGGCAGCGCGACGCCCACGAGCGCCCCGACCGTGAACACCGGAGCGGTCAGCTCCACCCGGGGCAGCAGCACCGCGGGGTCGACCGCGTCGCCCTCCGCCACCAGGGTCACCGCGACCACCGCGGCCGCGGCGAGGAACGCGAACGGCACCGCCCAGCGCGGCGCGAGGCGCGCGAACACCAGCCACGTGAGCACGACCGGGACCACGCCCCACGGGTTCGCGACGACGCCCGTGATCGGTGCGAGGCACAGCGGCAGCAGCACCCCGGCGAGCATGGCCTGCGCGATCGACGGAGGGATACGGGCGATCAGGGCGCCGAGCGCGGGCCACAGCGCCGTGAGCAGGATCAGGGCCGCGGTGACCAGGAACGCCCCGACCGCCGCCGGCCATCCGCCCTCGATCGCCCCGGTGGAGGCCAGCAGCGCGGCGCCGGGGGTCGACCACGCGACCGTGATCGGCATCCGGTAGCGCCACGCCAGCACCACGCACGCGATGCCCATGGTCACCGTCACCGCCAGCAGCCCGCTGGCCGCCTGCGCCGCGGTCGCGCCCATCGCGTCGAGTCCCGCGAGCACCACGGCGAACGAACTCGTGAAACCGACCAGTGCCGTGACCACCCCGGCCAGGATCGGGCGCGACAGGGGAGCGGTTTCCGGCATGGCTCAGAGGCTATCGCGGAGCCCGGTCCCCGGCCGCGTCAGGCGAGCCCGAGCCGGTGCGCGAGCACCACGGCCTGCACCCGGTCGCGCGCGCCGAGCTTCTGCAGGATGCGCGACACGTGCGTCTTCACGGTCGCCTCGCCGATGTACAGCGCCCGCGCGATCTCGCCGTTGCTGCGGGCATCCGCGAGCAGCGCGAGCACCTCGGCCTCCCGCTCGGTGAGCGGCTCGGCGAGCGCGGGGGTCGTGCGTGCGGAGCTCGGCACCGGCGCGGGCGACGCGGGCCCCGCGGAGAACCGGGCGAGCACGCGCCGCGTCACCTCGGGCGCCAGCATGCCGTCACCCGCGGCGAGGGCGCGGACCGCGGCGATCAGGTCCTCCGCCCCGGCGTTCTTCAGCAGGAAGCCGCTGGCCCCGGCATCCAGCGCGCGGTACAGGTAGTCGTCGCGGTCGAACGTCGTGATGATCGCGATGGCCGCGCGGACCGCCGGATCCGCGACGATCCGCTCGGTGGCCTCGATGCCGTCCATGTCGGGCATCTGCACGTCCATCGTGATGACGTCGGGGAGCAGGGCGGACGCCTGGGCCACGGCCTCCGCTCCGGTCGAGGCCTCGCCCACCACCGTGATGTCGGGCTGCGTCTCCAGGATCGTGCGGAACCCGGTGCGCAGCAGCGCATGGTCGTCCACGAGCAGCACGCGGATGGCGTCGGCGCTCATCGGCTCGCTCCCGCCGCGACCGGGGCGAGGGGCACCCGGGCCCGCACGCGCAGCCCGCCGGGCGGCCGCGGCGCCACCTCCAGCGTGCCCCCCGAGGCCGTCGCGCGCTCCCGCATCCCGAGCTGCCCGAGGCCCGGTCGCAACTGGGCGATCGCGCGGCCGGTGTTCACGACCTCCACCTCGACGCCGTCGTCGTCGTAGCGCACCCGCACATCGGCCGTGGCTCCCGGTCCTGCGTGACGGCGGGCGTTCGTGAGCGACTCCTGGGCGATGCGGTAGAGGTTCACGGCGACCACCGAGGGCACCGCGGTCGGAGTGCCGACGACCGTGTACGCGGTGGGGAGTCCCGCGGCCGTCGAGGCCTCCGCGAGTTCGGCGATGTCGTCGAGCCCGAGCGTCGAGGCGCCGTCCGCGGTCTCGCCGCCGGGCGTGCGCAGCGTCTCCAGCAGCTGCCGCAGCTCGTGGATCGCGTCGCGCGCCGAGCCCTCGACGCCCGAGAGGATCTCGGCGGCCCGCGCGGGGTCCTGGGCCAGCACCAGGCGCGCCGCGCCGGCCTGCACGCCCATGACCGAGACGTGGTGGGCGACCACGTCGTGCAGCTCGCGGGCGATGCGCACCCGGTCGAGGGCGACGGCCTGCGCCGCCGTCACCTCGCGCTCGCGCTCCAGCTCGGTCGTGCGCTGCTCCAGCACCGACCGCTGCTCGGCGGCGGCCCAGGACCGTTCGCCGAAGTAGTACGCCCCGCCGAAGTAGAGCCCGTTGAGCAGGATCTGGATCAGCATGAAGGCGACGTAGGGCGACATCGCCCCGGCGACCACCTCGGCCTTGTCCGCCTCGCTGATCGCGTCGCGGTACATCGTGAGGAGCAGCCACACGAACATGCCGACGATGATCGCCACGCGCACGATGAGGGCGCGGCGCCGGTCGTTCATCCACGCGCCGACGGTGTAGAGGCCGATGAACATCGCGATGTTGCCGACGTAGATCTCCGGTACCCGGATCGTGACGGCCGCGAAGTAGGCGACGGATACGACCACGGCCACGGTGCCGGGCCAGCGTCGACGGAACGCGAGCGGACCGGACACCACGACGGCGTAGAGGAGGGCGGTCCACAGCGGGGCCTGCTCGTCGCCGTACACCTGGGCGATGGAGGAGAGCGCGGCGCTCAGGATCGCGCCGACGAACAGCACCCCGGCGAGCAGCAGGTCGCCGCGGCGGTCGCGCTCGGTCGGCGTGCGGGTGAAGGGCATCCCTCCACCGTAGGGCGGCGTTCGGCGGGGCCGCATCCCCCGGACGGCGGAGGCGGCGCGGAGGGGTCTTGACCGTGCACTTGTTTTTTGCAAGTATCACCGCATGAGCCTCTTCCTCACCTGCCCGGTCGAGAGCGTCGAACGCGCGACCGCCTTCTACACGGCCATCGGCTGGACCCTCAACGAGGAGATGTCCGATCACAACGTGTCGTGCTTCGCCATCGCGCCCGGGCAGTACGTCATGCTCGGCAGCCGCGAGATGTACGCCAGCGTCGGCGGCGTCGATGAGCTCGTCGGCGGCCCCGACACCCCGTCCAAGGTCACCGTCTCGTTCGACCTCGGCAGCCGCGAGGCGGTCGACGAGCTGGTCGAGCGCGCGAGAGCGGCGGGCGGCCGCATCGGCGACACCGACGACTACCCCTTCATGTACCAGCGCCAGTTCGACGACCCCGACGGCTACCACTACTCGCCGTTCTGGATGAAGCCGGACGCCGACGTCGACGCGTGAGCGACCTCGGTGCCGCGCTCGGCGTGGTCGGGGCGCGCTGGGCGCTGCTGATCGTGGAGCGGCTGCTCGACGGACCCCAGCGCTACGGCGATCTGCAGCGCGACCTCGGGGTCCCGACGAACATCCTCGCCACGCGCCTGCGCGAGCTGGAGGCCGCCGGGCTGCTCGCGCGACTGCCGCTCCGGCACAACACCCGGGCGTACGCGCTCACCGACCGCGGGCTCGCACTGCGGGAGGCGATCGAGGCGCTGCGGGCGTGGGGTGCCGCGGAGGAGGATGAAGATCCCTCGACGAGAACGGAGAAGTGACATGAGCGAAGACGCACCCGGTCGCATCCTGATCGACCTGTTCAGCACCCTCGACGGCGTGGCCCAGGGCCCCGGCGGCGTGGGGGAGGACACCTCGGGCGGATTCCGGTTCAGCGGATGGCAGGCCGGCTACCCCTCACCCGGCATGGGCGCCGAGGTCGACGCGGGCATGCGGGGCCTCGACGCGCTGCTGCTCGGCCGCCGCACCTACGACATCTTCGCCTCGTACTGGCCGCAGCACACCGACGGCGAGGAGGGCCACATCGGCCGGCTCTTCGACGCGGTGCCGAAGTACGTGGCGTCGCGGAACCCCGACCTCGCGCTCGACTGGCAGGGCAGCTCGCGCGTGGGCGACGACCTGGCCGCCGAGATCGCCCGCCTGCGCGCGACCCACCGCGAGGTGCACGTGATCGGCAGCATCGACTTCGTGCACACCCTGCTCGCCGAGGGGCTGTTCGATCAGCTCAACCTGTGGGTGTACCCGCTGCTGCTCGGCACGGGGAAGAAGGTGTTCGACGACGCAGCGCTCCCGTCGGTGCTGCGACTGCTCGAACCGCCGGTCGTCGACGACGCGGGCGTGATGCTCCTCCGCTACGGCCGCACCGATCGCACCCCGGAGGTCGGCACGTTCGGCGCCTGAGGCGGGTCAGCCCAGCAGTCGCTCGATCACGCGCGCCACGCCGTCCTCGTCGTTGGTCGCGGTGACCTCGTCGGCGGCGTCCCGCACCACGGGCTCCGCGTGCGCCATCGCCACCCCGCGCCCCGCCCAGCGGAGCATCTCGACGTCGTTCAGCGCGTCGCCGAACGCGACGACCTCGGCGCGGTCGATGTCCAGGTGCGCGCACAGCCGCGCGAGCCCGGTCGCCTTCGTCACGCCCTCGGCCATCACCTCCACGAACGGCGCACCGGACAGGGTGGCTTCGAAGCCGGTGAGCCCGAGCGAGCGCAGCGTGTCGAACAGTGCGGCGGGTGCGAGCTCCGGGTGGCGGATCACGAGCTTCAGGCTCGGCGCCGCGAGCACCTGCTCCAGCGGCACGCCGCCCATCGTCGCCGGATCGCGCTTGTGGTCGGACAGGCTCGCTATCGCCGCGTAGCCGTCCTGCGCGACGAAGGTCTCGCCGCCCTCGCGCACGCTCGCGAACAGCAGCCCGGGGATGCTCGCGCGGAGGGCATCGGCGAGCGTGCGGATCGTGTCGGACGGCAGCTCCTCGGCGAACAGCATCCGTCCGTCGCCGAGGTGCACCGCGTAGGCGCCGTTGCTGCACAGCGCCCACCCGTCGAATCCGGCGTCGGCGGCGATCGCGCGCAGTCCGATCGGCTGGCGCGCGGTGACGGGCACCACGGGGATGCCCCGTTCCCGTGCCGCGTCGAGCGCCGCGCGGGTGCGCCGTGTCACGGAGGAGGAGGGGTCGAGCAGCGTGCCGTCGAGATCGGTCGCGATCAGTCGCACGTCGTCGCGCTCCGTCAGGAGAAGATCATCGGCAGGTCGTCGTCGGCGTCTGCTCCGCCGAAGTCGAGGTCCACCACCACGGGCACGTGGTCGCTGGGCTGCTCGCCTTTGCGCTCGTTGCGATGGATCGAGGCGCCGGTGACCGCGTCGGCCAGCGTCTTCGAACCGAGGATGAAGTCGATGCGGATGCCCTCGTTGCGCGGGAACTTGAGCCGCTGGTAGTCCCAGTAGGTGTAGCCCTCGGGCAGCAGCGGGCGCACCACATCGGTGACACCGGCGTCGGCCAGGGCGAAGAACGCCTCACGCTCGGCGGGCGAGACGTGCGTCGAGCGGCCCACCACGATGTCGGGGTCGCCGTTGTCGTGGTCGAACGGGATGATGTTGAAGTCGCCGACGAGGGCGAGCGGCAGGTCGGGGTTCGCCGACAGCTCGGCCGCGGTGGACTGCCTCAGCTGCTCGAGCCAGTGCAGCTTGTACGCGTAGTGCGGGTCGTCGAGGGAGCGCCCGTTCGGCACGTACAGGCTCCATACGCGCACGCCGTCGACCATCACCCCGAGCGCGCGCGCCTCCTGCGGAGCGTCGGGGCCCTCGTGACCCTTGGCGAAACCGGGCATCCCGTCGAACGCGGTGCGCACGTCGGTGATGGGCAGGCGGCTGGCGATCGCGACGCCGTTCCACTGGTTCAGGCCGTGCACCTCGACGTGGTAGCCCGCCTCCTCGAAGGGGGCGAAGGGGAACTGCTCCGGCTTGCACTTCACCTCCTGCATCGCGAGCACGTCGATGTCTTCACGGACGGCGAACTCGACGGTGCGGGCGACACGGGTGCGGATGGAGTTGACGTTCCAGGTGGCCAAGCGCATGCGTCCAGCCTAGTTGCGGCCTCCTACACTGGATGCCGTGACCGCACTCGACGCAGACCGCCAGACCCTCCTCGACCTCATCACCGACGAGGCGGTGTTCCACGGCGACTTCACCCTCTCCAGCGGCAAGAAGGCCACCTACTACGTCGACATGCGCAAGCTCACGCTCGACCACCGCGCCGCTCCCGCCATCGGCCGGATCATGCTCGACCTGATCGCCGACCTCGACGTCGTCGCGGTCGGCGGTCTCACGCTCGGCGCCGACCCGATCGCGAACTCCGTGCTGCACGCCTCGGTCGGCACCGACCGTCCGCTCGACGCGTTCGTCGTGCGCAAGGAGCCCAAGGACCACGGCCGCGGCCGTCAGATCGAGGGTGCCGACGTGAAGGGCAAGCGCGTGGTCGTGCTGGAGGACACGTCGACCACCGGGCAGTCGGCGCTCAAGGCCGTCGAGGCGCTGCGCACGGAGGGCGCCGAGGTCGTGGCCGTCGCCGTGATCGTCGACCGCAAGACCGGAGCGCAGGCGGCCATCGAAGCCGAGGGGCTGGAGTGGCGCGCCGCGTTCGACCTCGACGACCTCGGGCTCGACCCGCAGTGACCCGCTACGCCCTGGCCGTCGACGTCGGCGGCACCAAGATGGAGGCCGCCCTCGTCTCGGCGGACGGCGTGCTCGTCGAAGGCAGCCGCAGCCGGCAGCCCACCGGGCGCGAGGCCACGCCCCCGGCCCTCGCCGCCGCGGTCGACGCGATCGTGCGGCACGCCCTGGCCGCGCTGCCGGCCGATGCGGAACTCGTCGGGGCGGGGATCGGCAGCGCCGGTCCGGTGGATCGCGTCGCGGGCACCATCGAGCCGGTGAACATGCCGCTCGCGCACGGCTTCGCCCTCGCGGCGGCGGTGCGGGACGCGGCGACGGCGGTGCTCGGCCGCGACCTTCCCACGACGCTCGGCCACGACGGGGGCGCCCTCGCCCTGGCGGAGTCGTGGCTCGGGGCGACCCGTGACGCGGGGGCCTCGCTGTCGATCGTGGTGTCGACGGGCGTCGGCGGCGGCTTCGTGGTGAACGGCGCCTACATCCCGGGAGCCACCGGCAACGCGGGTCACCTCGGTCAGGTGCGCCGCGAGGGAGGGCTCACGCTCGAGGAGATCGCCTCCGGCCCCGCGAGCGCCGCCTGGGCGCAGGAGCAGGGGTGGACCGGCGCGACGGGGGAGGACCTCGCGCGCGACGCGGCAGCCGGAGACGCGATCGCCCGCGCGGCCATCGAGCGCTCGGCCCGCGCGGTCGGCGAAGCGCTCGCGGACGCCGCGACCCTGGTCGACCTCGACGTGGTGGCCATCGGCGGCGGATTCTCCCGGGTGTCGTCCGACTACATCGACCTCGTGCAGCAGGCGCTCACCGCGCACGCCGTGCACCCGTACTCTCGGCGTACCCGGGCCGTGCGCTCGGGCCTCGGCGACGAAGGGCCCCTCATCGGCGCCGCCGCCCTCGCGCTCCGTTGAACCCTCACGCGCACGCCCTCAGCGGGCGGCGGTCAGCAGGTGGCGGGGCGGTCCCTCGAGTCGCGCGACCGCGATCTTGAGGTCGGTGACGTCGGCGCCGACGGCGTCGAGGCGGGTGGTGAGGCGGTCCTCGACCGTGTCGATGCGGGTGGTGAGCTTCTCGTCGACGGCGTCGATGCGGCGCACGACCCAGGCCATGGCGGCGAACATGCCGGTGCCGAGGGTGAGCACGATGCCGATCGCACTCACGATGATGGCGAGGGTGTCCGTGGTCATGCGGTGATCCTTCGAGCGGTGCGGGTGGGTCAGCGGGTGGCGGTCAGCAGGTGGCGGGGTGGTCCCTCGAGGCGGGCGACGGCGATCTTGAGGTCGGTGACGTCGGATGCGACGGCGTCGAGGCGGGTGGTGAGCTTCTCCTCGACGCTGTCGATACGGGTGGTGAGCTTCTCGTCGACGGCGTCGATGCGGGTGGTGAGCTTCGCGTCGACGGCATCGATGCGGCGCACGACCCAGGCCATGGCGGCGAACATGCCGGTGCCGAGGGTGAGCACGATGCCGATCGCGCTGATGACGACCGTCAGGCTGTCGGTGGACACGGATGCTCTCCTCGGGTGCGGTGTGTCTTCGACGATACGTCGCTGCGGGTGTGGCGACTCCCGGAATCCCGGCATCTGTGAGGAAGGGGAGAGAGGCGCGGATGGGGGAGGAGGAGCGCCTCAGCCGGTCGCCGACATGTGCCGTCCGGAGCGCGACGTCACGAGCATCAGGACCGGGACGACAGCGCACAGCACGGCCGAGACGACGAAGGTCGCAGGAGCCGCCGGATCCCGACCGATGAGCAGGATCAGCGTGGGCACGAAGGTGCCGCCCACCGCGCCGCAGGCGACCAGAGCCCCGGTCACGGCGGCGCTCCGTGCGGGGTCGAGGCGGTCGAGGGCGAGGCCGAGGATCAGGCCGTAGCTCGGCGCGAGCAGCACGACCACCGCCGCCAGGGCCACGAGCGCTCCCACCGGCTGAGGGCCCACGAGCGCGCCGGCCACGCCCATCAGCACGGCCGCGCCCGCCGTGGCCGCGACCAGGATCGCGAGCGGAGGCACCGACGCGCGGCGCAGGGCCGCTGCGCCGAATCGGCCCACCGCCATCAGGACCCAGAACGCGGAGGTGCCGAGCGCGGCTGCGGCCGGTTCGAGCGTGAGCACGCGCTCCGGGATCACGGCCGACCAGCCGGAGAGCACGGTCTCGACCCCCACGTAGAGCGGCAGGGCGAGCGCGAACGGCAGCAGCACCGCGAGCGACCGCACGTCACGCGGCGCCGGGGCTTTCGCGGCGACCGTCGGCACGGGCGCGATGAGCACCGACACGGTCACCAGCGGCACCGCGGCGAGAAGAGCCAGCAGCGGACGGGTGTGCGCTCCCAGCACCACCGCGAGCGGGGTGGCCGCGGCGCACACGGCGACCGTGCCCATCAGCGCACTCAGCAGCCCGGTCGCGCTGCCCGTGCTCGCGGCCTTCGCGGCCACCGAGCCCGAGGCCTCCACGAGCCCGAAGCCGAACCCGGCGACGGCGGCGGCGGCGATGAACACGACCGCATCGCCCGCCCACGCGGCGGCGACGAGTGCCACGGCCTGCAGGGCGCTGCCGAGCAGCAGTGTCGTGCGCGGGGGCTTGCGCGTCAGCAGCGGACCCGAGGCCAGCACGCCCACCAGCAGCCCGGCGAAGAGCACGGGCACCGCGGCGCTGAGGTCGGCGCCGATGTCCCGCTGCGCCGAGGGCAGCACGGCGGGGACGAACGCCGCGGTCACGCCGAGTCCCGCGAACGCGCTGAACAGGCCGAGGCGGATCCGGCCGTCCGCGCCCGTCATGCGCCGTTGGCGCGCACGTGGTGCACGGCCGCGAACGTGTCGCGCAGCGCCTCCATCGAGCGGTCGTAGTTCGACTGGGCGACCCCGATGAAGATGCAGTCGACGACCATGAGCTGCGCGATGCGGCTGCCGAGCGCGCCGGAGCGGAAGCCAGTCTCGCGCGCGGCGGTCGTCAGCACGATGTCGGCCTGCCCGGCCAGCGGCGCGCCCGCGTGGTTGGTGATCGCGATCGTGGTGGCCCCCGCCTTGCGGGCGAGGAGGAGGAACTCGATGGTGTCGGTGGTCGCGCCGCTGTGCGACACCGCGATGGCGACGTTGCCGGGGCCGAGGGTGGCGGCGGAGGTCCACGCGGCGTGCGGATCGGACCACTCCAGGGCCGTCCGCCCGATCCGGGTGAGCTTGCGCTGGAGGTCGAGGCCGACGATCGAGCTGGCCCCGACACCGAAGATGTCGACGCGGCTCGACGACGTGATCGCCTCGACCGCGGCGCGCAGCGACTCGGTGTCGAGCACCTTGGCGGTGTCGGCGAGCGACAGCGTCTCGGCGAGGGAGACCTTCGCCACGATGTCGGCGAGCGTGTCGTTGCGGTCGATGTCGCCCGACACGGCGGGGAGCGCGGCGGTGTCGTACGTCTCGCGCTCGACCTCGCGCAGCACGTGGTTGCGCAGCTCGCGCACGTGCTCGTATCCCAGGCGCTTGCAGAAGCGGACGACGGAGGTGGTGGAGGTGTCGCAGCGGTGGGCGAGCTCGGCGACCGAGAGGCCGGCGGTGGCGGCCGGGTCGGCGAGGAAGAGATCGGCGATGCGCTGCTCGCTCGGGCGGAGCTCGGGGCGGATCGCCCGCATGCGCACCAGCACGGGGGGAGCGCCGGCGTCGTCGCGGGCGGCGTCGTGGGACATGTGTTCTCCGATCGGTGTTCATAACAGTAGAGGAACTTCTGTTACACCGACAGCGACCTTCGTGTACTTTTGGTACCACCCAGACCGACGATGTTCACGGGACGTCAGGCAGCATCGCCTGAACCCAGCCAGGGCGACGCGGTCCCAGCCAGGAGGAAACAGCATGAGCACAGTACGGCGGGCGTCATTCGGCGCTCTCTCCGCCGCGGGCGTCGCGATGGCGCTCGTCATCACCGGGTGTTCCGCGCCGGCGTCGAACCCCTCGCCCTCCGAGGGCGGCACCGCGGGCGGCGACCTTGTCATCGGCGTCACCAGCGACCCGGACACCCTCTTCCCGTGGAAGGCCACGCAGTTCCAGGCGGTCAACGTCCTGCAGAACCTGTACGGCACGCTCACCGAGTTCGACGAGGACCTGAACGTGGTGCCCGGCCTCGCCGAGTCGTGGGACGTCTCGGAAGACGGCCTCACCGTCACCTTCCACCTCCGCGAGGGCGTCACCTTCGCCGACGGCAGCACGTTCGGCTCCGAAGACGTGAAGTACTCCCTCGACGCGATCGCCGCCGAGGCCACCGCGGCCGTCGCGCGCAGCTCGCTCGCGTCCGTCACCGCGGTCGAGGCGACCGACGAGACCACCGTCACCCTCACCCTCAGCGCCCCCGACGCGGCCCTGCCCGCCAACCTCGCCGTGATCAACATGGCCATGCTCTCCTCCGACGACACCGAGGAAGCGCTCAACACCACCCCGAACGGCACCGGCCCGTTCGTGCTCGAGGACCGCACCGCCAGCCAGTCGCTCACGCTCGCCAAGAACGACGACTACTGGGGCGACAAGGCGCTGCTCGACACGGTCGAGTTCCGCGTGATCCCCGACGAGTCGTCGATCGTGTCGGCCATGCAGTCCGGCAACGTGCAGCTCGCGGTGTTCGACGACCCGCTGGTCGCCCAGACCGCCGAGGGCGCGAACGTCGAGGTCGCCACGACCCCGCAGCTCAGCTACCACGCCCTTCAGCTCAACGCCACGCGCGGCGACCTGGCCGACGTGAACGTGCGGCTCGCGATCCAGTGCGCGATCGACCGCGAGGAGGTGCTGGAGACCGCCGCGCTCGGCGAGGGCGAGGTCACCGGGCCCATCACGTCGCCGGCGTTCAAGTCCGACCCCGACGCGCGCCCGTGCCCCGAGCGCGACCTCGACAAGGCGGCCGAGTACCTGAAGAAGGCCGGCAAGGAGGACGGCGTCACGATCAAGACGATCGTGTCGCAGGGCGAGTACGCCACCTCCGTCAACGAGGCGCAGAACCTGAAGGCGCAGCTCGCCGACGCCGACATCACGCTCGACCTCGAGGTGCTCGAGTCCGGCGCGTTCGTCGACCGCTGGATCGCCGCCGACTTCGACGCCGCGGTCGCCCTCAACGGCGGACGCCCCGACCCCGACGGCATGTACGGGCGCTACTTCACCAGCACCGGCAACCTGAACAAGGTCGCGGGGTACTCCTCGCCCGAGCTCGACGCGCTGTTCGCCGAGGGCCGCCAGACCGCCGACACCGAGAAGCGCAAGGAGATCTACGCCGAGGTCTCCGAGAACCTCGAGGACAACGCCGCCTGGATCTGGCTGTTCACCAGCTACACCTACACGGCCACCGCCACCAGCGTGGACGGCTTCACCCCGATGGCGAACGGCTCGCTGCAGTACCTGCGGACCACCTCCATCCAGTAGCGGACCGGAGGGGGCGCGGCCGCCCGCGCCCCCTCCGTCCCCCTCCGACGACAGGCACCCTCACACGCGCATGTTCAGACAGCTCCTCCGCAACAGCGTGCTGCGACGCATCCTCGCAGCCCTCGGCACCCTCTTCGGGGTCGCCGTGTTCGTCTTCCTGATGCTGCGCGCCATCCCCGGCGACCAGATCAGCTCGGGACTCGGCACCGAGGCCGCCGCGCTCACCCCGGCGCAGCGTGAGGCTCTCGAGGCCTACTACGGCCTGGACCAGCCGCTGTTCGTGCAGTTCTTCTCCTGGCTGGGCAACATCTTCACCGGCAACCTCGGCTTCTCGTCGCGGGCGCAGACGAGCGTGCTCGACCTCACCGCGGCCGCCCTGCCCGTCACGTTCGAGCTCGCGATCCTCTCGATCGTGATCGCCCTCGCGATCGGCATCCCGCTCGGCATGCTGTCGGCCTCCAAGCCGGACTCGCTCCGCGACGGCGTCGGTCAGGTCGTGGGACTTGCGGGCCTCTCCATCCCGGCGTTCCTGCTCGGCACGGCACTGCTGGCGATCCTGGCGCAGTCGCTCGGCTTCAACCCCAACGGCCAGGGCTACGCGCGGCTGTTCGACGACCCGCTGCTGAACCTGCAGCAGATGCTGCTCCCGTCGATCGTGCTCGGCTTCGGCATCGCGGCGCCCATCATGCGCACGACCCGCACCGCCGTGCTGGAGATCCGCGCGAACGACTTCATCCGCACGGCCCGGGCGAAGGGCGTGCCGCCGCGCCGCCTCCAGGTGCGCCACGTGCTTGGCAACGCGCTGGTCCCGATCGTCACCATGACCGGCCTGCAGTTCGGCTACCTGCTCGGCGGCGCCGTCGTGGTGGAGCAGATCTTCTCGCTCCCCGGCATCGGCCGTCAGGTGCTGCTCGGCATCCAGCAGAAGGAGTACGCGCTCGTGCAGAGCACCGTGCTGGTGATCGCGCTCGCCTTCGTCATCGTCAACCTGCTCACCGACCTGCTGTACCGGGTCATCGATCCCCGGGTGCGTGCCGCATGACCGACATCTCTCAGACCCCGGCCCTCGCCCCCGGCGGAGGGCGCACCATGGAGCGCGTGCGTCTCCTGCTGCGCAGCCGCAGCGGGCTCGCCGGCCTCATCATCGTGTTCCTGCTGGCGGTGCTCAGCGTCGTGTCGGCGTTCGGCCTGCTGCCCTTCGACCCGCTGGCGCAGGATCCGCCCTCGCGCCTGCAGCCGCCGTCGGCCGTGCACTGGTTCGGCACCGACCAGTTCGGCCGCGACGTGTTCTCGCGCGTGGCCGCCGGCGTCGCGAACTCGGCGCTGATCTCGGTCGTCGCGGTGGCGTTCGCGACCGTGGTCGGCACGGTCTGCGGCCTCATCGCCGGCTTCTACCGCGGCATCTCCGACGGTGCGATCACCGCGGTCACCAACGTCCTGTTCGCGTTCCCGCCGCTGCTGCTGGCGCTGTCGCTCGCCTCGGTGTTCGACCGCAACTGGTTCACGATCGCGGTCGCCATCGCGATCGTCTACGTGCCGATCTTCATCCGCGTCACGCGCGGCCCGGTGCTGTCGCTGCGCGAGGTCGAGTACGTCAAGGCCGCCAAGAGCACGGGGCAGGGCCGCATGGCCACGATGTTCCGGCACGTGCTGCCCAACATCACGTCGATCATCATCGTGCAGGTCACGCTGTCGCTGTCGTGGGCCGTGCTGACGGAGGCGTCGCTGAGCTTCCTCGGCCTCGGCACGCCGCCGCCCGCGCCGTCGCTCGGCTCGATGATCTTCGAGGCGCGCACGCTCGTCACCATCGCGCCGTGGACCATGATCGCGCCCGGCGTGGTCGTGGTGCTGCTCGTGGTCGGGCTCAACCTGCTGGGCGACGGGCTGCGCGACAGCCTCGACCCGCGGAACCGGGGGAAGCGATGACCCTGGAGGATCTCGGCGCCCTCGCCACCGAGGCCAGCGACCCCCGCTACGCGCGACTCGACCAGATGAGCGTGGCGGAGCTCGCCCAGACCATGAACGACGCCGACGCCACGGTGCCCGCGGCCGTGCGGCGCGCACTGCCGCAGATCGTCCCGGCCATCGAGGCCACCGCGGAGCGCATGGCGCGGGGCGGACGGCTGGTCTACGTCGGGGCAGGGACGCCCGGTCGCATCGGGGTGCTCGACGCCTCGGAGTGCCCGCCCACGTTCAGCACGCCGCCCGAGCTGGTGTTCGCCATCATGGCCGGCGGGCCCGGCGCGATCGTGAACCCGGTCGAGGGCGCGGAGGACGACGCCGAGGCCGGAGCCGCCGCGATCGACGCCGCCGGCATCGGCCCGCTCGACACCGTGATCGGCATCGCCTCGAGCGGCCGCACCCCGTACGTGGTCGCGGCCGTCCGCCGGGCGCGCGAGCGCGGGGCGCTGGGTATCGGGCTGTCGTGCAACGCGGACACCCCGCTGAGCGCCGTCGCCGAGCACGGCATCGAGGTCGAGGTCGGCCCCGAGGTGCTGTCGGGTTCCACCCGCCTCAAGTCGGGCACGGCGCAGAAGCTCGTGCTCAACATGTTCTCGACCATCTCGATGGTGCGAGGCGGCAAGGCCTACGGCAACCTGATGGTCGACGTGAAGGCCACGAACCACAAGCTCCGCGAGCGCGCGATCCGCATGGTGCGCACGATCGCCGAGGTCGATCGCGACACCGCGGTCGCGGCGCTGGAGACCGCCGCCTGGGACGTGAAGCTCGCGTCGATCATGATCCGCCGCGGCGAGGACCTCGCCGCGGCCACCACCCGACTCACCGCGGCAGGCGGACGCCTGCGCACGGCACTGGAGGAGAACTGATGCGCGTCCTCGGACTGATCTCCGGCACCTCGCACGACGGGATCGATGCCGCCGTCGTCGACTTCGCGACCAGCGGGGGCTTCACCGACCACGGCGTCGACCTGACCGGCACCGTGCTCGCGGCCACGAGCGTGCCGTACGCGCCGGAGCTGCGCGCCCGGCTGATCGCCGCCCTCCCGCCCGCGCCGACCACGCTCGCCGAGGTCGCGGAGCTCGACACCCTCATCGGCCAGGCGTTCGCCGACGTCGCGGCCGACATCGCCGCGCAGGTCGGCGGGGTCGACGCGATCTGCTCCCACGGGCAGACCGTGTACCACTGGGTCGACGGCGCCCACGCCCTGGGGACCCTGCAGATCGGGCAGCCCGCCTGGATCGCGGAGAGGGTCGGGGTGCCCGTGGTGTCGGACATCCGCATCCGCGACATCACCGCGGGCGGCCACGGCGCCCCGCTGGTGTCGTTCCTCGACGAGCTGCTGCTGCGCGGACGAGCCGGGGTCACGGCGGCCCTCAACCTCGGCGGCATCTCGAACATGACGGTCGTGCGCCAGGACGGCCTGGTCGCCTACGACATCGGTCCCGCGAACGCGCTGGTCGACGCGGTCATCGTGGAGCACGGGCTCAACCCGCTCGGCTACGACGACGATGCGGCCGTGGCGCGCACCGGCCGCGTGGACGAGGCGCTGCTGTCGGCCCTCCTCGACGACCCGTACTATGCGCTGACGCCGCCGAAGAGCACCGGCAAGGAGCACTTCCACCTCGGCTACGTGCACGAGCACCTGGCCGCGCAGGGCCGCGACATCCCGGTCGCCGATGTCGTGCGCACGCTCACCGAGCTCACGGTCCGCACGGTCGCCCGCGACGTCGCCGCGGCGGGCATCGGCTTCCTCGCGGTCTCGGGCGGCGGGTGCCGCAACCCGCTGATCCTCGAGGGTCTGCGCGCCGCGCTGCCGGAGACCGAGGTCGTGCTGGCCGACGAGCTGGGGGCTCCCGCCGACAGCAAGGAGGCGATCCTGCTCGCGCTCATCGGCTGGTCCACGATGCACGGCGTCCCCGCCATCGTCCCCGGCGGCACGGGCGCCCGCGAGCCCCGCATCCTCGGCACGATCACGCCCGGCGCCGGCCCGCTGCACATGCCGGAGCCGGTCGCGGCGATCGATTCGCTCACGCTCGGGGAGGCGACGGCGTCGTGAGCGGCCACGGAGCAGGCCAGGTGCGCGGCGCGAGCGCTGCGGGGGCCGTCGCGGCGGTGATGCGCGGCGACACCGCCCCCCGCGCGGTGGTCGCCGGGGTGGTCACGCGCACCTCGCGTGACGTCGCGGTGGGTGGCCTCGCGGACCTTGCGGGAACCCCGGTCACGCGCGACACCGCCTTCGACCTCGCCTCGGTGTCGAAGGTCGCGGCGACCACCACGGCTCTGCTGCGCCTGGTGAGCACGGGCGACCTCGGCGTCGACGACCCGGTCGACCGCTTGCTCCCGGGCACCGCGTGCGCTCCCGGCACCACGGTGCGCCACCTGCTGCAGCACCGCGCCGGACTGTGGGAGTGGCAGCCGCTGTACCTCGACCCCGCCCCCGCCGACGCGGTCGTGGACGCCCTGCCGTTGCGCTACGGCCTCGACGAGGGGCGGCACTACTCCGACCTGGGCTTCATCCTGCTCGGGCGCCTCATCACCGCGGTGACCGGCCTTCCGCTCGACGCCGCCGTGCGGGAGCTCGTCACCGCGCCGCTGGGACTCGCGCACACGGGCTACGGCCCCGTCGGCCCTCCCGTCGCGTCTTCCGGCATCGGCGACGCCGCCGAGCGCCGCATGGTGGCCACGGGCGACCCCTACCCGATCCTCACGTCGCGCCGGCACTTCCCGTGGCGGGAGGACGAGATCGCCGGCAGCGTCAACGACGGCAACTGCTTCCACGCGCTCGGCGGCGTCTCCGGGCACGCGGGCCTGTTCGGCACGGTCGACGATCTGCTCACGCTCGGCGCCGCGCTCGCCGACGCCGACCGGCACACCGACCTCTGGCACCCCGACGCGGTCGCCGACTTCTTCCGCGACGGCCCGGACGCCGGACAAGCCCTGGGCTGGCGCAGCGACACCGTGCCGGTCGCCGGCCGCCCCACGCGCCTGCTGTGGCACCCGGGCTACACCGGCTGCGCGCTCGGCCTCGTGCCGGCGACGGGGACCGCGGCCGTGCTGCTGAGCACCCGTCTCCTCGCAGCCGAGATCGCCCCGACCGAGACCCTGTGGCGTGCGGCGCTGCCCGCCCTCCTGGACCCCGAAGGAACGAGTACCCCATGAGCACCACCCCGCCCGTGCTGAGCATCGACGGCCTCGCCGTCGCCTTCCGGACCGGTTCCGAGCTGATCACCGCGATCAGCGACGTGAACATCGACATCGCCGCGGGCGAGACCGTCGCGGTGGTCGGCGAGTCCGGCTCGGGGAAGTCCACGACCGCCGCCGCCGTCAACCGCCTGCTCCCCGAGAACGGCGTGATCACGGCGGGCAGCATCCGCTTCGACGGGCGCGAGCTGACCGAGCTGCCCGAGAGCGCGATGATCTCGCTGCGCGGCGCCGGGATCGGCCTCGTGCCGCAGGACCCGATGTCGAACCTCAACCCGCTCATGCGCGTGGGGGAGCAGATCGGCGAGGCGCTGGAGGTGCACGGTCACACCAGCGGCGAGGCGACGAAGGTCCGCGTGGTCGAGCTGCTGGAGATGGTGGGCATCGCCGACGCCGCCCGGCGCGCACGGCAGTACCCGCACGAGTTCTCCGGCGGGATGCGCCAGCGCGTGCTGATCGCGATGGGGCTCGCGTGCAAGCCCCGGCTGCTGATCGCCGACGAGCCCACCTCGGCCCTCGACGTCACGGTGCAGCGCCGCATCCTCGACCAGCTCGACCAGCTCACCGACGAGCTCGGGACCGCGGTCTTCCTCATCACGCACGACCTGGCGCTCGCGGCCGAGCGCGCCGACCGCATCGTGGTCATGTTCCGGGGCCGCGTGGTCGAGGAGGGCACGTCCGCCCAGGTGCTGGGCAACCCGCAGCACGAGTACACCAGGCAGCTGCTGGCCGCGGCGCCGAGCCTCTCCTCCCGGCGCGACGCCCTGCCCGCGCGCACGGCCGCGACCGACGCCGTGCCGTTCGTGGAGATCCGCGACCTGCGCAAGGAGTTCCCGGTGCGCGGCGCCAAGGCCGGGGAGCCCCAGACCTTCACGGCGGTCGACGGTGTGAGCCTCACGATCCGCCGCGGCACGACCGTGTCGATCGTGGGGGAGTCCGGGTCGGGCAAGTCCACGACCGCGAACATGGTGCTGGAGCTGGAGGACGCCACCTCCGGATCGATCCTGTTCGACGGGCTCGACCTCACCACGCTGCGCCGCAAGGAGCTGTTCGCGCTGCGCCGCCGCGTGCAGCCGGTGTTCCAGAACCCCTACGCCTCGCTCGACCCGCGGTTCACCGTGGAGCAGTCGATCGCGGAACCGCTGCGCGTGCACCGCATCGGCACCGCGGCCTCGCGTCACGCCCGCGTCCTGGAGCTGCTGGAGCAGGTGGCGCTCCCGGCCGCGATGGCCGAGCGGCTGCCGCACGAGCTCTCCGGCGGACAACGGCAGCGCGTGGCGATCGCGCGGGCGCTGGCGCTCGAACCCGAGCTGGTGGTGCTCGACGAAGCCGTGTCGGCGCTCGACGTGCTGGTGCAGGCGCAGATCCTCGATCTGCTGGCGGAGCTGCAGACGCGCCTCGGCCTCAGCTACCTCTTCATCAGCCACGACCTCGCGGTCGTGCGGATGATCTCCGACGAGGTGCACGTGATGCAGCGCGGGGTCGTGGTCGAGAGCGGCACACCGGAGCGCATCTTCGACGACCCGCAGCACCCGTACACGCGGGAGCTGCTGGCCGCGATCCCCGGGGCCTCGCTGGCGTCCTGACCGCGGCCGGAGGCGACGGCCGCGGGCTCAGCGCTGGCGGTCGTCGTCGTCCCAGGGGCCTTCCCACCAGCCGGCACGCCCGTCGTCCGAGCCGCGGCCGCGACGGGAGCGCACGAACTGCACGATGATCACGGTGAGCGACGTGAGCCCGATCAGGATCAGCACGAGGAACAGCAGGTCGTTCTGGGTCATGGGCGTTTCCCCTCCGCGGCGTCCGCCACGATCTTCGCGATGCGGGCGGCCTTCGTCTCCGGTCGCTTGGCCATCGCGATGTGCGTGAGCCCGAACTTCTTCACCGACTTCGGGAACGCGTCCCAGTTCTCACGGGCGGCGGGGTCCGCGTCGAGTGCGGCCGTGAGCTCGGGCGGCTCGATGCCCGCCTCCGGTCCGTCGAGCAGGGTCCACGAGCCGTTGGCCTTCGCGACCTCCAGGGCCCGGACGCCCGCGGGGGCCAGCAGCCCGGCGGCCTCCAGCTCGGCGATGCGCGCCTTGTTCGTCGCCGCCCACCCGCTGCCGGGCCGCCGCGGCGAGAACCACTGGCCGTTCGTCTGGTCGTCGAAGCTGCGCACCGGGCCGTCGATCCACCCGAAGCACAGCGCCTGCCGCACCGCGTCCTCATAGCCGACGCCGACGGCGGAGCGGCCGCGCACGCTCAGCAGCCATACGCCCGCGGTGCGCTCGTGGTGCTCCTCGAGCCAGGCGCGCCAGGCCGCGGCGTCGGCCGCCGCGATCCGCTCGCCGTCGTCGAGGGCGCCCACGTCAGTCCTCGTCCAGCGTGGGGATCGATGCGGTGATGGTCGGCAGCAGGTCGGCGACGGAGTCGACGATCTCGTCGGGACGGAACGGGTACTGCTCGATGCTGCGCCGGTCGCTGATGCCGGTCATCACGAGCACGGTGTGCAGGCCCGCCTCGATGCCGGCGACGATGTCGGTGTCCATGCGGTCGCCGATCATGCCCGTCTTCTTGGAGTGCGCACCGATCTTGTTCAGCGCCGAGCGGAACATCATCGGGTTGGGCTTGCCGACCACGTAGGGCTCCTTGCCGGTCGCCTTCGTGATGAGCGCGGCGATCGCGCCGGTGGCCGGCAGCACGCCGTCGATGCTCGGGCCCGTCGCGTCGGGGTTGGTGACGATGAACCGCGAGCCGTTGATGATGTGACGGATGGCCTTGGTGATCGCCTCGAACGAGTAGTTGCGGGTCTCGCCGACCACCACGAAGTCGGGGTTCGTCTCGGTCATGATGAAGCCCGCCTCGTGCAGGGCCGTGAGGATGCCGGCCTCGCCGATCACGAAGGCGGAGCCGCCGGGCAGCTGCTGGGCCAGGAAGTCGGCCGTCGCGAGCGCCGAGGTCCAGATGCGCTCCTCCGGCACGACCAGGCCGCTCTGCCGCAGGCGGGCGGAGAGGTCGCGGGCGGTGAAGATCGAGTTGTTCGTCAGCACCAGGTAGGGGATGTCGTTGCGCTCCCACCCGGCGAGCAGTTCGGAGGCCCCGGGGATGGCGTCGTTCTCATGGACGAGCACGCCGTCCATGTCGGTGAGCCAGCATTCGATGTCGTCACGGTGTGCCATGTGCTCAGCCTAGAGGCCGCGTGTTTCCGGCAGGTCTCAGGCGGTGATCCACACGACGCCGGCGCTTCCGTCGGGAAGGGCTCGCTCGACGCCGTCCAGGCGCACGCCGTCGGCGAGGACCTCGACGGTGCTGCCGACCGTGAGCCCCTCGGCCTCCAGGGCCCGCAGCAGGTCGGAGTCGCGGTCGTCGACCCGCAGCACGCGACCGCTGTGCCCCTCTGTGGCGTCGGCGAGCAGCACGAACGGCTCCCGCTCGATGTGCCCGTCGGCGTCGGGGATCGCGTCGCCGTGCGGGTCGAAGCGCGGGCGGCCCAGGCGGGCGTCGATGCCCTCGAGCAGCCGGTCGCTGATGGTGTGCTCCAGCACCTCGGCCTCGTCGTGCACCTCGTCCCACCCGTAGCCGAACTCCTGCACGAGCCAGGTCTCGATGAGGCGGTGGCGCCGCACCATCGCGAGGGCTCTGGTCGTCCCGGCTTCGGTCAGCCGCACGGCACCGTAGGGCACGTGCGACACGAGCCCCGCGGCGGCGAGCTTCTTCACCATCTCGGTGACCGACGACGGGGCGATGCCGAGCTTGGCCGCCAGCACCGACGGGGTGATCGGGGCGTCCTGCCATTCGGTGTGGGCGTAGACGGTCTTGAGGTAGTCGTCAGCTGCGGGGGAGGCCACCCGTCCAGCCTACGCGGTGGCGTCGGAGGCTCTTTCGGCGCGCGCCCACGCGGTGAGGCCGTGGATGAGGGCGCGCACGCCGATCTCGAACGTGCGGCGGGCGGGGTCGGAGCTGAGGCGGGCGCGAGCGCGCTCGGCCTCGGCGAAGGTCGGGTAGGCGGGGGCGAGGTCGCCGGGCGACATGTTGTCCGCCGGGGCGAGGGCGTCGAGGGCGGATCCGATGATGAAGGACTCCAGGGCGACGATCGCGTCGACGATGGTGTCGGTGGGCCAGCCGTCGTCGGCGAGCAGGCGGGCGATCTGCTCGTAGTCGGCGAACGAGCCCTCGTCGGCGTCGATGGGGGAGGTGGCGAGCATGACCATCGCCTGGGGCGCGGCGATCGTGGCGTCGCGGTAGCTGTGCGCCCAGGCGAGGAGCGCATCCTCCAGTGGCAGGGCCCCGGGCTCGGGGGTGGCGAGGTCGCGGCTGATCCGCCCGCGCATCGCCCGGATCACGGCGTCGCGGCTCTCGAAGTGGTGGTAGAGCGCCGAGGTGCGCACGCCCAGGGACTCCGCGAGCGCCGTCATCGTGAACTGCCGTGGTGTGCGCTCGGCGCTGAGCCGGAACGCCGCCGTGAGGATCCGCTCCTCGGTGAGCACCCTGGTCGACGGGCGGCCCACGCTGCGCGGGGATGTCGTCATCGTGGCTCACTCCTGCTCGGTGTCTGCTACTTTATTGAAACTCTTTCAATTCGCTCGAGGAAGAACGCCATGACGGGTTTCGACGCCGACACTATCGTCACCGGCGCGCGCGTCGTGACCATGGACCCCCGCCGCCCGGAGGCCTCGGCGTTCGCCGTGCGCGACGGCCGCTTCCTCGCGGTGGGCGACGACGCGCTCGTGCGGGAACTGCGCGGCCCGCGCACCGTCGTCCACGACCTCGCGGGAGCCGCGGTCACCCCGGGGCTCATCGACGCCCACCTCCACCCGCTGCAGGGGCTCGAGCTCACCGCCGGGGTCGACCTCGGCGGCATCACCACCGGCACCGGCTTCCTGGCGGCTCTGCGCGCCGAGGCCGACCGCGCGCTGCGCGACGACCGCGACCCCTGGGTGCGCGGCTGGAACCTCGACTACGACGTCTTCCACGAGCTCCCCATGACCGCCGATGCGATCGACGACGCCGTGCGCGGGCTCCCCGCCCTGTTCATCGTGTTCGACGGGCACACCGCCCTCGCCAGTCACGAGGGTCTCCGCCGCGCTGGCATCACCGGGGCCCGCGAGACCGACGACTCCTCGTGCATCGTCGTCGACGGCGACGGGCGGCCGACCGGGGAGCTGCGCGAGCTCGCGGCGTACGAGCCCGTGCGCCTCGCCGCCCCCGCCCTCGACCGCACGCAGACCCTCGCGGCGGGCCACGAGCTGCTGCGCGGACTGCGGGACTCAGGCCTCACGGGCGGCACCATCATGGACGGCGGCTTCGCCACGCTCGACCTGCTCGACGGTCTCGAGCACGGCCCGGGTCTGCCCCTCCGCATCGTGTCCGCGATCGACCACGAGCCCGGGTTCGACGCCGACCGCACGGCGGAGAACCTGCGGATGCGCGACCGCCGCGGCGAGCGGTGGCGCGGCGGCGTCGTGAAGCTGTACGCCGACGGGGTCGTCGAGACGGGCACCGCGTGGCTGTACGAACCCGATACGGCCGGCGGCGGCACGGAGCCCTTCTGGAAGGACGCCGCCGCCTACGCCCGCACCGTGCGGCGTTACGCCGACGCCGGCTTCCAGGTCGCGACCCACGCGATCGGCGACCGCGCGGTCGGCGAGGTCGTCGACGCCTACCTCGCCGCGGGCGCGCGCTGCGCCACCGGAGCCCCGCACCGCATCGAGCACCTGGAGACCACGACCGACCGCGACGTCGCCCGCATCGCCGCCGCCGGCATCACCGCATCGATGCAGCCGCTGCACCTGCAGTGGCGCAAGGCCGACGCCTCCGACGACTGGTCGCGGCGCCTCGGCCCCGCCCGGGCCGCCCGGGCCTGGCGCGTGCGCGACTACTGGGATGCGGGTGCCCCGGTCGCCCTCGGGTCGGACTGGCCCATCGCGCAGAACGACGCCCGGATCGGCCTCGCGTGGGCCATGCTGCGCCGCCGCCCCGGCGACCGCGACGCCCCGGTGTTCGAGCCCCACCAGGTGCTCACCCCCTACCAGGCGCTGCACGGCTACACCGTGGGCGCTGCGCGGGCGCAGGGCGACGGCGACCTCGGTCGCATCGCCCCCGGCTACCGCGCCGACTACGCCGTGTGGGCGGAGAACCCGCTGCACGTCGCACCCGACGACCTCCCCGACCTGCCCGTACAGCGGACGGTCGTCGGCGGCGTCGAGCCCTGACCCCCGGCTCGACCACCCCCTCCCTTTCCTTTCACACCGAGGTGAACCCCATGCCCGAATTCGGCGCCCTCGCGCTCCTGCCCATCGCGGTGATCCTCGTGGTCGCCGTCGCCACCCGCCGCACCCTCTTCGCGCTCCTCTGCGGCACCGTCGCCGGAGCTCTGATCCTCGGCGGCTGGGGCGGCTTCGACGTCTGGGTCGAGTACACCGGCAAGGCCCTGTCGAACGAGACGGCGCAGTGGCTGCTGCTGATCGTCGCCCTGTTCGGCATCCTGATGATGCTGTTCGAGAAGTCGGGCATCGTCACCGACTTCGCCCGCTGGGTCGAGCGGTTCGTGACCTCGCGGCGGAAGTCGACCCTGCTCACGTTCCTGCTCTCGATCGTGCTGTTCGTCGACGACTACCTCAACGTGCTCACCACCGGCACGTCGATGAAGCAGGTGACCGACCGTTACCAGGTTCCGCGCACCCAGCTCGGCGCGATCATGAAGATGACCGCTGCCCCGATCGCCGTGCTCGTCCCCGTGTCGACGTGGGCACTGTTCTTCTCGGGCCTGTTCGAGGCGCAGGGGGTCACCGTCGGCGGCAGCGGCTTCGGGGCCTACCTGCAGTCCATCCCGTTCATCTTCTTCGGCTGGGCGGCCATCGCGGTGGCGCTGCTGATGAGCATCGGCTGGCTGCCGAAGCTCGGCCTGATCAAGAAGGACGCGCTGCGCGCCGAGCGCGACGGCGACGTCTTCCCGCTCGGCACGACAGACGCCGAACGCCGGGCCGAGGGCGCGGCGCTGCTCTCCGAGCTCCGCGCGGACGACGCGGACGGTTCGACCGCGCAGCGCGTCGCCGTGGCGCTCGAGACGACCACGGACACCGCGCGCAAGCCGCAGCCGTGGTCGTTCCTGATCGCGATGGCCGTGCTGGTCGGCGTCACGATCGCGACCGACGCCAACGTGGTCGCCGGTACCGCGGCGGCCCTCGCGGTCACGGTCGTGCTGGTGCTCGTGCAGCGTCGGCTCTCGGTGCGCGGCGTGCTGGACGCGGCGCTCGAGGGCATCGAGAGCATGCTCTTCGTGATGGTGCTCACCGTGCTCGCGTTCATGGTGCAGGAGATGAACATCGCCCTGCAGCTCGCCGAGTTCGTGATCCAGGTGACCGAGCCCGTGCTCACCCCCGCTCTGCTGCCGGCGATCGTGTTCGCCGTGTGCGGCGTCTACGCCTACGCGACCGGGTCGTTCTGGGACCTCGCGGCCGTCATCACCCCGGTCGTGCTGCCGCTGGCGCTCGCTCTCGGTGCCGACCCGATCCTGGCCGGTGCCGCGGTGTTCTCAGGCGCCGCGCTCGGCAGCACCACGTGCCTGTACGGCGACGGCATCATCCTGGCCTCGCGTTCGATCGGCATCAAGCCGATCAACCTCATGCTGGCGATCCTGCCCTACGCGGGGATCGCGGCCGGGCTCTCGCTCGTGCTCTATCTGGTGACGGGGTTCGTCGCGGCCTGAGTCACGGATTCGCGACGGCGACCAGCAGGCCGAAGGCCACCTGCCCCGCGAAGAACACCACGAGGAAGCCGAGGAGGGCGGCGGCGAGCGACAGGCGCCCGTCGAAGCCCTCCACCTCGGCGATCCCGACCTTGCGCGCGCGGAAGGCGAGCACGAGCGTGGCGATGCCGAGGGCGAGCTGCAGCCACGGTCCGAGCGGGCCGACGACCTTCGGGAACGCGATCAGCACGGCCCCGATCACCCCGGTCGCGATTCCGATCCAGGTGAGGATGCGGACGGTGCGGCGGGCGTTCTCGGCGGGCATGGTGTCGAGCCTATCCGGGCTCATGCCCCCGTCAGGACCAGCCAGAGCAGCGCGGCGTTGAGGGCGATGAGCAGCACCGAGGCGACGACGCCGGCGATGGTGGTCCACGCGCGGTTGGCCCACACCCCGAGCGTGCGCCGCTGCGCGGTCAGCGCCACCAGCGGGATGAGCGCGAACGGGATGCCGAACGACAGCACGACCTGGCTCAGCACGAGCGCGAGGGTGGGGTCGACGCCGAGTCCGAGGATCGCGAGGGCGGGGATCAGGGTCACCAGCCGCCGCGCGAGCAGCGGGATGCGCACGTGCAGCAGCCCGTGCATGATCTCGGCGCCCGCGTAGGCGCCGACCGAGGTGGACGCCAGGCCGGAGGCGAGCAGCCCCACCGCGAAGAACGTGGCGACGACGGGACCGAGACCGGCGGCCAGGGCGGCGTGCGCGCCCTCCAGGGAGTCGGTGCCCTCGACCCCTGCGAGGTTCGCCGCGGCCAGCAGGAGGATGCCGAGGTTGACCGACCCCGCGATGACCATCGCGATCGACACGTCCCAGCGCGTGGCGGTGAGCAGGCGGCGGATGCGGGAGGCCTCGGTCCGCGTGGCCTCCTCGTGGGGCAGACCCGCGCTCCCGAAGCGGTCGCGGGCGAGCGAGGAGTGCGCATAGATGGCGTGCGGCATGATCGTGGCGCCGAGGATGGAGGCCGCGAGCAGCACCGACCCGGTGCCCTCGAAGCGGGGCACGAGTCCGGCGACGACACCCGCGGGCTCGGGCGGGGCGAGGAACAGGCCGGCCAGGAAGCCGACCGTGATGACGAGCATCAGTCCGATGATCACGAACTCGAAGGGGCGGGCGCCGCGGCGGCTCTGCACGGCGAGCAGGATCATCGACACGGCCCCGGTGATCAGGCCGCCGAGGAGCAGCGGCACGTCGAACAGCAGGTACAGCGCGACGGCGCCGCCGATCACCTCGGCGAGGTCGGTCGCCATGGCCACCAGTTCGGCCTGGAGCCAGTACGCGCGTCGCGCCCACGGGCGCTTCAGGCGTGCACCGAGCACCTCCGGCAGGCTCTGCCCCGTGACCACGCCGAGCTTGGCGGAGAGGTACTGGATGAGCCAGGCCATGACGTTTCCCGCGATGACCACCCACACCAGGAGGTAGCCGTACTGCGCGCCGGCGGTCATGTTGCTGGCGACGTTGCCCGGGTCGAGATATGCGACACCGGCCACGAGGGCGGGGCCGAGCAGCCACAGGCTGCGCGGGGCGGTGGCGGCGGACGGTGTCACGGGGGCGACGAGATTTTTCGGCACACCGAAACCGTAGCGTATTTTTCGGCTTGCCTAAATATTCGGATCTGGGCCACCTCGGTGACGACGATCGCTCCGCCGAGACAGGCGGCAGTGGGGCGGCGATAGCCTGGCGGGATGGATGCACGCACGCCCGAGAGCCCGGCGACGGACGACTCCGCGGCCCCGGTCCCGGACGGCGCGGGCGGGTCCCTCGCCCAGCCCGGCTACGGCGTAGGCCCGTGGCCGGGAGGACGGGACGCCTGGCCCGAGGGGGAGCAGTACGACCCGGAGCTGCTCGCCAACGGCGACACCCGCAACGTGATCGACCGCTACCGCTACTGGCGGATGGAGCGGATCGTGGCCGACCTGGACACGCGGCGGCACCCGTTCCACGTCGCGATCGAGAACTGGCAGCACGACATGAACATCGGTTCGATCGTGCGCAGCGCCAACGCGTTCCTGGCCGACACCGTGCACATCATCGGGCGCCGCCGCTGGAACAAGCGTGGTGCCATGGTCACCGACCGCTACCAGCACGTCGTGCATCACGAGGACGTGGCGTCGTTCGCCGCCTGGGCCGCGGCGGAGGGGCTGCCCGTGATCGCGGTCGACAACGTCGAGGGCGCCGTCCCCGTCGACCGGGCGGACCTGCCGCGTGCGTGCGTGCTGCTGTTCGGGCAGGAGGGTCCGGGGCTCTCGGACGAGGCGCTCGCCGCGGCCTCCGCGCACGTGGAGATCACGCAGTACGGCTCGACCCGCTCCATCAACGCCAGCGCCGCGGCCGCCGTGATCATGTACGAGTGGTGTCGCCGCCACGCCGCGGACTGAGGCGCGCGTGTTCGGCCCGCCCCGCCGCGACGGTCAGGCGGCGGCGGAGAGCCAGCGTCCCGACCGCACCCGCCAGCCGAGCGTGCCGAGCCGCGCGAGCAGGTATACGCCGAAGAAGGCCACCGCGAGCCAGATCAGGCCCGCCGCGCCATCCACTCCCGTCGCCGCGATGATCCACAGCACGGGCAGGAACGGCACCAGGTTCAGGCCGCCCGCGATCGCGAGGTAGCGCGCATCGTTCGCGCCCATCAGCACACCGTCGAGCACGAACACGACACCGGCGATCGGCTGGGCGACCGCGAGCACCAGCAGCGCCGGCTGCACGAGTGCCGCGACGTGCGGGTCGCCCGTGAACACGATCCCGAGCACGCCCGACAGTGCGGCGATCACAGCGCCGACCGCCACGCCGAACCACGCGCCCCAGGCGACCGTCCGGCCGAGGACGCGCTGCACCTGCTGCTCGTCTCCGGCGCCCAGCTCCTTGCCGATCAGCGCCTGCGCGGCGATGGCCAGGGCGTCGAGGGCGAAGGCGGCCGCGGAGAAGATGGTGAACACGATCTGCCACCCGGCGAGCTCGTCGGTGCCGACCCCGGTCGCGACCGCCACGGTCGCCAGCAGCGCCACGCGGAGGCTGACCGTGCGCAGGAACAGCCATCCGCCCGAGGTGGCGGTGTTGCGCAGGCCGTCGCGCTGCGCCCGGAGCGAGGCGCTGTGGCGGGAAGCGAGCCGCTGCACCACCAGCACGTACGCGGCGACCATGCCCCACTGCGCGGCGACCGTGCCGGCCGCGGATCCGGCGATGCCCCAGCCGAAGCCGTAGATGAAGAGCCAGTTGAGCAGCGCGTTGGCACCGAAGCCGAGGCCGGCGATCCAGAGCGGGGTCATCGTGTCCTGCATGCCGCGCAGCAGCCCGGTCGCCGCGAAGACGATGAGCATCGCCGGCAGCCCCCACATCGAGATCACCAGGTACTCGTCGGCCTGGGCGGCCACGGCCTCGCTCGCGCCGAACAGCGACACGAGCCACGGTGACGACACCGCACCGATCACGGCCAGCACGGCCCCGAGGCCCAGGGCCAGCCACATGCCGTTGATCCCGACCGACACGGCCTCGCCCGGCTGCCCGGCGCCGAAGCGCCGCGCGACCGCCGGGGTGGTCGAGTACGCGAGGAACACCATCAGGCCCACGATGGTCTGCAGCACGGCGCCGGCGATGCCGAGCCCCGCGAGCGGCGTGGTGCCGAGGTGGCCGACGAGCGCGGCGTCGACGATGAGGAACGCCGGCTCGGCGATCAGCGCACCGAGTGCCGGAACCGCCAGTCGCAGGATCTCTCGGTTGAGGGAGGTGCGCGCGGCCATCCTCCGAGCCTATGACCTCGCGCCGACACCCGTGCCGTGCCCCCGGACCGCACGTAGGCTGGAGGAGAGCAGGATGCGGCGGAGGTGCATCATGTCCGATCCCCGAGACGAGGCGGCGCGGTACCTCGCGCGCCGTCGGTCGCAGGGCGACGGGGCCGACGACGAGACGACCGTCTCCTCGACGCCTGGTGCGGCGGCGGCCGTGGATCGGGCGGCGTTCATCGAGAGCGCGATCCAGGTGGCGATCCGCCGCGGCGACTTCGACGACCTCCCCGGTGCCGGCAAGCCCATCGAGGGGCTCGGCACCCACCACGACCCTGACTGGTGGATCCGGCGCAAGATCGAGACCGAGAATCTCACCGGGCTCGGGCCGCCCGCGCTGCTGCTGCGCACGGAGGACCGCGAGCTCGACGGACAGCTCGACCTCCTCGGACGAGAGTCCGACGTGCGGGCGGTGCTCGAGGACTTCAACCGCCGCGTGATCGAGGCCAGGCGGCAGCTGCAGGGCGGCCCGCCCGTGGTCACGGCGCCGCGGGACGTGGAGGCCGAGGTCGCCGCGTGGCGCGAGCGCCGCTCCGCCCGAGGGGTCGCATCGTCGGCAGAGGCCGCCCCCGCGCGTCCGCGTCGCCGGCTGTTCGGGCGACGGCCGCGCTGATCCGTGTCGGGGCGTGTCCGCCCTCGACACCGTGGGGGACCCCCGTCATAGGCTGGAGCGCATGACCGACGCGCTTCCCGTGGGCCTCGCCCTCGACGAGTTCAGCCCCGACATCCGCCCGCAGGACGACCTGTACCGTCACGTGAACGGCGCCTGGATCTCCCGCACCGAGATCCCCGGCGACAAGGCGCGCTGGGGCTCCTTCCACCTGCTGGCCGAGCAGGCGGAGAAAGACGTCCGCACGATCATCGAGGAGTCGCAGGACGCCGAGGAGGGCACGCTCGCCCGCAAGATCGGCGACCTGTTCGCGAGCTTCATGGACACCGACCGCATCGCGGCCGCCGGGGTCGCGCCGCTCGCGGAGACCCTCGCCGAGATCGACGCGATCGCCGACATCCCCGGCTTCCTGCGCACCGTGGGGGCGTACGACCGTGACGGGCGCGCCGCGGTGATCGGCCTCTACGTCGACGGCGACCCGGGAGACCCGGAGCGCTACATCCCGGTGCTCGTGCAGGCCGGGCTGTCGCTGCCGGACGAGAGCTACTTCCGCCTCGACACGTTCGCCGACACGCGCGCCGCGTACCGCGCCCACCTCGAGCGCCTGCTGTCCCTGGCGGGCATCGCCGACGCCGCGGACCAGGCCGAACGCTCCATCGCCCTGGAGACCGAGCTCGCGGGCCACCACTGGGACAACGTGCGCAGCCGCGACGCGGTCGCCACCTACAACCTCAAGACCTGGGACGAGCTGCAGGAGCTCGCGGGCGTCGACCTCGCACCGTGGCGCGAGGCCGTCACGCCGTCGAACCCCTCCGCGTTCGACGAGGTGGTCGTGTCGCAGCCCAGCTTCTTCGAGGGGCTGGGTGCGCTGCTCACCGCCGAGCGCCTCGACGACTGGAAGGCCTGGCTGCGCGCCAAGGTCGTGCACGCCGCCGCGCCCTACCTGACCGACGACCTGGTGCTGGAGAACTTCTCGTTCTACGGCACCGAGCTCACCGGCGTCCCCACGATCCGGGAGCGCTGGAAGCGCGGCGTCTCGGTCACCGAGGGCGCGCTCGGCGAGGCGATCGGCAAGGTGTACGTCGAGCGGCACTACCCGCCGACGGCGAAGGCCGCGATGGACGAGCTCGTCGGCAACCTCATCGAGGCGTACCGGCAGAGCATCGAGACGCTGGAGTGGATGACGGCGGAGACCCGGCAGCGTGCGCTCGCCAAGCTCGACGCGTTCACGCCCAAGATCGGCCACCCCGAGGTGTGGCGCGACTACTCCAGCCTCGTGATCGACCGCGAGGATCTGCTCGGCAACGTGCGTCGCGCGGCGACCTTCGAGCACGACCGCAACATCGACAAGGTCGGCAGGCCCATCGACCGCACCGAGTGGCACATGCCGCCGCAGATGGTCAACGCGTACTACAACCCGTCGATGAACGAGATCGTCTTCCCCGCCGCGATCCTGCAGTATCCGTTCTTCGACGCGGGTCGCGACGCGGCCGCGAACTACGGCGGCATCGGCGCGGTCATCGGACACGAGATCGGTCACGGCTTCGACGACCAGGGCAGCCGCTACGACGGCGACGGACGCCTGCAGGACTGGTGGACCGACGCCGACCGCGCCGCGTTCGAGGAGCGCACCAAGGCGCTGATCGCCCAGTACGACGAGCTCGTCCCGGAGGGGCTGGACGCGGAGCATCACGTGAACGGCGCTCTCACGATCGGCGAGAACATCGGCGACCTCGGCGGTCTCGGCATCGCGCTCCAGGCGTACGAGCTGTCGCTGGGCGGGCAGGAGGCGCCGGTCATCGACGGCTACACGGGCGTGCAGCGGCTGCTGCTGTCGTGGGCGCAGGTCTGGCAGCAGAAGAGCCGGGAGGCGGAGACGCTGCGGCTGCTCACGATCGACCCGCACTCGCCCAACGAGTTCCGTTGCAACCAGATCGTGCGCAACATCGACGCGTTCTACGAGGCCTTCGACGTGACGCCGGACGATGCCCTGTGGCTGCCCGAGGCGTCGCGGGTGACCATCTGGTGACCATTCTCCTCAGGCTGTGAGGTGTCCCCCGGCGGTGGGGTTACGATAGCCCTGCCGCTGGGGAGCGACTCCCTTGGCATGCCGATCAGCCCCCTCCCGAAGGATCACGCGTGGCCGCACTCGAGCCTGGCGACGGGTTCCGGAACTCCCCGGTCCCCGAGTCGATGGGAGGCGCGTCCGCGTCATCGAGCGGGCGCCGTTCGCAGCAGCGCACGAGCCGTCGTCTGCCCCGTCGGGCCGCCCTCGGCCGCCGATCGTTCACGGCCACGCTCAAGGCTCTCGAGGGCCTGGCCGATGCGGGCGCCCAGGTGTCGGTGCACGTGGTCGACCTCGACTCGCACGTGCATGTCCTGGCGGGCGACGACCACGTCACCATGCCCGTCGGCGGCCTCGGGGTCGTCCCGCTGCTGATCGAGGTCGCGGCGGCGTTCGAGTCCGGAGCGCTCGACCCGCTCGAGATCGTGGAGCGCGCGAGCGTCGACGCGGTCGAGTCGTCCGGGTTGTGGCGGCACCTGCGGGCTCCCGCGCTGCCGCTGGAAGATCTGGCGGTGCTGGCCGCGACCGCGGGCGACCCCATCGCGGTCAACATCCTGTTGGAGAAGGTCGGGCACGACCGGGTGCGCGAGCGCATCGAGGGGCTCGGCCTGCGCCGCACCGCGCTGCTCGACCGGTTCCGCGACCGCCGTGGCCCCGACGACGCGCCGCAGGTGGCGGTGGGGTCGGCGCGCGAGTTCGCCGGGCTGTTCTCCGCGCTCGTCAACTCCCAGGTGGTCGACGCCGCGGTGAGCGCGCAGGTGGCCGAGTGGCTGAGCCTCAACCAGGACCTGAGTCTGGTGGCCTCCGCGACCGGGCTCGACCCGTTCGCGCACGACCACGACGCGCACGGGCTGCTGTTCGTGAACAAGACCGGCCGCGACCGCGGTGTCCGCGCCGAGGCGGGCGTGCTGGCGGGACCGCGCGCGGGCGTCGGCTACGCGCTCATCGTGTGCTTCGACGACCTGTCGATCACGCACCGCCTGCGTGCGCACGACGCGTTCCGCGTGCTGGGCGTCGAGCTCATGGAGTACACCCACTGACGCGACCGGCAGGGCAGCTCTCGACGAACCAGCCACTCATGTCCTCCGAAAGGTGGACAGACATGTGACGCATGACATGTAACACTCTACAGGTCCACATGCGCTCACCCTTCGTCCAAACTCGATGCGGGTGCGCCCGAAGAGTTCAAGGAGATCAGCATGCGCTCAACGGATTTCGGGGTCCCGGGATCGAGCGGGAAGGTCGACCAATGAGGCGGGGTTTGCAGATGTTCCTCGGCGCTGCCGTCGTACTTTGCACGGCACTCGCGACGGTGTCGCCCGCCAGCGCGCGAGAAGACGTGGCGGCGACGCCGAAAACGAGCGGTAGCGTCGCAGGTGCCCCTCCCGCAGGAGCGGTGGGCGGGGACGCATCGATCAATGCGCTTGTATCGCGGATCAATCAACTCGTGGCCGCCTACGACCACGACGCGCACCGGTTTGATCTCGCTGCAGTGCCGAGCGAGGTCTTGAACAGCGACGAAGGGCAGGCGTTCCTCGCGGTTGTGTCTCTGGGAGAGGCTGGCGCAAGCCCCGCCGAACTGAGTGAGGCATTTGCAGAGTTGCGCGACGGACTCCGAGAAACGAACGCACCCTCGTCGGTGGAGATCGATCGCAATGGCGTCGTCTCCACCTATGAGCTCGCGCCCGGGATGACCATCGTCTTTCCGACGGCTCTGGCCGCGGGAAGTGCGGTCCGCGGCCTCATGAGGGCGGCGGTGGTTGGCGGTGCTGACCCCTGGCCGTACATTCAGCTCACGAATGCCGAGCAACAGGCAATGGTGACCGGCGCATCTGGTGCGTTGGTCGCAGCGATCTGTGCGCTGCTCGCGCCGACCACCGCCGGTGTCGGTTGCGGCGTCGGTGCCGCTGTGATCGCAATGATCGTGGGAATCATCGTCGCCAATGGGGTATGCCCGTACAACCGACAGATGAGGATCTATCCGCTGGTCGGGCCGACTGGATTCAGTTGCCAGCGATGAAACGGAGACGAATGAGGCCGGCGCTGTTCGCGACACTTGTCATCGCACCGATCGTCGTCCTTCAGGGATTCTTCGTTGCGGTAGGGCTCTGGGCTGCATCGATCGAGTTGCTGTCCGTGCTCGCAATCGATGCCGGATTCTGGGTTGTGACCTACGTCCTCTGGTCTCAATCGGGTCGCATTCGCCATTGATCCGGCCCGCCCGCAGCGCACAGACTGGAGAGGCTCGCGCACGACGCGTTCCGTGTGCTGGGCGTCGAGCTCATGGAGTACACCCACTGACGCGTCGCGCCGAGGGCGTCACTCGGGCAGCGACGGATGCTGCTCGGCGGCGCGGCGCCGCGGGATGAACAGCGACAGCACGACCGCGAGCACCCCGGCC
The DNA here is from genome assembly GCF_053618975.1 of Microbacterium sp. NPDC055599. NCBI lineage: Bacteria > Bacillati > Actinomycetota > Actinomycetes > Micrococcales > Microbacteriaceae > Microbacterium > Microbacterium sp. NPDC055599. The sequence goes on along the minus strand of NZ_JBSHIM010000009.1, from coordinate 77,409 downwards.
GCGATCGCGAGCCAGAAGCACACCTCGAACGCGCTGCGCGTGGGGACGGCCACCCCGTCGACGTCGATGCTCATGGCGGCGAGGACCCCGCCCATCACGGCCGAGGCGGTCGAGGTGCCCACTGAGCGGAACAGCGCGTTGAGCCCGTTCGAGGCGCCGGTCTCGTTCGCCGGCACCGAGCGCATGATGATCATCGGCATCGCGGCGAACGTGAACCCGATGCCGATGCCGATGAAGATGTTCGCGACGAACACGTGCCACACGGCCGTGGACCACAGCAGCACGAACACGTAGGCGAGCACGATCGCGATCGCGCCCACGGTGAACAGGGGGCGCGGTCCGACGGTGCGCTCCAGCCAGCCGGACAGCGGGGAGATCACCATCATCACCAGGCCGGCCGGCATGATCACGAGCGAGGCCGCGACCATGTCGAGCCCGAAGCCGCCGCCGACCACCGGCATCTCCAGCATCTGCGGGAACGTGACGTTCGACGCGAACAGGGCGAAGCCCATCCCGATCGCGGCGATGTTGGTGAACAGCACGGCGGGCCGCGCGGCCACGCGCAGGTCGAGCAGCGGATCCCTCGTCCGGAGCTGGTACCAGCCCCACACCAGCAGCACGGCGACGCCGCCGATCACGCACGCGAGGGTCACGGGCGACGTCCAGCCCCACTCGGCGCCGCGCGACACGAAGAGAAGCAGCCCGGTGAGGCCGATCGCGAGGCCTACGGCGCCGAGCACGTCGAGGCGACCGGGGGAGCGGAGCACGTCTTCCGGCACGACCGCGAGCACGAGCGCGAGTCCGGCGACGCCGAGCGCTGCGGCGAGCCAGAAGAGCATGTGCCAGTCAGCATTCTCGGCGAGCAGGGCAGCCACGGGCATGCCGATCGCGCCGCCCACGCCCATGGTCGCGCTCATGAGGGCGACCGCGGTGCCCAGGCGCTCGGGCGGGAGCACGTCGCGCATGATCGCGATGCCCAGCGGCACCACGCCCGTCACGGCACCCTGCAGGGCGCGGCCGATGATCACGCCGACGATCGAGCCGGACACGGCGGCGATCACGGAGCCGAGGATCAGGATCGCGAGCAGCACGATGACCACGCGGCGCTTGCCGTACATGTCGCCGAGGCGGCCCGAGATCGGGGTGGCGACGGCGGCGACGAGCAGCGTGATCGTGACGACCCACGTGGTGTCTTCGCGCGAGGCGTTCAGCAGCTGCGGCAACTCGGCCTGCAGCGGCACGACGAGCGTGAACATGAACGACGAACACAGGCCCGCGAAGGCCAGCACCGCGATGATCGCCCACCGGGGCGGGGTGCGGGAGAGGCGCTTCCTGGCTCTGTCGTCGCTCGCACCCACCGGCCCAGGCTATCGGCCCGTGCGCGGTGCGGGGCCGTTCGGCCGTGGCTAGCATGTGGTCATGGTCACGAGCAGCGTCGCTCCGGACGATCCCGCCGCGCACCGCGGCATCTCCCGGCGTACCCAGTCCGACATCTATCGCGCCGGGATCAGCGGCACCCGACCGGCCGTCCCGGTCGCCCCGGCCGCGCTGGAGGAGGCGGCGCGGAAGACGCTGAGCGCCGAGGCCTTCGCGTACATCGCCGGGGGTGCGGGAGCGGAGCACACGGTGACGGCGAACCGGGCGGCGTTCGATCGATGGCAGGTCTGGCCGCGGCCGCTGCGCGACGTCAGCGAACGCGACCTCGGCGTCGAGTTCCTCGGGACACGACGGACGAGCCCGCTGATCCTCGCGCCGCTCGGGGTCATGGAGCTCGCGCACCCCGACGCCGACCGCGCGGTCGCCCGCGCCGCCGCCTCCCTCGGCGTCCCGTACACGCTGTCGAACCAGGCGTCGCTCCCGATGGAGCACGTGGCCGCCGCCGCGCCATCCGGATCACGCCTGTTCCAGCTGTACTGGTCGTCGTCGGACGACCTGAACCGTTCCCTGCTCGCCCGCGCCGCGGCGTCCGGCTGCGAGGCGATCGTCGTCACGCTCGACACGCACCTGCTGGGGTGGCGCACGCGGGACCTCGACCTCGCCTACCTGCCGTTCACCCGCGGCCTGGGCATCGCGCAGTACACCAGCGATCCCATGTTCCGCGAGCTCGTGCGACAGCGGGCGGCCGCCCCGAAGAGCGACGCCTCCGCGGTGAAGGTCACCCCGACAGCAGTCGCCGCCGCGCTCAGCATCGCCAGGAAGGGCGCGGCCCTCACCGAGGGCGGACGCCTGCGCGACAACCTGCGCTCGCCGTTGCCGCGGGCGGCCGTCGAGACGTTCCTCGACGTGTTCTCCACCCCCGCGCTCACGTGGGACGACCTCGCGAAGGCGCGCGAGTGGACCACGCTGCCGATCATCCTCAAGGGCATCGTGCACCCGGACGATGCGCAGCGCGCGCTGGACGCGGGCATGGACGGCATCTGGATCTCCAACCACGGCGGACGCCAGATCGACCGGTCCGTGCCCACCCTCGACGTGCTGCCGACGATCGCGGAGCAGGTGGCCGGGCGGGTGCCGATCGTGTTCGACTCCGGGGTGCGCGGCGGCGCCGATGTCGCGATCGCCCTCGCGCTCGGCGCCACGGTGGTCGCGCTCGGCCGGCCCTACGCGTACGGCCTCGGCATCGCGGGCGAGCAGGGGGTGCGCGAGGTGGTGCGGAACGTGCTCGCCGAGCTCGACATCACCCTCGGCCTCGCCGGGCTGACCGCGGTCGCGCAGCTCGACCGCGACGCCCTGCGCGCCGTGTGACCGGGTGGACCGCGCCGTGGTTGCATGAACGGATGAGCGACGACGCCCCACCCACGCAGCACCCGGCCGATTCCCCGTTCCACCGCCGACTGCCGATCGGAGAGGTGCTCGACGCCTCGGCGATCGCCGACGGTCTGCCGTGGGCCTTCGAGACGGTGACGATGCGACCGCTCGAGCCGATGCTGGTGCCGGAGGAGCCGAGGGCGGGGGAGCTCGACCCGCGCGAGTGCGGGCACTGCGGTCCGAGCCCGCACACGATCTGGCACGACGACCTCTGGCAGGTGCGCGCCGGCTGGGACGTCGGCGGCCTGCCGTTCATCGGCGGCGTCGCCCCGCGCGAGCACTGGCTGCTCGAGGACGCCCCGCATGACGTTCTCGCGGCGCTGGGCCCGCTGCTGCAGCGGGTGTCGCAGGCGGTGAAGAGCGTCCCCGGGGTCGCCCGCTGTCACTTCGGACGCTGGAACGATGGTTCCGCGCACTTCCACATGTGGGCGATGGGGCGCCCCGCCGGCATGATGCAGGGGCGCGGCGCGGTGCTCGCGTTCTGGGACGAGATCCTGCCCCCGCTGCCGCCCGAGATGGCGTCGGAGCACCTCCGCATCGTCGCCGATGCGCTCGCCGCGGGCGGGGGAGAGGCGTTCCCGCACCGCTGAGGCCCGCCCGGGTTTCCGCGAACCCGCCGTGGAGGGGCAGACTGGAGCCGTGCGTACCATCCGTGACCTCGACACCGTTGAACTCATCCTCGACGCGCAGGGCCTGCTCGACTCCATCCGGGGTCCGCAGCGCGTGGTCGATGCCGGCACCCTCCGCGCCCTGCAGCAGTCGGGCAACTACGTCGTCGGGTTCTTCGACGGCGAGGGCGATGAGGAGCGCATGGTCGGTGCGTCCATCGCGTTCTTCGGCGAACCGGCCCGCCGGGCGATGCACTCGCACATCACGGCGCTGCTGCCGGAGTACCGCGGCCGCGGCTGGGGTCGCGAGCTGAAGGAGCACCAGCGGCAGTGGGCGTTCTCACGCGACGTCGGCCGCATCACGTGGGTGTTCGACCCGCTCGTGGCCCGCAACGCGCACTTCTTCTTCTCGGTGCTCGGGGCCCGCGCCACCGGCTACTCCGTGAACCGCTACGGCATCTTCGGCGGCGGTGACGCGGGCGATGAGAGCGACCGGCTCGATGTCGAGTGGGCGCTGGCCGACATCGCCAAGCCCCCGGCCGACGGCGACGTCGTGGAGACCCTGGAGATCCCGGACGACATCGAGGCGATGCGGGTCTCCGACCCGGCGGCCGCGCACGAGTGGCGGCTGCGGCTGCGCGCGCAGATGGAGGGTCTGCTCGGCAGCGGGCTGCGGATCGCCGGTTTCGAGTCGGGGCGCGGCTACCTGTTCACCGCCTGAGCCCCTCGCCGGGTGACGGCGCGGCTCAGCGCACGCCGCGCATGAGGCGCAGCACCGGCTTCACGCTCAGCAGCATCCCGACGCCGACGAGGATCGCGATCCCGCCGAGGATCGAGAAGAACGGCACCTCGTTCTCGGGGTCGTAGAACTGCACGAGCCACCCGGCGATCGCCGTGCCCAGCGCCACCGACAGGAAGAACAGCGCCACCATCTGCGTGTGGAACACCGCGGGGGCGAGCTTGGTCGAGGCGGAGAGCCCGACGGGGGACAGCAGCAGCTCGGCGACCGTGAACACGAAGAGGATGCCGACGATCGCCAGCAGCGGCGTGGAGTTCTCGCCGCCCCCGGAGAACGGCAGGAACAGCAGGAACGCCGCGCCCATGATGATGGCGGCGAGCCCGAACTTCACCGGCGTCGACGGCTGCCGGGTGCCGAGCTTGGTCCAGATCGCGGCGAAGACGCCCGACAGGATGATGATGAACACCGGGTTGATGGACTGCACCCACGACACCGGCATCTCCCACCCGAACAGGTTCCGGTCCAGGCGCTTGTCGGAGTAGACGGTCAGCACGGTGAACTGCTGCTGGTACAGCGACCAGAACGCCACGCTGGTGAGGAACAGCGGGACGAAGCTCCAGACGCGCGAGCGCTCGGTGGCGTCGATGCGGTGGCTGGACAGGATGACCGCGAAGTAGGCGATCGCCGCGACGATCGTGCCGACGATCACGATGAGTGCGAGGTTGTCGGCGTGGATCAGCCCGGTGAGCACGCACACGGCGATGACGAGCACGGCGCCGCCCGCGATGATCCCCACCAGCGGGTAGCGCGAGCGGGGCAGCGGGTTGGGCACCTCGCGCGCCGTGTCCGGGAGCCCGCGCCGTCCGAACGCGTACTGCACGAGGCCGAGCGTCATCCCGAGCGCGGCGAGTCCGAAGCCCCAGTGGAACCCGAGCGTGGACTGGAGCAGACCGGTGAGGATCGGCCCGAGGAAGGCGCCGAGGTTGATGCCCAGATAGAACAGCGAGAACCCGGCGTCGCGGCGCACGTCGTCCGGGGTGTAGAGGGTGCCGACGACGGCGGTCGCGTTGGCCTTGAGGCCGCCGGAGCCGAGCGCCACGAGCACGAGTCCGACCCCGACGCCCACGAAGCCCGGCAGCAGGGCGAGCGCGAGGTGCCCGGCGACGATCACCATCGCGCTCACGAACAGCACGCGCTCCGAGCCGAACAGCCGGTCGGCGAGCCAGGCGCCGAGGATCGTCGCGAGGTAGACCGAGCCGCCGTACGCGCCGAGGATCCCGCCGGCCGTGGCCTCGGGCAGACCGAGACCGCCCTGCGTGGCCGAGTGGTAGAGGTAGATGAGCAGGATGCCCTGCATGCCGTAGAAGCTGAAGCGCTCCCACATCTCGACGCCGAAGACGTGCACGAGGGGCCAGGGCTGCCCGAAGAAGCGGGTGTCCTCGTCGCGGGAAGCGGGCTGTCGCTCGGTGGTGCTCATGCGTGGGACGGTACTCTCCGGCGGCGACCGCGGCCAGGGGGCGCGCTGCGACCACCGATAGAATGGGGATGCCCGTGCTCACGGGCGTTCTCCGCATCCGACCATTGGAGCCACCGTGGCCGAACAGTCCCGTCTTGACAAGGTCATCGCCCTCGCCCGCCACCGCGGGTTCGTGTTCCAGGCGGGTGAGATCTACGGCGGTTCCCGGTCGGCCTGGGACTACGGACCCCTCGGCACCGAGCTCAAGGAGAACATCCGTCGCCAGTGGTGGCAGACGTTCGTGCGCGGCCGTGGCGACATGGTCGGCCTCGACTCCAGCATCATCCTGCCCAAGCGCGTGTGGGAGGCGTCGGGTCACGTCGCCACCTTCACCGACCCGCTGGTGGAGTGCCTGCAGTGCCACAAGCGCTTCCGCGCCGACAACCTGATCGAGGACTTCGAGGCGCGCAAGGGCCGCAAGGCCGAGAACGGTCTCGCCGACATCCCGTGCCCGAACTGCGGCACCAAGGGCCAGTACACCGAGCCCAAGGCGTTCTCCGGTCTGGTGAAGACGTACCTCGGCGTGGTCGATGACGAGTCCGGCCTGTACTACCTGCGTCCCGAGACCGCGCAGGGCATCTTCGTCAACTTCTCCAACGTGCTCACCGCGAGCCGCAAGAAGCCGCCGTTCGGCATCGGCCAGGTCGGCAAGGCGTTCCGCAACGAGATCACCCCCGGCAACTTCATCTTCCGCACGCGCGAGTTCGAGCAGATGGAGATCGAGTTCTTCACGCCGCCCGCCGAGGCCCCGCAGTGGTTCGACCACTGGGTCGAGGCGTGCTGGAACTGGTTCATCGACCTCGGCATCGACCCGGAGAACATGCGGCAGTTCGACGTGCCCGAGGAGGACCGCGCGCACTACTCCGCCGGCACGATCGACGTGGAGTACCGCTTCGGTTTCGCGGGCAAGGAGTGGGGCGAGCTCATGGGCGTCGCCAACCGCACCGACTACGACCTCTCCAGTCACAGCGAGGCGTCCGGCCAGAGCCTGACCTACTTCGACCAGGCGACGGGCGAGCGCTACACGCCATACGTGATCGAGCCGTCGTTCGGCCTCACGCGAGCCATGATGGCGTTCCTCGTCGACGCGTATGTGGAGGAGCAGGTGCCCAACGCCAAGGGCGGCACCGACACCCGCACGGTGCTCAAGCTCGACCCGCGTCTGGCTCCCGTCAAGGCCGCGGTGCTGCCGCTCAGCCGCAACGAGAACCTGTCACCGCTCGCGCGCGAGGTGGCCGACACCCTGCGCGGCTCGTGGGCCGTGGACTTCGACGACGCCGGCGCGATCGGTCGCCGCTACCGTCGTCAGGACGAGATCGGCACCCCGTTCTGCGTGACGGTCGACTTCGACTCGCTCGACGACCGGGCTGTCACGGTGCGCGACCGCGACACGATGGCGCAGGAGCGGGTGCCGATCGACGGCCTGCACGCGTACCTCGCGGAGCGCCTGCGCGGGGCCTGAGTCCCGGGTCAGGAGCCCGCGACGGCCCTGGCATACCGCTCCGACAGCAGCTGGAGTCGGGGCAGCAGTTCGGGGGGCGACTCGACCGTGAAGTCCATCATCAGCATCCCGATGTAGGCCGCGATCGTGTCGAGGCTGTCGGCGCCGGTGACGAGGATGCAGTGTTCCTCGTCGACTGGCTCGACCACGCCGACCGCGGCGTGGATGCGGTCGAGCACGGCCTCGGCGGGCGCGTCGATGCGCAGTCGCGCGTGCACCTGCCAGCCGCTCACGGCGATGGTGCGCATGGCGAACGCGGTGTAGTCGCCCCCGGGCAACGGCTGCGGGTCGAAGCGGCGGCGCGTCGGCATCCGCGGCTCCATCCAGTCCACGCGGTACGTGCCCCATTCGCTCGTCTGCGGGTCGCGGGCCACGAGGTACCAGCGTCGCACCCAGGTGAGCAGGCGGTACGGCTCGACCAGCACGGGGCGGCCGTCGTAGTCGAAGCGCAGCCACTCCTGGTCGCGGATCGCTCCCGCGACGGCCCGCAGCACGGCGGCGTCGACCTCCGGGTCTGGCGCGTCGGTGTCGTTGTTCTCCGGCGCGCGGTCGACGCTCGTGCGCAGTGCGTCGACGGTGCGGCGCAGGTGCGAGGGGAGGACCTGTTCGAGCTTGGCGAGCGCTCTCGCGCCGGAGTCGGCGATGCCCGCGATGCCGGCGGCGGCGCGCAGGCCGACGGTCACCGCCACCGCCTCCTCGTCGTCGAGCAGCAGCGGGGGGAGCTTGCCGCCCGCCCCGAGCCGGTAGCCGCCGGTGGAGCCGCGACGGGCGTCGACCGGGTATCCGAGTTCGCGGAGGCGCTCGACGTCGTGGCGCACGGTGCGGGGTGAGACGCCGAGCCGCTGCGCGAGCTCGCTGCCGGATCGCTCCGAACCCGTCTGCAGCAGGGCGAGCAGCGCCAGGAGCCGTGCGGTCGGGTCCGCCATGAGGCCTCCGAAAGTCGCCGAATAATTAGGAACGTATCCAGCCTAATGGGCTTCTATCGTCGGAGACATGAACACCACGACCCTCGCCTTCCGCCCCTTCTCCGTCGACGTCTCCGACGCCGAGGTCGTCGACCTCCGCGACCGCCTCGCCCGCACGCGCCTGCCCCGCACCGCGCCCGTCGACGACTGGGACGCCGGCACCCCGAACCACTTCCTGCGCAAGGCGCTGACCGCGTGGCAGGAGTTCGACTGGGCTGCCGCGCAGGAGCGGCTCAACGCCCACCCGCAGTTCACCACCGAGATCGACGGCCAGACGATCCGCTTCCTCCACATCCGCTCGCGGCACGAGAACGCGACCCCGCTGCTGCTCGCACACACCTACCCCGGTTCCTCCGTCGACTACCTCGACCTCATCGACCGGCTCACCGACCCCGAGGCGCACGGCGGTCGCGCGGAGGAGGCGTTCCACCTCGTGATCCCGGATGCCCCCGGCTACGGTTTCTCGCAGCCGCTCGCCTCCGCCGGGTGGACGGTGGGGAAGGTCGCCGCCGCGTACGACCGGCTCATGCGCGGCCTCGGGTACGACAGCTACGGCATCCACGGCTCCGACAACGGCGCGATGGTCGCGCGCGAGCTCGGGCTGCTGGCGCCGGAGGGCTTCCTCGGGTTGCACGTGCTGCAGCTGTTCTCGTTCCCTTCGGGCGACCCCGCGGAGTTCGAGAAGCTCGAGCCGCAGGACTACGCGGGACTGGAGCACATGCAGTGGTTCCAGTCGGTGGGCGGCTACAACGCGATGAACGCCTCCCGTCCGCAGACCGTCGCGGTGGGCCTCAGCGATTCCCCGGTCGGGCTCCTCGCCTACAGTGAGCTGTTCACCTCCTTCGGCAACGGCACCTCGCTCGTGCCGCTCGAGAGCATCCTGCTGGAGGTGAGCGTGAACTGGTTCGCGAACGCCGCCTCGGGCATGAGCCGCAGTTACCTGGAGAACGCGCGCGCCGAGGCCGAGCCGCAGGTCAACCACGCGCGGACCGGGGTCGCGGTGTTCGCGGACGACTTCCAGACCATCCGGGTCTTCGCCGAGCGCGACAACGACAACATCGTGCACTGGAGCCGTTTCGACGAGGGCGGGCACTTCGCCGCGCTGGAGCGCCCCGATCTGCTCGCCGCCGACCTCCGGGCCTTCTTCGCCGACCCGCGCTGACCCCTGCCACGATCGCCCCCGCGCCCCCACGCGCGGGGGCGATCGCGTGCCGACCCTGGCGCCGGGAGCCCGAGGCTGCTACGGTCTCTCTCCGTGGGTACTCTGATTCGCTAGATCGGGACACTGCGTCGAGACGTCTTCTCCGCGGTGGGTCCTGAGCGAACGCGTCCTCTTGTGACGCGATCGAGGTCCGTTTCCCCTGCGTCGTCCGACGCGTTTCCGCGGTGCCGTCCGCACCGCAGCGAGGACCCCTCATGTTCCCTGTACTCCCTTCCCCTTCTCCCTCCACCGTCCCGGCGATCCGTCCGCACCGCGTGTGCGAACTGCGCGCGGCCGGCGTGCGCTTCGCCGCGCACCGGGTGCTCGACGGGATCGATCTCGTCGTCGGTCCCGCGGATCGTCTGGCGATCATCGGCGACAACGGCGCCGGCAAGTCCACGCTGCTCGAGCTGCTTGCCGGAACGCTCGCACCGACCGCCGGGGAGGCGCGGCTGCACCTCCCGGGCGGTGTGGCCCACGCCCTCCAGAATCCGGAGTTCCCGCCGGGGGCGACGGTCTCCGCGGCGATCGACGACCTGCTGGGCGACCTGCGCGCGCTGGAACGCGAGCTCGCGCGGGCCTACGAGCAGCTCGCCTCGGCCCTTCCCGCCGAGCAGGCGCAGCGCCTGGCAGCCGTATCCGACCTGCAGGACCGTTTCGAGACCAGGGCCGGCTATGACGTCGACCACCGCATCGACGTCGCGCTTGACCAGCTCGGCGTCGGAACCCTGGACCGCGCGCGTCCCGTGGCCGCGCTGTCCGGCGGGGAACGTGCCCGGCTCGCGCTCGCGGTGGCACTGTCCTCCCGCGCCGAGCTGCTGCTGCTCGACGAGCCGACCAACGATCTCGACGAGCACGCGCTCGCCTGGGTCGAGGATCGGATCGCCGCGCACCGCGGGGCCCTGGTCGTGGTGACCCACGACCGCGACTTCCTCGACCGCTTCGCGACCGCGGTCGTGCACGTGAGCGACGGCGGCATCCGCCGCTACGGCGACGGCTACCCGGGGTTCCTGCGGGCGCGGGAGACCGAGCGACGACGACTCGCGGAGCGACACGAGGCGTGGAAGGCCGAGGTCGCCCGCACCGAGGAGCTGCTCGCGACGAACGCGTTCCGCCTGGACGCGATCCCGCGCAAGCTCGAGCTCGACGGCTTCGGTCACGGCGCCTTCCGCGCCCGCAGTCGCGACCACGGCGCGGTCGGGCGCATCCGCATGGCGAAGGAGCGACTGTCTCGGCTGCGGGAGGATCCGGCGCCACCCCCACCCGAGCCGCTGCGGTTCGTGCTGCCGGACGGCCCGGCTCCGGAGGCGGAATCGTCCGGCGAGGACGACGCCCTCGTCACGCTGCACGATGTCGTGTTCCAGGAGCCGTGCCGCCGGCTCACCGTGACCGCGTGGACCGTGGCGCCGGGTGACCGCTGGCTCGTGACCGGTCCGAACGGGGCAGGCAAGACCACGCTGCTCGACCTCCTCGCGGGCGAGCTGAGTGCCGCATCGGGTTCGATCGACCGGCGCCCGGGACTCCGTGTCGCCCGGCTGCGGCAAGACGTGGGGGCGGCCGCACGCGGCTCCGCGGTGGAGCTGTTCGCGCGACGGGCGTCGGTGCCCCCGAGCGATGCCCGTGCGGCTCTGCTCGCCCACGGCCTGTTCCGCGAGGACGAGATCGAGCGCCCGGCGCGGGCCCTGTCGGTCGGGCAGCGGCGGCGGCTCGACCTCGCGGTCGCGCTGGCCTCCACGTTCGACGTGCTGCTGCTCGACGAGCCGACCAACCACCTCGACCCGGAGCTGGTCGAGCAGCTGGAGCGGGCGCTCGACGACCACCCGGCCGCGGTCGTCACGGTCTCGCACGACCGGCGGTGGCTGCGGCGGGCGCGCCAGCACGGTGCCGCCGCGGTCCGTGTGACGGAGGGTGCGGCCGTGGTGGCGTCGTGACCCGGCGGCCGTGGGGGCGTGCGTCAGCCGGTGACGGTGAGCGCCGCGCCCTCGTCGCCGCCCGCTTCGGCCCAGGCGAGCGAGTGCTCCAGGATCCCGCGCAGCACCGTCAGGTCCACCTGCTCCAGGTCGGGGAGGTAGAGGCAGCCGACGCCGGTGGTGTGCGGCCCGAGCCGTGCCAGGTGGTCCGCGTGCGCATCCGTCCCCTCGAAGAGGTAGATCGTGGTGGCGGCTCGGCGCGGCGCGAAGCCGAGGAGCGGGCTGTCGCCCTCGGTACCGGTCGGGTAGCGGTAGTGGCAGGAGCCGAAGCCGATGATGGTGCCCCAGGTCTGCGGCTCGCGGCCGGTGATCTCCTGCATGAGCGCGGTGAGCGTCTCCGCGTCTCGGCGCCGAGCGGCGGGGGAGGAGCGGGCGATGAGCCCGGCGACGTCGTTCCCCGTCGGCTTCACTTCGCCGCCTTGGCAGCGGCCTTCATCGCCTTCTTGTACTCGCGCACCTTCGTGAGCGACTCGGGGGAGACGATGTCGGCGACGCTGCGGTACGAGCCGTCCTCGCCGTAGGGCGCCGATGCCTCGCGCCAGCCCTCGCCCGTGAAGCCGTACTGCTTGCCGAGCAGCGCCAGGAAAATCTTGGCCTTCTGCTCACCGAAGCCGGGCAGTGCCTTCAGGCGCTTCAGCACCTCCGCACCGTCCGGGTCGCCCGCGGTCCACAGCGCTGAGGCGTCGCCGCCCCACTCGTCGACGATCGCCTGGCACAGCGTCTGCACGCGGGCGGCCATCGACCCGGGGAACCGGTGCACGGCGGGCGTCTGGCGGAACGCCTCGAGGAACTCCTCGGGTGCCATCCCCGCGATGGCCGCGGCATCGGCCGCACCGGTGCGCTGTTCGATCTTGAGCGGACCGGCGAAAGCGGTCTCCACGGGCACCTGCTGGTCGAGCAGCATTCCCACGAGCAGCGCGAGCGGGTTCTCGGTCAGCAGGGTGTCGGCGGCGGTGTCTCCGGTGATGTGAAGGGCCATGCCCCCAGTGTCCCATCCCGGGCGGATGCCGCGGGGGCGGTGGCAGGACCGTGCAGTGCCGGCACATGCATTATGCATGTGCCGTATGCTTGATGCATGACGACGATCCAGGTTCGAAACGTGTCCGACGAGACGAGTCGTGCGCTCAAGGCGAAGGCTGCACTCGAGGGCCGCTCGCTGAGTGACTACCTGCTGCGCGAGCTCGACCGCCTCGCGACGCGTCCGAGTCGGGCTGAACTGCTGGAACGGATCGCGAGTCGTGGTGTCACCACGCTCGAACCTGCAGCACAGGTGCTCGCCGAGCAGCGGCCCGGTCGATGACACTCGTCATCGACGCATCCGCGGTCGCCGAGATCCTGTTCGGCACGGAGGCAGGCCGAAGGGCAGCCGCGTTGATCGACGGGCATGAGCTACTGGCGCCGCAGCACCTCACGGCCGAGGTCGCCTCCGTCATCCGGGGATGGTCTCTCAGCGAACAGATCACAGATGAGCAGGCGCTGCGCGCGTTCGGTGAGTTCGACGCGCTCGGCATCGAGCAGATGCCGATGATGTCGATGCTTCCGGCTGTCTACGCGCTGCGCCACAACGTCAGCGCGTATGACGCGATGTACGTCGTGCTCGCGCGCGCGGCGCAGTGCTCGTTGCTGACTCTCGATGCTCGTCTCGCCTCATCCGCTGCGGATTGCGCACTGCTGCCGTAGTTCTTCGCGCATGACTGGCGTCGCCGCCTCCGGCTGAGCGGCTACGCGCTGATCCCGGGCGACCGCGCCGTCAGGCGGAGGCGGCGTCCTCGGCGGCGGGGGCCTCGGGGCTGAGGCCGTACAGGGCGGACAGCGCGGCGGCGAACTCGTCGGCCCTGCCTTCTGCGGCGAGCTCGTGGGCGCGGACGGTCGGGGTGTGCAGCAGCACGCCGACGAGGTGCCGCAGCGCCTGCTCGACCTTGCCGTCCTCGTCGCCGCGCGCACGGGCCCGGTCGATCTCGGTGTCGAGCAGCGAGAAGATGTGCGACCGCAGGGCCACGACGGAGGGGGTCACGCTCTGGCGGGCACCCACGACGTGGAAGGTATCCGCGGCCTCACGCACGACGGTGCGGGCGGCGTCGGTCGCCTGCAGCTCCTCGAGCGGCGCGTGCAGGCGGATGGTTTCGAGGTCGAGCAGCGCCACGCCCTCCAGGGTCGCGACCGCGGGGTCGACGTTGCGCGGCATCCCGAGGTCGACGACCAGCTGACTGTGCGAGCCCACCGGGCATCCGGCCGCGGCAAGACCGACGGGGAGCTGCAGGTGTTCCGGTCCCAGCACCGGTTCGGTGGCGGACGTGCAGGTGATGAGCAGGCTGGAGTGTGCGGCTGTGCGGGCGTAGTCCGCGGCTGCGACCGCGCGGATGCCGTGCTTCGCCGCGAAGACCTCGGCCCGACCGGAGGGCGAGTACACGGAGATGTCGACCGCGCCGCGCTCGCGCAGCGTCGCGAGGGTCACGGCCGCGTAGGCGCCGGTGCCCACCAGGAGCACGCGCTCGGCGGACCAGTCGGCGATGCGGCTGTCGGCCAGTTCGAGTGCCAGGCGCACGAGCGAGCGACCGGCGCGCCCGAGCGCGGTGACGTTCTTGACCTTGCGCTGCGCCTGGCTCGCGCGCTGGAAGAGGCGCTCGAGCTCGGGGGAAGTGGTGCCGTCCTTGCGGGCCGACTTCAGGGCCCGGCGCACCTGGCCGGCGATCTCGCCCTCACCCGACACGACCGACTCGAGGCCGGAGGCGACGGAGAACAGGTGCTCGGCCACCCGGCGCCCGGCGTGGACGGTGTAGGCGCCGTCGAGGTCGGCGGCCGGGATGCCCGTGGCGGACTCGACGGCTTCGAGCACGGCCTCGACGCCGATCGCGCCCGCGGCGGTCATCGGCTCGTCCATCTCGACGTACGCCTCGAACCGGTTGCACGTCGCCAGCACCACGGCACCCTGCACGCACGGCGTCATGCCCACCAGGGTGGGGGCGACATCGTCGGGGGTGCGGCTCAGGCGTTCGAGCAGTTCGAAGGAGGCGGTCTTGTGACTCGCCGTCACACACAGCAGCACCCCTCGATTGTACCGGAGCGTTCGGACAGGCGGACTCGGCGGCCCCATAACCGGGCAATGGGAGGATGGGGGAATGGCCCTTTCCGACGCTCCGCTGCTGCGCGCCCTCACGGGCGACCGCCCCGACACGACGCCCGTCTGGTTCATGCGGCAGGCCGGCCGCTCGCTGCCCGAGTACCGGGAGCTGCGGGTGGGCACACGGATGCTCGACGCCTGCCTCACGCCCGACCTCGCGGCGGAGATCACCCTGCAGCCGGTGCGGCGGCACGGTGTGGACGCGGCGGTGTTCTTCAGCGACATCGTGATCCCGCTGCGCCTCGCCGGCGTCGAGGTGGAGATCGAGCCGGGGCGCGGGCCGGTGTTCGCGAACCCCGTGCGCACGAGGGCCGATGTCGAGCGGATCACCGCGATCGACCCGGAGTCGCTCGACGGCACGGCGATCGCGGAGGCGGTGGGCATCGTCGCGGCGGAGCTCGGCGACACCCCGGTGATCGGCTTCGCCGGCGCGCCCTTCACGCTCGCGGCCTACCTCGTCGAGGGCGGCCCGTCGAAGGAGCACCTGCGGGCACGCGGCATGATGCACGCGGACCCCGACGCCTGGCACCGTCTGGCGGGGTGGCTCGCCCGCGTCTCCCGACGATTCCTGGAGACGCAGCGCGACGCGGGTGCCGCGGTCGTGCAGCTCTTCGACAGCTGGGCCGGCTCGCTCAGCCCCGCCGACTACCGCACGTTCGTGGCGCCGCATTCGACCGCCGCGCTCGACGGCATCGGTGTCCCCACCATCCACTTCGGCGTCGGCACCGGCCCGTTCCTCGCCGACATGCGCCTGGGCGGCATCGCCGACGGGGTCGGCGTGGACTGGCGTCTTCCGCTCGACGAGGCCGCGGCGATCCTCGGACCGGACACGAGCGTGCAGGGCAACATCGACCCCGCGCTGCTCGGGGCGCCGTGGCCCGTGCTGGAGGCGCACGTGCGCGACGTCCTGGAGCGCGGTCGTGCGGCCCGCGGGCACATCGTCAACCTCGGTCACGGGGTGCCGCCCGAGACCGACCCCGACCAGCTGACGCGCATCGTCGAGCTGGTGCACGGCGCCTGAGCACGCGTCGCCCCCGGGCGCGGTGGAAGGATGGACGGCATGAGCCCTGACCCCTCCGGTGCACACCCGTCCGCGGCCGAGCCGGCCGACCTGGCCGCACGCGCCGCGGAGAAGCACGTCGTCGTGATCGGCGGGGGCATGGGTGGTCTCGTCGCCGCCCGCGAGTGCGCCAAGGTCGGCATGCGGGTCACGGTGCTGGAGGCTGCCGAGGCGCTGGGCGGTGCCCTGCGTCGCGTGGAGCTCGACGGTGTGACGCTCGATGCGGGCGCCGAGAGCTACGCGACCAGGGGCGGCCTCGTCCGCGCCCTCGTCGACGAGCTCGGACTCGCGGATCGGGTCGTGCCCCCTCGCGCGGGCGGCGCCTGGCTCTCCGGCATCCCCGGCACGGGTGCGGCTCCGCTCCCGGTGGGCGGGGTCCTCGGCATTCCCGGCAACCCGTTCCAGGACGACGTGCGGCGCATCATCGGATGGTCGGGCGCATGGCGCGCCTACCTCGACCGCGTACGGCCGCCGCTGACCATCGGCCACGAGCTGAGCCTCGGGCGGCTCGTCGCCTCCCGCATGGGCCCGAAGGTGCGCGACCGCCTGGTCGCCCCGGTCACGACGGGCGTGTACTCCGCGTCGCCCGACGACGTGGACATCGACGTGGCCGCCCCGGGGCTGAACGCCGCCCTGACCCGCGTCGGCTCGCTGTCCGGCGCGGTGCTGGCGCTGCGCGGGAACGGCGGCTCCGGTGGGGCGAAGGCTCCGGGTGCCGCGGTGGAAGGCCTCCGTGGCGGCATGACCGTGCTTGTGGACGCGATCGCCGACGACCTCGCCCAGCTCGGGGCGACCGTGCGCACGGGAGTGCGGGTGCTCTCGGTCGTGTCGGAGGACGGCGGTTGGCGGGTCACGGCCGCGACGCAGCTCGACACCCCGACGCAGACGCCGGAGCCGTGGGTTGCCGAGTCGGAGCCTCTGGCCGACGTCGTCGCGGTGACAGACGAGCCGGTGGAGGAGCTTCTCCGTGCGGACGCCGTGATCGTCGCGACCGCGGAGTCCGTGGCGCGGGAGCTGCTCGCCGACGCGGTGCCGGCGCTCGCTCTGGCCGAAGCGGCTGCGTCCCCGGAGATCGAGATCGTCACACTGCTGCTGGATGCGCCGGCTCTGCGCAGCGTGCCGCGTGGAACCGGCGTGCTCACGGTGCCCGGGAGCCACACGGCCAAGGCGCTCACCCACTCGACGGCGAAGTGGGAGTGGGTGCGGGAGGCCGCGGGCGACAGGGAGGTCGTGCGGGTGTCGTTCGGCGCGCAGGGGGAGCCCGCGGCCACCGCCGCCCTCGACGACGCGGCGGCGATCGACCTCGCGCGGCGGGAGGCGGCCGCGCTGCTCGGCGTACCGCTGGAGCCGACCCAGGTGATCGCAGGGCACCGCGGACGGTTCGTGCAGTCGCAGCCCGCGTCGCTCCTCGGATCGGGGGCGCGGCGCCAGGCCGCGCGCGATGCGATCCAGGCGATCCCCGGCCTGGCGGTGGTCGGTGCCTGGGTGGCCGGGACCGGCCTCGCACAGGTGGTCCCGGATGCCACGGAGGCGTCCGATCGCCTGCGTCGCGCGCTCCTGTGGGACTGATCGGGCGACCTCCGCGCACCACGAAGCGCACAAGCGTGAGTGACGAAGGACCCGCTGTCAACCCTCTCCGGGATTGATGCCGAAATCGGCATACGGGGTTACGCTGGGTACCTGATCGCGGCGGAGACGTCGGCGATCGGCGTCCGAACCGGACGACCACCGCCGGAACAACGTGAGGAGACCCCATGAAGGGGAAGATCGGACTCGTCGTCGGACTCGGCGTCGGCTATGTGCTGGGCACCCGTGCCGGACGCGAGCGTTACGAGCAGATCCGGACGCAGTGGCTCAAGGTCTGGAACACGGATCCCGTCCAGGACCAGGTGGAGAAGGTCAAGGACTTCGTCGGCGACAAGGCCGCGGCCGTCCCGGGTGCCGTGTGGACGGGCGCGGTGAAGATCGTGAAGTCGGTCACGGGCAACGGCACGCCCGGCCAGAAGCTCGACGCCGTGATCGCGTCGGGCAAGGAGGCCGCCGAGGAGGTCTCGGAGGCGGCGGAGGACGCGGTCGACGAGGTCAAGGAGCGTGCCGCTGCGGCTGACAAGCCCGCTGCGAAGAAGCCCGCGACGAAGCCGGCAGCGCAGAAGTCCGGCGACTGACATGCCCCGCGGATACCGGGATCGCGCCGACGACAGTCTGCTGACCCTGCTCGGGGATCTGCCCGAGCTGGTCACCAACCTCGTGAAGGCGGAGATCGACGCCGCCAAGGCGTGGGTCTCGCGCACGGCGAAGGATGCGGGGATCGGCTCGGTCTGGTTCCTCGTCGCCCTGTTCTTCCTGTTCTGGGCCGTGCCGGTGATCCTCGTGTTCGCGATCGCCGGCCTGTCGTCGTGGTGGCCCGTGTGGCTGTCGGCGATCGCCGTGTTCGGCATCCTGATCCTCGCCGTGCTGCTGTTCGCGCTGCTCGGCATCCTCAAGTTCCGCAAGGTGCTCAAGCGCCAGAACCCGGCGCAGGCCGTGGCCGAGGACATCCGAATCGTGAAGGAGGCCGGCGATGAGCACCCCTGAGTCGCTGCCGCGCACCGCCGTCCCCGCGGGCATCGTCGATCCCGTGACGTCGGCTCGCGCCGAGCTGAAGGCGGCGCTCGCCGCGATCGAGATCAAGGGCAACATCCCGCGCCGGGTGGAGAAGGCGTCGGCGCGTGCCGCGGTCAAGGCACGCGCGTTCGCCGATCGGAACCCGGTGGGCGCGGTCGCCGCGGCCGTCGGGATCGCCGCCGTCGTCGGCGGCGCCGTGTGGGCGATCGCTCGGGCCATCGCACGCTGACGGTCGGCCGTTCCTCGCGGTATTCCCCTGATTAGGGGCTTCTCCGTGAAAGGGGCAGACTGGGATCATGTCCGAAGTGCGCGAAGAGAACCCGTCCGGCTTCACCCTCTGGGCCGTGTGGCGACGCAATCCCGATGCTCCCGTCACCGAGAACGACGCCACGGAGCTCGAGTCGATCGTCTCGCACATCGAGGACTCCGGCGTCACCGTCCGTGGCTTCTACGACGTCTCCGGGCTGAAGGCTGACGCCGATCTGATGGTGTGGCTGCACGGTGACACCGCCGAAGAGCTGCAGAAGGCGCTGCGCCGCCTCCGTCGCACGGAGCTGCTGCGCTCGCTGCTGCCGGTGTGGAACGTGATGGGCGTGCACCGCGACGCGGAGTTCAACCGCTCGCACGTGCCGGGGTTCCTCCGCGGCGTCGCACCGAAGGACTGGCTCTGCCTGTACCCGTTCGTCCGCACCCCGGAGTGGTACCTGGCGCCGGAGGCTGACCGCCGCGCGATGCTCGCCGACCACGGGCGCAAGGGCGCTGCGTTCACGGGCGTCATCGCGAACACCGTCGCCGCGTTCGCGCTGGGTGACTACGAGTGGCTGCTGCCGATGGAGGCCGACGACGTGACCGACCTGGTCGACATGATGCGCGACCTCCGTTACACCGAGGCGCGGATGTTCGTGAAGGAGGAGGTGCCCTTCTACACGGGGCGCCGTCTGCGCTTCGACGAGATCGCCGACGTGCTGCAGTAACCGCACCATGAGCACCCCCATCCGTCTCGGCACCCGACGCAGCGCGCTCGCGCAGGCGCAGTCGGGCCATGTCGCCGCCGCCCTCGAGAAGGTCACGGGGCGTGCCGTCGAGCTCGTCCCGATCACCAGCGAGGGCGACACCAATCGGGCGTCGCTGTCGGAGATCGGCGGTCTGGGCGTCTTCGCGACCCGGCTGCGCGAGGCTCTGCTCGCCGGCCGTTGCGACTTCCTCGTGCACTCCCTCAAAGACCTCCCGACGGCCGTCCCCGAGGGACTCGTGATCGCTGCGACTCCGCCGCGCGAGGATGCCAGGGACGTGGTGCTCACGCGTCACGGCGCGCCCCTGCACGAGCTCGGCTCGGGCAGCACCGTCGGCACGGGCTCGCCGCGACGCATCGCCCAGGTCCGGCGCCGGGCACCGCAGGCGGACGTCGTGGACATCCGCGGCAACGTCGACTCCCGGCTCGCGCGGGTGGCCTCGGGCGAGCTCGACGCCGTGATCCTCGCGGCCGCCGGCCTGTCGCGTCTGGGGACCGACTCGCCGCTGAAGCGCGAAGAGCTCGGGCTCGCGGAGTGGCCGACCGCGCCGGGACAGGGGTCGCTCGCGGTGGAGACCAGGGCGGACGCCCCGGAGGAGCTGCGGGAGGCGCTCTCCGCCCTCGACGATCACGACACCCGACTGGCCGTCACGGTCGAGCGCGCCATTCTGGAGGGACTCGATGCCGGGTGTCAAGCCCCCATGGCGGCGCACGCACGCGTCGAGGGCGCCGAGATCCGCATCAGGACGGTCGTGTACGCCCCGGACGGGGGTCGGCGGATCGGGCTCGACGTCACGGAAGCCCTGAACGGGGAGTATATTCATCGGAACGGCAGTGGCAATGGAGCGGATGCTGCCGATGGTGCAGGCCCGATGCACGCAGCGCGCGAGCTCGGGCTCGCTGTTGCCCGTCGGCTGCTCGATCAAGGGGCGGCCGACCTCGTCCCCCGAGAGCACCCCGATTTCTCATGACCACATCCGAAACCAAGCAGGACCGACCGCTGGACGGCTGGCGCATCCTCGTGCCCCGTGGCGGGCCCTGGGGCGACAGTGTCGCCGCGAGCCTGCGTGCCCTGGGCGCCGTGCCGGTCGTCGCCCCGCTCATCAACTTCGCCCCCACGACCGATCAGGACACGCTCGACCGCGCGCTGGAGCAGCTGGCCGCCGGTGAGTTCGACTGGCTGACGGTGACGAGTGCGACCACGGTCGACGTGCTGTTCGCGCATCGCGCGGTCGTGCCCAAGTCCACGAAGATCGCGGCGGTGGGCGAGACCACGGCCGCAGCGCTCCAGGCCGTGGGCTACGAGGTGGCGCTGGTCCCCGAGCAGGACAACTCGGCGCAGGGCATGGCTCAGCAGCTGATCGCGCTCGAGCAGGAGCCCCGGCGCATCCTGGCGCTGCGCAGCGAGATCGCGAAGCCGGTGCTGAGCATCATGCTGTCCGAGGCCGGACACGACGTGCACGGTGTGGTCGCCTACCGCACGGTGGGCGTGCCGGTCACGGAGCGCATCCGTCGCGATGTGGAGAACGGCCGCATCAACGCCATCCTCATCACGAGCGGTTCGGTGGCGGAGCAGGTGCGCGAGCAGTTCCCCGACATCCCGGACGAGACCCTGCTCGCCGCGATCGGCCCGCGCACGGCGAAGGATGCCGAGCGTGCCGGTCTGCCGGTGTCGGTGGTGGCCGATCGGCAGACCATCGACGCGTTGATCGATGCCGTGTCCCAGTTCACGCTTCCGCACGCGGCAGACGAGTTCGCGCCGTGAGCTTCCCCGACATCCGCCTCCGTCGGCTGCGCCAGTCCCGCGCTGTCCGCGACCTCGTGCGCGAGACCTCGCTCGAGCCCCGTCAGCTCGTGCTTCCGCTCTTCGTGCGCGAGGGACTGACCGAGCCGGCGCCCATCGGCTCGATGCCCGGCGTGGCGCAGCACTCGCTCGACTCGTTGCGTGCCGCCGCCGTCGAGGCGGCCGAGGCCGGCGTCGGCGGGGTCATGCTGTTCGGTGTCCCGGCGGTGCGCGATGCGGTCGGCTCCGGAGCGGACGATCCGCGCGGCATCCTGAACGTCGCGACCGAGGCCCTCGCGGCCGAGGTGGGCGATGCGCTCGTGGTGCAGACCGACCTCTGCCTCGACGAGTTCACCGATCACGGGCACTGCGGGGTGCTCGCGGCGGACGGCTCGGTCGACAACGACGCGACCCTCGAGCGCTACACCTCGATGGCGTTGGCACAGGCGCGGGCCGGGTCGCAGCTGCTCGGGCTGTCCGGCATGATGGACGGCCAGGTCGCGGTGATCCGCCGGGCGCTCGACGCCGAGGGCTTCACCGACACGCTGATCCTGGCGTACGCGGCCAAGTACGCGAGCGCGTTCTACGGCCCGTTCCGTGAGGCCGTGGACTCCCAGCTGACCGGCGACCGGCGCACGTATCAGCTCGATCCGGGCAACCGCCGCGAGGGCGTGCGGGAGGCGCTGGTCGACGAGCAGGAGGGCGCCGACATCGTCATGGTCAAGCCGGCGATGGCGTTCCTCGACGTGCTGCGCGAGGTGCGCGACGCCGTGACCGTGCCCGTGTGGGCGTATCAGGTGTCCGGCGAGTACGCGATGGTCGAGGCCGCCGCGGCCAACGGCTGGATCGACCGCCGGGCGGCGATCCTCGAGTCGCTGCTGTCGATCCGGCGCGCGGGCGCCGACGCCGTGCTGACCTACTGGGCGACCGAGGCCGCCCGCTGGCTTCGCGGCTGACCGCCCCGCGGCGTCACCGCGCGGACTCCGGCGTCGGTACGGCGGGTTAGCCTGGAAGGGATGCCCGGGAGAGCTCCGCGCATCACCGAGGAGCTGCCATGACCGACCGCAATGACGACCTGTTCTCCGCTGCCCGCGCTGTGATCCCGGGCGGGGTGAACTCGCCGGTGCGCGCCTACGGCTCGGTGGGCGGGACGCCGCGGTTCCTCGCTTCGGCGAAGGGAGCGACCGTCACCGACGCCGCCGGCCGGGAGTACGTCGACCTGGTGGCCTCGTGGGGTCCGGCGCTGCTAGGCCACGCGCAGCCCGAGGTGGTCGCCGCCGTGCAGGACGCCGCAGCGCGGGGTCTGTCGTTCGGTGCCCCGACCCAGGGCGAGGTCGAGCTGGCCGCGCTGATCGCCGACCGGGTTCGTTTCGGCGACATCCGACCCATCGAGCGCGTGCGCCTGGTGTCCACGGGGACCGAGGCGACCATGACCGCGATCCGACTCGCCCGTGGCGCGACCGGTCGCGACCTGCTGGTGAAGTTCGCCGGGCACTACCACGGCCACTCCGACGGGCTGCTGGCCGAGGCGGGGTCGGGCGTCGCTACGCTCGCGCTGCCCGGATCCGCCGGGGTGCCGGCACCCATCGCCGCACAGACGCTCGTCATCCGCTACAACGACCCCGAGGCGCTCGACGCGGTGTTCGCCGAGCACGGCCAGCGCATCGCCGCCGTGATCGTCGAGGCGTCCGCGGCGAACATGGGCGTGGTCCCCCCGCGGCCCGGATTCAACCGCCTGATCGCCGACACCGCACACGCTCACGGCGCGCTCATGATCCTGGACGAGGTGCTGACGGGCTTCCGCGTGCACCCGGCGGGGTTCTGGGGTCTGCAGGCCGCGGCGGGCGAGGACTACCTCCCCGACATCATCACGTTCGGCAAGGTCGTGGGCGGTGGCATGCCGCTGGCCGCGCTCGGCGGTCGCGCCGAGGTCATGGACCTGCTGGCTCCGCTCGGCCCGGTGTACCAGGCGGGCACGCTGTCGGGGAACCCGCTGTCGGTCGCCGCGGGTCTCGCCACGCTGCGCCTCGCGACGCCCGAGGTCTACGCCACGGTCGACGCCGCGGCGACCCGGGTGGCGACCGCGCTCGACACCGCCCTCAGCGACGCGGGCGTGACGCACGCGGTGGCGTCGGCCGGCAACCTGTTCAGCGCCTCGTTCCGCGCCTCGATCCCGCGCGACTACGCCGAGGCGCAGGCGCAGCAGTCGTTCCGCTACTCGGCGTTCTTCCACGCCATGCGCGAGCACGGTGTCGCGCTTCCGCCGAGCGTCTTCGAGGCGTGGTTCCTCACGGCGGCGCACGGTGAGGACGAGTTGCAGCGCATCGAGGCGGCGCTGGCGTTCGCGGCCCAGGCCGCGGCAGACGCCCGGCCCTGATGTATCCGTGCCCACAACGGATCGTTGCTTTCCTGTGAGCAACTTCCAGCCAACCGGGAGCGCCGCGCTGGCAGACTAAGGGGCATGGTGACGTTGCTGCTGGACCAGACGCAACTCGAAGTCGTGCTCTCGCCCATCGAACGTGCCGCCACCTTCCACCGTGAGAACGTGCGGATCCCGCGCGACACCATCACCAAGGTGCAGCTGACGGACGACGCCTGGACCTGGCTCCGCGGTGTGCCGAACCCCGGGACCCACATTCCGACCGTGCTCGCCGCCGGCAGTTGGAAGGCCGCCGGAACCCTCGACTTCGTGCTCATCCGGCGGCGTCGCCCGAGCGTCGTGATCGACCTCGAGGGCGACCCGCAGTACAACCGGCTGATCCTCACCACGCGGCACGGCCTCGCACTCACGCAGGCGCTGCGGCTCGAGGTGTCGGACGAGCCGGCGAGCGTCGAGGAGATCGTCGCCACCGCACCGACGCCCGTGTCGAAGGGCAGCCGTCGTCCGGTCATCCGCCCGCGGCCGGCCTAGCAGCCCCACGAACGACAGACGCCCTCCCGGCCGTAGCCGGGAGGGCGTCTCGTGTCTCGGGCTCAGCCGCGGTGCTCGTCGCCGTCGGTGTGCTGCTCGCGATCGTGCCCGTCGTGATCGTGCGCGTCGCTCTGCCCGTCGTCGTGACCGGGGCCTTCGCTCTGCCCGTCGTCGTGACCGTGGCCCTCGCGGTCGCGGTCGTCGTCGCTGTGCTCGTCGCTGTGCTCGCCGTCGTGCTCGTCGTCGTGCTCGGGCACCGCGTGTCCCTCGCTCTCGTGCCCCTCGCCGTCCTGCACCTCGGCGACACCGTCGTGGGGCTGGTGGTGCGCGTCGGCGGTGCCGTGGTTGTCCTGACCATCGGTCGCGGTGTCGCGAGCCAGCGGGACCGTGTCGATCACGCCGGTGGTCGCGACGCTCCAGTGGGCCCCGGCGTCGTGCGGCTCTCCCGGCGCGCCGGTCGCGGGCATGCTGTCGGCGGTGCTCAGCGGGTAGTCCCGCGGCTCGTCCTCGTAGTACGCGCGTGCGGCGGCGGAGAGCAGGGAGCTGACGGCGGCCGCGCGGGGGTCTTCGTCCTCGTCCGGGGTTTCGGCTCCGTCCGTGCCGACCGCCTCGAGCGGAGCCTCCTCGGCATCGCGGTCGCCGTGGTCGCCGTGGTCGGCCTCGTCGGTCTCGTCCGCCTCCTCGGCGTCGTCCAGCTCGGCGAAGAACTCGATGCCCGCGGGGTCTTCCTCGATGGACTCGTCATCGGCGGTGCTCACCGGCTCGTCGTCCGCCGGAACCGGGTCTGCGGCGGGCTCGTCGGACGCGATCCCGGTGGCGTCCGCCGGCGCCTCATCCGCCGGGCTCTCGCTGTCGTGGGCGTCATCGACGGAATCCAGCGCGGACTCCTGATCGTCGGCGAGGGGCTCGTGGTCCGCGGGCTCGTCTACCGGAGTTCCGTCTGCCCCGGTTGCGTTCTCCGGAGTCTCGTCTGCCTCGGTTCCGTTCTCCGGGGCCTCGTCCGCCCCCTCCTCGGTCGGTGCGGAACCGGTGCTCCACGCCGAACCGCCCGTTGACTCCGCGTCGTCCGAGCCGATCGGGACATCACCCTCGGAGTCCTGCTCGTCGCTGGACACATGCTCCGGGGACGCGCTGTGGTCGTCGTCGGCGGACTCCGGCGTCGTCGCGAACAGCTGAGCGAGGCTGCGTCGCGTGGGCCGCTCGGTCGGCTCATCCTCCTGGACCGGCGCGGTGCCGCCGAACAGGATCTCGTCGAACGAGGTCGCCGTCTCCGCGCGCGACTCGGACAGGGAATCGCCATCGCCGCTCCGCGCCGCGTCCTCCATCGTCACGGGACGCACGTCTTCTTCCACCGGGACGACCGCGACCGGGCCGGTGGCCGCCGTGACCTCCGCCACGGTCTCGATCACGTCGGAGTCCTCCGTGTCGGCGGCGACGAGGTCCTCCGACGCGGGCTCCGCGTCGGTCGACTGCTCGTCCACGTCGTCGTCTTCCGCCGTGGCGTCCGTCGGCTCGGGCATGGTCTCGGTGGTGAGGTCGTCCGCGAGAGCGGCCGCACCCCCGGCAGCCAGAGCCGATGCGGCGGCACCGGCGCCCGCTGTTGCCACGTCGGCGGAGGAATCGCTCGCCTCATCGTTCGTATCGGTCGCTGCCGTCTCGCCCGGCACCGCCCCGCCCGCAGCGGCCGCGGTCGTGTCCGCCGCTGTGCCGAAGCGACCACCGCGCATCAGATCGATGAAGACGTCTTCCAGCGTGGGCCCGCGCTGCACGAGGGTGCTGAGGGCGATGCCGGCCTCAGCGGCCACGGCACCCACCGTGCTCGCGTCGGCTCCGCGCACGGTCAGCCCGGAGCGCAGCACCTCGATGTCGAAGCCCGCCGCCACCAGCGCCGTCGTGAGGCCGGGACGATCCACGGAATCCACGATGACAGAGCCGCCGGCCGGGTCGGCCAGGGTCTCGATGCCGCTGGACAGCACCAGCCGTCCCTTCGACAGCACCAGCACGTGGTCGGCCACCTGCTCGATCTCGCTGAGCACGTGCGACGACACTAGGACCGTGCGCCCCTCGTCCGCGAGACGGCGCATGAGCAGACGCATCCAGCGGATGCCCTCCGGGTCGAGGCCGTTCGCCGGCTCGTCGAAGACCAGGGCACCGGGGTCGCCGAGCAGCGCGTGCGCGACGCTCAGCCGCTGCCGCATGCCGAGGGAGAAGCCGCCGATGCGGGAATCGGCCTCGCTCTCCAGGCCCACGAGCGACAGGACCTCGTCGACGCGGGACAGGCGGATGCCATTGGCCTTCGCGGCGATGGTCAGCTGCCGGCTGGCCGTGCGGCGAGGGCGGTAGACCGTCTCCTCCAGCACGGAGCCGATCGTGCGCAGCGGCTGGCGCAGCTCCGGATACGCGACGCCGCCGATCGTGGCGGTCCCCGACGTGGCACGCACCTGACCGAGCAGGATGCGGAGAGTCGTGGTCTTTCCGGCGCCGTTGGGACCGAGGAAGGCGGTCACGGCCCCGGGCTCGACGCGGGCGGAGAAGTCCGAGACGGCGGTCACCTCGTTGAAGCGCTTCGTCACATTCGTGAACTCGAGCACCTGTCCTTCAGGCATCCGGCACCTCTCGTCGCGATGAACAGTTCCCCCTATCCTGCCGGAAAACCGCCCCGGAACCCGCATTCCGTGCGGAATTCCACCCCTGGTGAGAAGGTAGCCTGGCACCCGTGACCGATACCTCTGCCGCCCCCCGTGTCCTCGTCCGCACGGAAGGAGCGCTCGGACGGCTCACCCTCAATCGCCCCGAGGCGATCAACGCGCTCGACGAGGACATGATCGCCGAGATCACCCGGGCGCTGATGGCGTGGCGTGACGACTCCGACGTGCAGATCGTGCTGATCGACGGCGAGGGCGAGCGCGGCATGTGCGCGGGCGGCGATGTGCGCCGCCTGCACGAGCAGACCGTGTCCGGTCACCCCGAGCGGTCGGCCGAGTTCTTCCGCGCCGAGTACGCGATGAACGCGATGATCGCCGAGTACCCCAAGCCGGTCGTGGCGCTGGCCGACGGCATCACGATGGGCGGCGGCATCGGGCTCGCCGGGCACGCGGCCATCCGGATCGTCACCGAGCGGTCGAAGCTCGCGATGCCGGAGACCCGCATCGGCTTCACTCCCGACGTCGGTGGCACGTGGCTGCTCGGGCGGGCGCCGGGACGGTTCGGCGAGTACTTCGGGCTGACCGGGGCGACCATGAGCGCCGCCGACGCGGTGTACCTCGGGTTCGCCGACCACGTGGTGCCCTCCGACCGCCTCGACGCCCTGCGCGACGCGCTCGCGCACCGCGCCGACCCGACGAGCCCCAGCGAGATCGTGCTGCTGTTCGACGAGACGCCGGAGCCGTCGACGCTCCCGGCATCGCGCGCCTGGATCGACGAGGCGTTCTCCGCGCCGACCGTGCCCGAGATCCTGGAGCGGCTGCACGCGCAGGGCACGACCGAGGCCGCAGCCGTGGCCGATCTCCTCGAGGGGCTCGCGCCGACCGGGCTGGTCGTGACGCTCGACGCCGTGCGTGAGGCGCGGGAGCTGCCGGGACTGCGCGCCGCGCTCGAGGGGGAGTACCGACGGGTGCTGTGGTTCGTCAACGAGCACCCGGACCTCGTGGAGGGCATCCGCGCGCAGCTGGTCGACAAGGACCGCAACCCGAAGTGGCAGCCGGCGACCCTCGCCGAGCTGACGGCGGACGCGGGTGCGCCGGCCCGCGACTATACGCCGCAGCCGCCGCTGTTCTGAGGGGCAGCCCGCTCGCTGACGCGGGCGGCGCTCGGGCAGGCTTCCGGCGGGCCCTTCTTCGTCACCGTGCAGAAAAGTGCTGATCGCACGGGATGCGGTTCGCTGTGAGCGAAGGTCCGCCCCCAGGGGGATACGAATGTCCCCGCTTCGTGGCACGCTGTCCTATGGCCGGTCGTCGGTCGGCATCCGTCTGCCGGGAGATCCGCCGCCTCCTCCTTCCTAGAAAGTCCGCCTGTGCTGGGAAAAATCCTCCTCCGCTATCTGTCCCGATATAAGTGGCTCCTCGTGGCCGTGCTGGTCTTCCAGTTCGCCAGCGCGGCTGCCACCCTCTACCTGCCCCGCCTCAACGCCGACATCATCGACAAGGGCGTCGCGCAGGGCGACACCGCCTACATCTGGCGTACCGGTCTGTTCATGCTCGCGGTCTCCCTGGGCCAGATCGTCGCCTCCGTGATCGCGACCTTCTTCGCCGCGCGCGCGGCGATGGGCGCGGGTCGCGACATCCGTGCCGACGTGTTCGGCAAGGTCAGCGGCTTCTCCGAGCGCGAGGTGTCGCAGTTCGGCGCCGGCTCCCTCATCACGCGCAACACCAACGACGTGCAGCAGGTGCAGATGCTGGCGATGATGGGCGCGACCATGCTCGTCACCGCGCCGCTGCTCGCGATCGGCGGCATCATCTTCGCCGTGCAGACCAACGCCGGGCTCAGCTGGCTCATCGCCGTGTCGGTCCCCGTGCTCCTGCTCCTGGCGGCGCTCGTGATCGGCCGCATGGTGCCGCTGTTCCGCAGCTACCAGGGCAAGCTCGACAACGTCAACCGCATCATGCGCGAGCAGCTCACCGGCGTGCGCGTCGTCCGCGCGTTCGTGCGCGAGCGCATCGAAGAGGAGCGCTTCCGCGGAGCCAACACCGACATCATGGTCGTCGGCCGCAAGGTCGGCTCGCTGTTCGTGCTGCTGTTCCCGCTGTTCATGCTGATCCTCAACGTGACCGTGGTCGCCGTGATCTGGTTCGGCGGCATCGAGGTCAACAACGGCACCGTGCAGGTGGGCACGCTGTTCGCCTTCATGCAGTACATCGGCCAGATCATGGGCGGCGTCATCATGGCCAGCTTCATGGCGATGATGATCCCGCGCGCCGCCGTCTCGGCCGAGCGCATCGGCGAGGTGCTCAACACCGAGTCGACCATGACGCGCCCCGCGAACGGCGTCACCGAGTTCCCGACGCCGGGTGCGGTCGCGTTCGACGACGTCGCCTTCACCTACCCGGGCGCCGACGCGCCCGTGCTGACCGGCATCAGCTTCGCGGCGCAGCCGGGTGAGACGGTCGCGATCGTGGGTTCCACGGGTGCGGGCAAGACCACGCTGGTCTCTCTCATCCCGCGTCTGTTCGACGTCTCGAGCGGCTCGGTGCACGTGGGCGGCACCGACGTGCGCGAGGCCGACGTGGAGGCGCTGTGGGACAGCATCGGTCTGGTGCCGCAGCGTCCGTTCCTCTTCACCGGCACCGTCGCGTCGAACCTGCGCTACGGCCGGGAGGACGCGACCGATGAGGAGCTGTGGCACGCGCTCGAGATCGCCCAGGGGCGTGACTTCGTGGAGGAGATGCCCGACGGGCTCGAGTCCCGCATCGCCCAGGGCGGCACGAACGTGTCGGGCGGCCAGCGCCAGCGCCTCGCGATCGCGCGGGCCATCGTGCACCAGCCGAAGGTGCTCGTGTTCGACGACTCCTTCTCGGCGCTCGACCTGACCACGGACGCGCGACTGCGGCAGGCGCTGTGGCGCGAGCTGCCGCACGTCACGAAGATCGTGGTCGCCCAGCGTGTCTCCACCATCACCGACGCCGATCGCATCGTGGTGCTCGAGGGCGGCACGATGGTGGGCGTCGGCACGCACGAGGAGCTGCTGGAGACCAGCGGCACCTATCGAGAGATCGTCGAGTCGCAGCTGGGGGTGGACGCATGAGCGCGCAGGACGACAAGCGCACCGCCGCGCCGAAGCGCGGACGGGGAAAGGGCCCGGCGCAGACCGAGGAGCGCGAGCTCACGGCGGAAGAGCAGTACGAGGCCGAGCTCGCGGAGCAGGCACGGCAGAACGGCGGCGGCTGGGACAGCGTCGCGCCGGGCAAGGCCGACAACTTCGGCCCGAGCTTCGCCCGCATGATCGGACTGCTCAAGCCCTCGGCCGTGTGGTTCGTGTTCGTGTCGATCCTCGGAGCCCTGGGCGTCGTGCTGACGGTCGCAGCTCCCAAGGTCCTGGCCGAGGCGACCAACATCGTCTACCGCGGCTTCATCTCCATCCAGCTCGGCCAGCCGAACGGCGACTTCCCCGGCTTCCCCGCCGGAACGTCGCAGGACGTGGTGGTCGATGCGCTGCGCGGAGCGGGGCAGGACGACTTCGCCAACCAGGTCGGCGCCCTCGGCGACTTCCGGGTCGGCGACGGCATCGACTTCGATGCGCTGCGCTGGGTCATCGCCGCCGTCCTCGCGATCTACGTGGTGGCCGCGTTCCTGAGCTGGCTGCAGGGATACGTGATCAACGTCATCATGGTGCGCACCATGTGGCGCCTCCGCGAGGCCGTCGAGGCGAAGATCAACCGGCTGCCGCTGTCGTACTTCGACAGGGTGCAGCGCGGCGAGCTGATCTCCCGCGTCACGAACGACATCGACAACATCACCCAGACGATGCAGCAGTCCCTCTCCGGGGCCCTGACCGCCGTGCTCACCGTGGTCGGCGTGCTGGTGATGATGTTCTCGATCTCGTGGCAGCTGGCACTGGTGGCCCTGGTCGCGCTGCCGCTCATGGGCGTGATCTTCGGCGTCATCGGCCCGCGCTCGCAGAAGGCCTTCGGCACCCAGTGGCGCAAGGTCGGCCGCCTCAACGCCCGCGTCGAGGAGGCCTTCTCCGGGCACGCGCTCGTGAAGGTGTTCGGTCGGGAGCAGGACGCGCTCGACAAGTTCAAGGCCGAGAACGAGGAGCTGTTCCAGGCGAGCTTCAAGGCGCAGTTCCTGTCGGGCATCATCATGCCCGCCATGACCTTCGTCGGCAGCCTCACCTACGTCGGCATCGCGGTGCTCGGCGGCCTCATGGTCGCGAGCGGGCAGCTGCGCCTCGGCGACGTGCAGGCGTTCATCCAGTACTCGCAGCAGTTCACGCAGCCGCTGTCGGAGCTGGGCGGCATGGCAGCGGTCGTGCAGTCCGGCACGGCGTCGGCCGAGCGGGTGTTCGACCTGCTCGACGCCGACGAGCAGGAGCCCGACGAGGCCGACGCCCCGCCGCTCGGCGACGGCAAGGGCGTGATCGAGTTCGAGAACGTGTCCTTCTCCTACACGCCGGAGCGACCGCTGATCACCGACCTGTCGTTCCGGGTGGAGCCGGGCCAGACGGTCGCGATCGTCGGGCCGACCGGCGCGGGCAAGACCACGCTGGTCAACCTGATCATGCGGTTCTACGAGCTCAGCGGCGGGCGCATCACGCTCGATGGTCAGGACATCTCGCAGATCACGCGCGACGACCTGCGCTCGCGCACCGGCATGGTGCTGCAGGACCCGTGGCTGTTCGCCGGGAGCATCCGCGAGAACATCCGCTACGGTCGCTCGACCGCGACCGATGAGGAAGTGCTCACCGCCGCCAAGGCCACGTACGTCGACCGGTTCGTGCACGCCCTCCCCGAGGGCTACGACACCGTGCTCGACGAGGATGCGTCCAACGTGTCGGCCGGTGAGCGGCAGCTGATCACGATCGCGCGCGCGTTCGTCGCCCAGCCGTCGATCCTCATCCTGGATGAGGCCACCTCGGCCGTCGACACCCGCACCGAGCTGCTGCTGCAGCACGCGATGGCCGCGCTCCGCCAGGGGCGCACGTCGTTCGTGATCGCGCACCGCCTGTCCACCATCCGCGACGCCGACCTCATCCTCGTGATGGAGCACGGCGACATCGTGGAGAAGGGCACGCACGACGAGCTCATCGCCGCGCAGGGCGCCTACTGGCGGCTGTACCAGTCGCAGTTCGAGCAGGCCGCTACCGACCTCGACGCGGAGGAGGCCCTCACGGGCTCCACGCCCCTGGTCGTCACGGGGGAGGCGGCCGACGAGACGGCACGGGAGCAGGCCGACGACGCGATCGCCGGAGCCTCGGTCGGGGCGAACGTCCCGGCCGCGGAGGCCGCGGCCGCACGAGCGCTGCTCGATGACGGCGCCGAGGGCGCGGACCCCCGCGCCTGACACCTCGGCGGCCCCGCACCAACGACACGACGCCCCGCTCCGGATCCTCGGAGCGGGGCGTCGTCGTCTGCGCGGCCGGCGAACCGCGGCGCCTGGCTCAGTCGGTGTGGACGGTGATGCCCAGCAGATCGAGCGGGTGCGTCAGGCGCCACCAGGGACTGGGGCCCTCCACGTCTTCGCGCAGCACGAGGGCCGTGTCCTCCGTGTCGAGTGGCCCGGTGGTGGTCAGCGTGCCCACGCGGTCGTCGGCCTCTCGTCGCTCGCCCAGGTCGAACGCGGCGGTCGCGGTCGCGGCGGCACCGTTCCACAGCACGACGTCCGCGTCCTCCGCGGTGACCACGTCCACCTCCTCGCCCCACAGCGTGGTGACGCGACCGACCACCGTGCCCGCGGCGACGGCCGGATCCTCCGTCTGCAGCTCCGCCTCCGCCTGACTGAACAGCGCGCGGGTGGCCGCAAGCCGCGACTCGTCGTCAGCCTGATCCAGCACTGCCGCGAACAGCCGCACGGTCGTGTCGCCCACCTCCACATCCTTCGCGGTGAGGAGGTTCCACCCGACCAGGGTCCCGGTCTTGATGCCGACGACGCCCGGATCGGCCAGCATGCCGTTGGTGTTCACGACCGTCCCCGCGCCCGGAAGCTCGACCGAGGCGGTGCCGACGATCTCCGCGAACACCGGGTTGCGCATCGCCAGCTCGCCGAGCGCGATCAGCGCCTCCGGCGTCGCGACGTTGCGCTCATCGAAACCCGACGGCGTCACCACCGTGATCCCGGTCAGACCACGCTCGCTCAGCCACTCCTCGGCCGCCCTGGCGAACTCGGAGTTCGACCCCCAGATCTCCGAGGCCAGCCGATCGATGTAGTTGTTCGCCGAGCCGAGCAGCGTGCCCTGCAACAGCTGATACTCCGTGAGCACACCGTTGACCGGGACGTCGAGCGCCGACTGATCCTGGCGTCGATAGTCCCAGTAGCGCACGCTGTCGCCGCGGGTGAAACGGAACTCCGGTCCCTGCTCACCCGGCGCGAGCGGCATCCGATCCAGCACCATCAGGCTGCTGACGACCTTCGTGATGCTCGCGATGCTCACCGCATCCGGGATCGACGCCGACGTGGTCATGCCGGCAACCCCCACGGCCGCGCTGCCCTCCGCAGGCCACGTGAGCTCGGCGGCCGTGGCGGGCGTCGTCTCGAACTGCACCGCCTCCACCGCCGGGGGCACCTCGTGCAGCGGCCACAGCAGCGTCGTGCCCGAATAGGCCAGGACGAGCCCGGCCAGCACCCCCAACGGCACCAGCAGGCCGGGGCGCGCGATGGCCGGACGCAACCGGGCCCCGCGGAACAGCCCCTCGGCGGTCTGCGCCTCCGGCTCGGCATCGAGCGAGACGGCGGGAGCGTGGGCCGCGACATCGGCCGGATCCACCCAGGTCAGCGCGGTCGCCGGGGTCGCGTCGTCCGCCCACTGCGCGGCCGTACCGGACAGGAGGGCGACCGCTGCATCGTCGTCTTCGGCCGGGGGAGCCGGCTCCGACACCCTCGCGCGGAACGGCGGCTTGGTCAGCGGCGGCGTCGCTGCCGTGATCGTCGAGGACGCGGAGTCCGCGGCGGGCGGGGCCGACGCGACGGACGGGATCGCGGGATCAGCGGAGGGGGAGACCTCGGCCGCGGGGCCGTCCGTGCTCACGTCCGCGTCGCCTCCGGTCGCGGCGCCGTTCGCGGAGGCATCGGTCGCGGTCGCGGTGCGCGCACGGTCGCCGAACAGCGCGCCGAGACCGGAGGTCGACACGGCGGAGGCGGCGGGAACCCGCGCCGGGGGTCGCGCGTCGTCGTCGCCCGCGTCGTCGCTCCCGGTCGGTGGGGTGGTGGTCGCCCGCGCCCGCGAGCGCAGCGCGGACGTGGGGGCGTCGTCGGAGGGGGCAGCAGTCGGAGCGGGGCCGTTGCCGCCGATGCCCGTCGCCTCGCCGGCGGGATCGGATGCGGTCACCCGCTTACGGTACCGAATCCGGCCGGGAATCGGCCGCGCCGGGGCGGCGACGCGCCAACCGGCGGACCGGGTAGGATCGTCAGCACAACCACGGGAGTCCGGCGAGCCGGGCTGAGAGGGAGCGAATCGCGCTTCGACCGTCGAACCTGATCTGGGTCATGCCAGCGCAGGGAGGAGTTCCTATGAGTACGTCCACGTCCACGTCCGCATCCGCGAAGACCTCGACGGCGGCCGCGCCGCGCAGCTACCTGCGCTGGCGCATCGTCGACATCGTCGTCGCCAGTGTCCTCGGTGTCGCCGCCGGCCTGATCTTCCTCGCCTGGAACGTCGGCTACCTCGGCCCCAAGGCCCTCCTCGAACCGCTGCTCCCGGGGCTGCAGGGCCTGCTCGACGGCCCCTGGCTGTTCGCGGGCGTGCTCGGCGGACTCATCATCCGCAAGGCCGGAGCCGCGATCTACGTCGAACTGCTCGCCGCCGTCGTCTCGGCGCTCATCGGCAACCAGTGGGGCGGCTTCCTCACCCTCGAGGCCGGGCTCGTGCAGGGGCTCGGCGCCGAGCTCGTCTTCCTGCTGTTCTTCTACCGTCGTTGGTCGCTGCCCGTCGCGATCCTCGCCGGTGCGGGCGCCGCGCTCGCGGGCGGCATCAACAACCTCGTGCTCTGGTACGCCGGATCCGGCCCGGCGTTCACGACGATCTACCTGCTCAGCACCGTCGTCTCCGGCGCGGTGATCGCGGGGGCGCTGTCGTGGGTTCTGGCCAGGGGCATCGCGGCGACCGGCGCGCTCGACCGGTTCGGCTCCGGCCGCGAGGCGCGCGTCCGCGTCTGATGGGGGCCGAGCAGGCCACCCCCGCCGCCGTCGAGGCCCGAGGGTGGGGGTGGCGTCACGCGAGTCGCCTCGCCTGGGCCCTGCGCGACGTGTCGTTCCGCATCGAGCCGGGCGAGCGCGTGCTCGTGCTCGGCGCATCCGGCGCGGGCAAGTCGACGCTGCTCCACGGGCTCGCCGGTGTGCTGGGCGGCGAGGAGGAGGGCGAGAGCGAGGGCCGGCTGCTCGTCGACGGCGCCGCGGCGACCGCCACCCGGGGTCGCGCAGGACTGGTGCTGCAAGACCCCGACTCGCAGGTGATCCTGGCACGCGTGGGCGACGACGTTGCCTTCGGCTGCGAGAACCTGGGCATCCCGCGCGCCGAGATCTGGCCGCGCGTCACCGCGGCCCTCGAGGCCGTGGGGCTCGACGTGCCGCTCGACCACCCCACCAAGGCGCTGTCGGGCGGGCAGAAGCAGCGCCTCGCGCTCGCGGGACTCCTCGCCATGCGCCCCGGACTGCTGCTGCTCGACGAGCCCACCGCGAACCTCGACCCGCACGGGGTGGCGGAGGTGCGCGACGCGGTGTCGCGCCTGCTCGACACCCACCCCGCCACGCTCGTGGTCGTGGAGCACCGGCTCGACGTGTGGCTGCCGCTCATGACCCGCGTGATCGTGATCGGCGAGGGCGGCGTGGTCGCCGACGGCCCCCCGCACGAGGTGCTCGGGGCGCAGGGGCAGCGGCTCGCCGACGACGGGGTGTGGGTCCCCGGGCATCCGCCCGCGTTCCCGCCGCCGCCGCGCACGGCCCCCCGCGAGGTGCTGCTCTCGGCGCGCGGGCTCGCGGTCGCCCGGGTGAAGGGTCGCCCGGTCGCCACGGGCATCGACCTCGACGTGCACGCGGGAGAAGCCGTCGCGGTCACCGGGCCCAACGGCGCCGGCAAGTCGACGCTCGGCCTCACGCTCGCGGGACTCCTTCCGCCCGCGGGGGGAGCAGTGGTCGCCGCGCCCGAGCTCGCGGACGGCGCCGACCCCGCGCCCATCCGGTGGAGCTCGCGCGACCTGCTCACCCGCGTCGGCATGGTGTTCCAGGAGCCGGAGCATCAGCTGCTCGCCACGACCGTGCGCGACGAGCTCGCCGTCGGCCCCCGCGCGCTCGGCCTCCCCGAGGACGAGATCGCCGCGCGCACCGACGAGCTCCTCTCCCGCCTGCGCCTCGACCGTCTCGCGGCCGCGAACCCGTACACGCTCTCCGGCGGGGAGAAGCGCCGCCTCACGGTCGCGGCCGCGATCGCCACACGCCCACGGGTGCTCGTGCTGGACGAGCCCACGTTCGGGCAGGACGCGCGCACGTGGGCGGAGCTGGTCGCGCTGCTCGCGGCCTTGCGCGACGAGGGGTCGGCCGTGGTCGCGATCACGCACGACCTCGACGTGGCCAGAGCCCTCCACGCCACCCGGTTCGACCTGGGCGGCATGCCGTGACCCTGCTCGACGCGAAGGCCCGCACCGGCGCGGTGGCCCGCATCAACCCGGTCGCCAAGCTCGGCGTGAGCGCGCTGATCGCCGTGCCGCTCATCCTCACGCTCGACCCGGTCTCGGCCGCGGTCGCCCTGGCGCTCGAGTTCGTGCTGTTCCTGTTCGCGGGCATCGGCTGGCGGGAGTTCTGGGTGCGCACGTGGCCGGTGTGGCTCGCGGCGCCGCTCACCGGGCTCACGATCGCGCTGTACGGCGAGACCTCCGGCACCGTGTACGTGGACTGGTTCGTGCTTCGCATCAGCGAGGGCTCGCTCGCCCTCGCCGTGGCGACGATGCTGCGCGTGCTCGCGATCGCCCTGCCGTCCGTGGTGCTGTTCGTGACCGTCGACCCCACCGACCTCGCCGACGGGCTCGGGCAGATCCTCCGCCTCCCCGCCCGGTTCGTGCTGGGTGCGCTCGCGGGCCTGCGCATGGTCGGACTGTTCCTCGACGACTGGCGGGCGCTCGAACTGGCGCGGCGCGCACGCGGGGTGGCCGACCGCGGACGCCTCCGCCGTTTCTTCGGGATGGCGTTCGCGCTGCTCGTGCTGTCGATCCGCCGCGGTGCCAAGCTCGCCACGGCCATGGAAGCGCGAGGGTTCGGGGCGCCGGGGCGCCGCACGTGGGCGCGCGAGTCGCGGTTCGGGGCGGCGGAGTGGCTGCTGCTCGCGGTCGGCGCGGCCATCTCCGGCATCGCGGTCGCGGCGGCCGTGCTCACCGGAGCCTGGAACTTCATCCTCGGTCCCGGCGCCTGAGCCTCACCCCGTTTACGCGAGGGGCGGGAGATACGTCAACGCGCCCTGGTTAGCGTGACGAACGGAGTGAGAAGCCGACTCAGCCGAAAGGACTCCGCACATGAGCACTGCACCCACCGACGGTCAGCCGATCTTCACCCGGCCGGGGGAGGCCACGGTCGCACCGCGACACGTGATCCCCGACGCCGAGTCGCTCCCGTCGACCGCGAAGCAGATCGTCGAGGACGAGACCATCCTCGACGGCAACGCCCGTCTGAACCTCGCGACGTTCGTGAGCACCTGGATGGACGACGAGGCCAAGCAGGTGTACATGGCCTCGTTCGACAAGAACATGATCGACAAGGACGAGTACCCGCAGACCGCCGCGATCGAGGACAACTGCTGGCACATGCTCGCGAACCTCTGGCATGCGCCGGATGCCGCCCGCAGCATCGGCACGTCCACCATCGGCTCGTCCGAGGCGTGCATGCTCGGCGGGCTCGCGTTCAAGCGCCGGTGGCAGCAGGCGCGTCGCGCCGCGGGGAAGGACGCCTCCTCGCCGAACCTCGTGATGTCGAGCGCCGTGCAGGTGTGCTGGGAGAAGTTCTGCAACTACTTCGACGTGGAGCCGCGCTTCGTGCCGATCAGCGAGGAGCACAAGACGCTCGACGGGCACGAGCTGGAGAAGTACGTCGACGAGAACACGATCGGGGTCGTGGCGATCATGGGCGTCACCTACACCGGCATGTACGAGCCGGTCGCGCAGATCGCGGCGGCGCTCGACGAGATCCAGAAGAACACGGGGCTCGACATCCCGATCCACGTGGACGGCGCCTCCGGGGCGATGATCGCCCCGTTCCTGCAGCCCGACCTGGAGTGGGACTTCCGCCTGGAGCGGGTGCACTCCATCAGCACCTCCGGCCACAAGTACGGGCTCGTGTACCCCGGACTCGGGTGGGTCGTGTGGCGCGACGCCCAGTGGCTGCCGGAGGACCTCGTGTTCCAGGTCAGCTACCTCGGCGGGGAGATGCCCACGTTCGCACTGAACTTCTCGCGCCCCGGCGCACAGGTGCTGCTGCAGTATTACCTGTTCCTCCGCCTCGGCTTCGAGGGGTACCGGGCGGTGCAGCAGGCGTCGCAGGACGTGGCGAAGTTCCTGTCGGCGGGCATCGCGAAGCTCGACGCGTTCGAGCTGTGGAACGACGGCAGCGACATCCCCGTGTTCGCGTGGCGGTTGAAGGAGGGGCATACCGACAACTGGACCCTGTACGACCTGCAGGATCGGTTGCGCATGCGCGGCTGGCTCGTGCCCGCCTACCCGATGCCCGCCGACCTGGAGGAGCTCACGGTGCAGCGCATCGTGGTGCGCAACGGCCTCAGCATGGACCTGGCCGCCGAACTGCTCGACGCGATCACCGCCGAGGTCGCGCACCTCGACGCCCTCACCGCGCCGATGCCGGGCGACCACCCCGACTCGGCGTTCCACCACTGAGGCGCGGGTCATGTCTGCACACGGTGCCGAACACGCCCCCCGTCCCGCCGTCACCCCGTCGACCCGCGTCTCCCGGCCCGCGGTGGCCGTGCTGGGGGTGGGGCAGCTCGCCCTGCTGACGCTCGTCGTGGTGGCGAGCCTGCGCTCCCTGCCGGCGATGGCGGTCTACGGCCTCGGGAGCATCATGCTCTACCTCATCCCGGCGATCCTGTTCCTGGTGCCCACGGCGCTGGTGGCGGCCGAGCTCGCGACCGGGTGGAAGGGCGGCGTCTACGTCTGGGTGCGCGAAGCCCTCGGCAACCGCTGGGGGTTCACCGCGGTGTGGCTCCAGTGGATCCAGAACGTGGTGTGGTTCCCCACCCAGCTCGCCTTCGTGGCGGGCGCGCTCGCGTTCGTCTTCCTGGATCCGTCGCTGTCGAGCTCGGGCTTCTTCACCGCGGTCGTGATCATCGTCTGCTACTGGGGTGCGACGCTGGTCACCCTCCGCGGCGGCGACCTGTTCGCCAAGCTCGGCTCGTGGGGCGGCATCCTCGGCACGCTGCTGCCCGCCGTGCTGCTGATCGTGTTCGGCGCGGTCTGGGTGTTCAGCGGCGAGAAGAGCCAGGTCCCCCTCGAGGCGTCGGCGATGATCCCGCCGTTCACCGGGCTCGCCTCGATCGTGCTGATCGTGTCGAACGTGCTGGCCTACGCCGGTATGGAGGTGAACGCGGTGCACGTGAACCAGATGAAGGACCCCGGCCGCGGCTACCCCCGCTCGGTGTTCCTCGCGGCGGCGCTCATCCTGCTGGTGTTCATCCTGCCGACCCTCGCGATCGCGGTCGCGGTGCCGCCGAAGGAGCTCGGTCTCACGAACGGCATCATGCTCGCGTTCG
The DNA here is from genome assembly GCF_053618975.1 of Microbacterium sp. NPDC055599. Taxonomy (NCBI): domain Bacteria; kingdom Bacillati; phylum Actinomycetota; class Actinomycetes; order Micrococcales; family Microbacteriaceae; genus Microbacterium; species Microbacterium sp. NPDC055599. Next base: position 38,216 of record NZ_JBSHIM010000009.1, on the reverse strand, counting down.
GGGAGTACTTCGACCACTGGAGCATGGGCTGGGCCACCGCGGTGGTGTCGGCCCTGATCGCCGCGGGCGCCCTCGCCTCGGTCGTGACCTGGGTCGCCGGCCCGTCGAAGGGCGTGCTGGCCGCGGCGGAGACGGGGCTGCTGCAGAAGAGGAACAAGGCGGGCGTGCAGTCGGGCATCCTGATGCTGCAGGGCACGATCGTGACGGTGCTCGCGGCGATCTTCATCATCGTGCCGAACGTGAGCGCGGCCTTCGTCGCGCTGATCGACATGGCCGCCGCGCTGTACCTCGTCATGTACATGCTGATGTTCGCCTCGGCCCTCGTGCTGCGGCGGAAGGCGCCGGACGTGAAGCGCGCGTACCGGGTGAAGGGGCTGCCGCTGGTCGCCGGGGTGGGCTTCGTCGCCTGCCTGGCCGCGTTCCTCCTCGCGTTCATCCCGCCGGACGGCTTCACCGCGTTCCCGCCCGCGGCCTACCCGTGGATCGTGGGGGCGGTGATCGTGGTGCTGGGTGCTCCGCCCCTGGTGTTCTACGCGGTGCGCCGTCCGTCGTGGGACCGTCGGCCGGCGGACGGCAGCCTGCCCAGCGACGCCCACCCGGAGGCCTGAGCGCCCGGAACCGACGCCGACCCGCCGCCCGTCACAGGGGCAGCGGGTCGGCGCCGTCTTCGCGGGAGCCGTACCCCCAGCGGAGCGCGATCAGCCCCGGCGCGAACCCCGAGCGCACGGTGGTGGCCGTGCGGTTCGCGGGGGGGCAGCGGCACGATCTCCTCCTCGCCGCCGACCATCGTGACCTCTTCGATCCAGGTGGGCGACGGCGACCGCGCGAAGTCCACGTGCAGGAGCAGCTCGGGCGTGCGGTACATGCTCGCGTAGGTCACGAGCCGGTCGCGCGGGTAGGGGAGCGGGTAGTGCAGGGTGAACTCGATGAGCGCGGACTGCCGCTGCTCGGGCGGATCGTCGACGGCGAGGAGCATGCCGAACGCCATGCGGGAGGAGTGCGCGTGGCGCTGCACCACGCGGCACCCGGTCACCGCGGTCAGCTCGGGCCACACGTCGGTCGGCACCCCGGGAAGGTCGATGTACGGGATGAGGCCGGCCCGTCCGCTGGGGGGCCGGAGGATCGCGCGGTAGTGGATGGTGTCGACGAGGCCGTGCGCGTCGGTGGTGCAGACCGCGTGGACGGAGTGGGTGTTGAACGACGCCGCGGGGTCGATGCCGAGCGCGCGGAACGTGTCGAGGATCGGCCCCTCCCGCGTCCAGTCCTCGCAGGGTGCCCGCGGCTTGGGTGGACGTCCGGCGCGGCGGCTGTGTCCGATGCGTCGCTGCAGGGTGCCGCTGTCGAGCAGGAGCAGCGTCTCGAGCTCCTCGACCGCCGCGAGCGAGCAGACCCCCTCGGGTTGCCGCGTGCCGTTCTGCCAGCAGCTGAGGGTGGCGATCGAGACGGGGTTCCCGTGTCGTCGGAGCCGATCGCTCAGCTGCGCGAGGGACGTGCCGCGGGCCGCGATGGCCTCCCGCAGTGTCTCGGCGAACCCGGCGACGGGAGCGGGTGGCGACGGATCGAGGTGCATGAGGCCTCCTGATCGGGGGGTCGTCCCACCCATGACACCAGATCAGACATCAGATGTCGAGAGTTCGTTGCCGCATCCCGACCTGCGCTCCGCCGGCCGGGAGGGTCAGGTGGCGTTCCACAGGTCGCGGTAGTACGCCATCCGCTCCCGGTCGGGTTCGAGGCCGTACGCCTCGACGAGGGCGTCTTCCCACCCCGGGCCGTAGTTCCACCCGGTGCTCATGGCGGCCACGGCGATGTCGGCCCAGCGGTCGGCGACGCCCAGCTGCGCGAGGTCCACGTGCGCGAGCCACCGGCCGTCCGCGCCGATCAGGGTGTTCGGGCAGCAGGCGTCGCCGTGGCTCACCACTGCGCGGTCGATCGGCGGCGGAGTGCGCAACGACTCCGGCACCACGATGCCCCGGCGCTCCGCGTTCGCGATGCGCGACGGCACGCTCCACTCCCACGGGCAGTCGGCCACGGGCAGCGCGTCGTGCAGCGCCCGCAGCGCCTCACCCACCGCGCGCACGGCGGTCGCGGGCTCGGCCGTCCACCGGGGATCCACGGCGCTCAGGCCGTCGAGGGCCGCCGTCACCAGCCACTCGTGCGTCTCGTCCTCGCCGCTGTCCAGCACGGTCGGCGCGCTGATCCACCGCGCGGCCCAGCGCATTCGCTCGGCCTCGTCGCGCAGCGTGGACTCGAGGTTGCGCGGACCCCACTTGATGTAGAAGGGCTCGCCGACGCCGGTCGCGCGGAACGTGAGACCGCCGTCGTCGTTCCGCCAGACGCAGACGAGGTCTGCTCCGCGGGACAGCTCGCGCACCCGGTCGGGGACGACGACGGACTCGGCGGGGATCGTCATGCTCCCATCCTGCCGGACGCGCGGACGCTCAGGGCCGACCGGTCGCGCGAGGAGCGGACGCCGTCTCCGGACGGGCGGTGTCGTAGGCTCGCCTCGACGCCGTCCCCTCACGCCCGGTCGCACCGGCACCACCGCAGCCCGGGTTCGTCCTGGAACCAGGAACCACCTAGGCTGGGACTGCGTATCAGGCATGTCGCACGACGTTCGAAGGAGAACCTCACATGCAGATCAGCGGACAGGGCGCCCTCGTCACCGGAGGGGCGTCGGGCCTCGGGCTCGCCACCGCGCGTCGCCTCGCGGCGGCCGGAGCCCACGTCACGATCATCGACCTCCCCTCCTCGGCGGGTGCCGAGATCGCGGAAGAACTGGGCGGGATCTTCGTGCCCGCCGACGTCACGAGCGTCGACGAGGTCGCGGCCGCGGTCGCCGCCGCACAGGCCGCCGCCCCGCTGCGCGTGGTGATCAACTGCGCCGGTATCGCCCCGCCCGCCAAGGTGCTCGATCGCGAGGGCAACCCCGCGGTGCTCGCCGACTTCGAGCGGATCGTGCGCATCAACCTCGTCGGCACCTTCAACGTCATCTCGCAGGCCGCGGCCGTGATCGCGAAGAACGAACTGCACGACGAGGAGCGCGGCGTAATCGTCAACACCGCCAGCGTCGCGGCGTTCGACGGTCAGATCGGGCAGCCCGCGTACTCCGCGTCGAAGGGCGGCGTGCACGCCATGACCCTCCCGATCGCTCGCGAACTCGCCCGACACGGCATCCGCGTGTGCACCATCGCCCCCGGCATCATGGAGACCCCGATGCTGATGGGGCTGCCGCAGGAGGCGCAGGACTCGCTCGGCCAGCAGGTGCCGTTCCCCGCCCGCCTCGGCCGACCGGACGAGTACGCCGCCCTCGCGCAGCAGATCGTCGAGAACGGCTACCTCAACGGCGAGACCATCCGCCTCGACGGCGCCATCCGCATGGCACCGCGCTGACCACCCGCCCCGAAGGAGAACCCATGTCACTCGCCGGCAAGACCATCCTCATGTCGGGCGGCAGCCGCGGCATCGGCCTCGCGATCGCGCTGCGCGCCGCCGCCGACGGCGCCAACATCGCCATGCTCGCCAAGACCGACACCCCGCATCCGAAGCTCGAGGGCACCGTGCACACCGCGGCCGAGCAGATCCGCGCGGCCGGCGGCCAGGCGCTGCCGATCGTCGGCGACGTGCGCGAGGACGACGACATCACCGAAGCGGTCATGAAGACGCAGGGCGAGTTCGGCGGCATCGACATCGTGATCAACAACGCCAGCGTGATCGACCTGTCGCGCTCGCTCGACCTCTCGGCGAAGAAGTACGACCTGATGCAGGACGTCAACGTGCGCGGGACGTTCATGCTGTCGCGGGCGGCCGTGCCGATCCTGAAGGACGCCGAGAACCCGCACATCCTGTCGCTCTCGCCGCCGCTGAACCCCAGCCCGAAGTGGCTCGGGGCGCACACGGGCTACACGCTCGCGAAGTTCGGCATGACCATGGTCACGCTCGGGCTCGCGGCCGAGTTCGCGCGCGACGGCATCGCCGCCAACACGCTGTGGCCCCGCACGACCATCGCGACCGCCGCCGTGCAGAACCTCCTCGGGGGCGACAGGGTGATGGCCGCGAGCCGCACGGCCGACATCTACGCCGACGCCGCCTACGCGGTGCTGTGCCGGCCGGCCGCGACCACCACGGGGCAGTCGCTCATCGTGGAGGACGTGCTGGAGGCCGAGGGCGTGACCGACTTCTCGCGCTACGCCGCCGTGCCCGGCACCCCCGACAGCGCCCTGTTCCCGGACATCTTCCTCGACTGACCCGGTCCGCGCGGGATCAGAAGAGCAGGTAGAGCGCGCCCAGGATCGTGAGCGCGATCACGATGCGGTCGAACACCCGTTGATCGAGCCGTCGTGCCACGCGCAGTCCGAGGAGGGCGCCGAGCACCACCAGCGGCGCGAGCAGCGCGTCCGTCAGCAGCACCGGCGCGGTGAACAGTCCGATGCCGGCGAGGAACGGCACCTTGATCACGTTGATGATCGCGAAGAACCAGGCCGAGGTGCCCAGGAACACCTGGACCGGGGTGCGCGTCGCCAGGAAGTACATCGACATCACGGGTCCGCCGGCGTTGGCGACCATCGTCGTGAAGCCGCCCAGGGTGCCGTAGGCGCCGGCGAGCACGAGTCCGCCGCGGGGCGTGACCGTCGTCTCGACGCGCGACTGCCGCCATCGTCGCCACAGGGTGACGGCGATCATCAGCAGCAGGATCACGCCGATCGCGCGCCGCACCACGTCGTCGCCGGTCAGGGCGAGGAAGGCGAAGCCGAGCAGCAGTCCGGCGATGACGGCGGGGGCGAGTCGCAGCAGCGTCGGCCAGTGGGCGTGCCGACGGTAGGCGAGGAGCGCGAACACGTCGCCCACCATGAGCAGCAGCAGCGTGGCAGCGGTCGAGGTGCGGGCGGGCAGCACCGCGGCGAACAGCGCGATCGCGAGGATGCTGCCGCCGGGCAGTGCGGTCTTGGAGATGCCGATCACGACCGCGGCCAGGCCGAGCGCCGCCCAGGCCCACGCGTCGAGCGCCATCACCGGCGCAGCTCGTCCGCGATGTCTTGGAAGCCGCGGGCGGTCGCGAGGTCGAGCGGGAGCACGCCGTCGCCGTCGCGGATGGTCGGGTCGGCGCCGCCGTCGAGCAGGGCGCGCACCACGGCGGCGTAGCGCCCCGAGCCGTCACCGAGCACGATCGCCTCGTGCAGCGCCGTCCACCCCAGGTTGTTCACGTGGTCGGGGTCGACGCCCGCATCGAGCAGGATCTGCACGGTGTCGAGCAGGCCGCGCTCCGACGCGGGGATGAGGGCGGTGCCGCCGAAGCGGTTGGTGCTGGTGAGGTCGGCGCCGTTGTCGAGGGTGAGGCGCAGGATCTCGTCGTGACCGCGGGCACCCGCGTACAGATAGGCCGAGTCCTGGATGTCGTCCTTCGCGTTCACGTCGGCACCCGCGGAGATCAGCGCGCGGGCGGCCTCGACGTGGTTCGCCTTGGTGGCCGCGACCAGTGCGGTCATGCCGCCCTCGCCGCGGGCCTCGATGTCGGCACCGGCGTCGAGCGCAACCCGGACGGCGGCGGCGTCACCGCGGGCGGCGGCGTCGAGCAGGGCGGACGTGGCGTCGCGCGGGGCGGGCGTGGTGTCGGTCATCGGGGCCTCCGTGGTGGGTGCGGTCGGGTGCGTGGCGGTGGTCGCCGTGCACGCCGAGGTGAGCAGGGCGACCCCCGCGAGGGCCGCCCAGAGCACGCCCCGCCGCATCCGCATACCTCTGGTATACCAAACGGCCCGGAGGTGGGGGAGCGTCAGCTCCGGACGGAGGCGAGCGCCGCGGCGAACCGGGCGGCGCGCTGCTCCAGGTCGGCCCAGTCGGACGCCGCGATCGAGGCGCCGTTGGCGAGGTCGCCGCCGGCGCCCACCGCGACCGCGCCCGCGGCGTACCAGTCGGCGAGGTTGTCGGGCTTGACGCCGCCGGTGGGCATGAGCGGGGCGTCGGGGAACGGGCCGCGGAGAGCGCCGAGGTAGGCCGGGCCGCCGAGCGAGGCGGGGAAGATCTTCACGACGTCGACGCCGAGCTCCAGCGCGCCCATGACCTCGGTGGGCGTGAGGGCGCCGGTCATCACGACGCGGCCGGTGTCGAGCATCGCGCGGGTGAGGGCCGGGAGCGTGCCGGGGCTCACCAGGAACTCGGCCCCGGCGTCGGCGGCCTGTGCGGCCTGCGCGGGGGTCGTCACGGTTCCGGCGCCGATGTAGGCGGCGTCACCGTGGCGGGCGATCAGCTCGCGGATCACGGCCGGGGCGTCGGGCGTGGAGTAGGTGACCTCGATGCCGGTCACTCCACCCCGGATGATCGCCTCCGAGGCCTCCAGGGCGAGTTCGGGCGAGGGGGCGCGGAGGACGGCGAGGACGCCGGTGGTGCGGGCGCGGGCGAGACGGTCGGACATGGCGCTCCTTGATCGAGGGATGCGTCCATTCTTCCGCACCACAACTTGTCATTACAAGTTGTGCTACTTGGCGACGAGCGTCGTCTCGAAGCTGTAGAGGTCGGGGCGGTAGCAGTGGTGGCCGAACTCGATCGCGGCGCCGGACTGGTCGAACGAGATGCGCTCCATCGTGAGCACGGGGCCGCCCGCCTCGATCTCCAGCAGCTCCGGCTCGTCGTCTTCCGCGCGGCGGGCGCCGATCTTCTGCTTCGCGATGCGGATCGCGACGCCCCGGGCGCGGAGCACCTGATAGAGGCCGCGCGACTCCAGCTGCTCGGTCGAGATGTCGGCCAGCTCGCGCGGGAGGTAGTTCTCCAGCACCGCGACCGCGACGCCGTCGGTGCTTCGTCTGCGGCGCAGATGCAGCACCTCGGTGCCCGGCTCGAGCCCGAGCGCGAGGGCCACCTCGTCGGTCGCGGGGATGATCTCGTGGGTCAGTACCTGCGTGCCCGGCTCGTGGTTCGCGCTCTGCAGGTCTTCGTACAGGCTGGTCAGCTCGACCTGCCGCGTGACCGAGCCCTGCACCACCTGGGTGCCGATGCCGCGGCGGCGCACGAGCAGGCCCTTGTCGACGAGCTCCTGGATGGCGCGGCGGATCGTGGGGCGGGAGAGTCCGAGCTGCTCCGCGATCGAGACCTCGTTCTCCAGGCGGGCGCCCGCGGGGATCGCGCCGGACTGGATCGCGCTCTGGAGTCGTGTGGACACCTGGAAGTAGAGCGGGACGGGCCCCGTGCGGTCGATGTCCGCGAAGAGCTCGTGGGGCCAGGGGGTGACGACATCGGCCATGGATGCTCCGCTCTGGGTTGGGGAGTCACATTGTAGCGACAATCATACGAGCGACTCCAGACGGCGTCGAGGCGCAGTATTCCGCGGATCCCGGCCGCGCCCGCGCAGGATGGCACCGCGGGTGACCTCCGAGATGCTTAAAGTGCTATTGTGCTGACATGACAGGAGCAGCGTGAGCTTCGGGTGGGATCCCCACCTGCTCGTCGAGCTCGGGCTCCTCGGGCTGGCGTTCGTGCTCTCGCTGGCCGTGGGTGTCGAGCGCTCCCGCAAGCAGAAGAACGCCGGGCTGCGCACGCACGTGCTGGTGGGCCTGGGCTCGGCCATCTTCACCCTCATCTCGGCCTACGGCTTCGAGGGCGTGCTCGGGCCGGAGGTGGCCGTCGATCCCTCGCGCATCGCGGCGCAGGTGGTGTCGGGGATCGGGTTCCTCGGCGCCGGGGTGATCTTCGTGCGCAACAACGCCGTGTCCGGGCTCACCTCGGCCGCGACCATCTGGGTCGTCGCGGCGATCGGCATGGCCTGCGGGGCGAACATGCCCCTGCTCGCGATCGCGGGCACGGGTCTTCATCTCCTCACGGTCGGCCCGCTGTCGCGGCTGCGCGACCGCGTGCGCCCCGAGCCCGAGCGCCTGCGCGTGACCCTGCAGTACGAGGCCGACCGCGGCGCGCTGCGCGAGGTGCTGGCGGCGGCCGAGCGGCGGGGGCTGCCCGCCACACTGCTCGGTGCCGCGCGGATCCACGGTGAGGCGGACATGCGGGCGACGCTCGAGTTCGCGGAGGCCGAGCCGGGGTCGCGCTCCGAGCTGATCGACGCGATCGCCCGCCTCGACGGGGTGCGCTCGGTCGTGGTGCAGGGCTTCTCCGAGGACGATTGATGCATATGTCATGACCTGCTAACATTCGAGACGAACCCAGGGTTCGACCATTCAATGGAGAAAGGACAACGCGTGATCCGCATCGCGAACGCGCCGGTGAGCTACGGAGTCTTCGAACTCGCTCGACCGGACCTCGTGGCCCTCCCCGACGGGGAGCAGCTCGCCCGCTGGATCAGCGAAGCCGGATACCAGGGCATCGACCTGGGCCCCGTCGGTCTCCTCGGCCAGGGCGCCGAGCTCGACGAGCGCCTCTCCCGCCACGGCCTCGACCTCGCCGGCGGCTGGGTCGACCTGCCGTTCGCGGGCGAGGACGAGGAGTTCGCCGCTGCGCTGGCCGGCCTCGACCGCACGCTCGACGTGTTCGTCACCGCCGCCGAGCGCGGCCAGGACCTCGCACCGCTGCCCACCCTCGCCGACTCCGGCAGCCCCGCCCGCAAGGCCCGCCCGGGCGGCGCCCCCGAGCTCACGCTCCGCGGTGCCGCGTGGGACCGGTTCGCCGACCGGGTGAACCGCGCCGCCGCGCGCGTGCGCGACCGGGGCCTCGAGCCCACCTTCCACCACCACGCGTGCACGCACGTCGAGACGCCGGAGGAGATCGACGCGCTGCTCGCCTCCACCGACGTCGACCTCACGTTCGACTCCGGTCACCTGCTGATCGGCGGCGGCGACCCCCTGCCCGACTACCGGCGCTGGCGAGAGCGGATCAACCACCTGCACCTGAAGGACGCCCGCACCGCCCTGCTGCACGACGCCCTGGCCGCCGACGACCCCATGCGCTCGGTGTGGGCGAAGCGCGTGTTCGTGCCGCTCGGGGAGGGCGACCTCGCCGTCGACGCCCTGCTCGACGAGATCGTCGCGAGCGGGTACTCCGGATGGCTGATCGTCGAGCAGGACGTGGTGCCGCGCTCGACCGCCGACGTGGAGCGCGCCGTGGCCGAGCAGGCCGCCAACCGCGAGGCCCTGCGGCGGTGGTTCGCATGAGCGCCGCCGTCACCCGCGTCGTCGTGATCGGACTCGGCGCGATCAGCCAGAGCGTGCACCTGCCGCTGCTGCGCCGCAACGCCGAGGCCTTCGCGATCGCCGCGCTCGTCGACCTGTCCGCCGCGCGCACCGCCGACATGGGCGCCCGCTACGGCGTGCCGTCCGCCCGGCAGTTCACCTCGGTCGACGAGCTCGTGGCCGCGACGGCCGCCGGCGACCTCGACGTGGACGCCGCCATCCTCGCCACCACCGGCTCGCACGCGGGAGACACCCTGCGGCTCGTGCGGGCGGGCATCCGGGTGCTCGCCGAGAAGCCGCTCGCCTACTCGCTCGCCGAGCTGGACGAGCTGACGGCGTACGGGCGCGAGGCCGGCGTCGACCTGCGCGACTGGGTGCGCGTCGGCTACATGAAGGAGTACGACACCGCGTCGCTGCGCGCGAAGGAGCTGCTCGCCGACGTGACCCTGCGCGCGATCGACGTGCAGGTCATGCACCCGCTCGACGGCTCGCAGCTCGCCTACGCGCGGCTCGCCGCTCCCACGGGCGACGTGCCCCGCGACACCATCGAGCCCCTGATCGCCGCCACAGCCGCCATCGTCGACGGGGCCGTCGGGTCAGACCTCCCCGTCGACCTCCGCACGCTGTACACCAACGTCGTGCTCGGCTCGATCGTGCACGACGTGGGGCTGCTCCGGTCGCTCGTCGGCGGCCTCGGCGAGGTCGCGTTCGCGCAGCACTGGGGCCCGAAGATGCCGGGCTCCGTGCACGTGCGCGGCACCCTCGCCCGCGACGAGACGCCGTGGACCGTCGACTGGCACTACATCGACGGCTACCCCGACTACCAGGAGACCGTCACGTTCCACCACGAGGCCGGATCGATCGAGCTCGTGTTCGGCGTGCCCTACGTGACGAACCTCCCCACCATCCTCCGCGTGACCGAGAGTCACCCGGAGCTCGGCATCCGCGTGAGCGAATCGCGGTGGATGCAACAGGAAGCATTCGAGAACGAGCTGTACGCGCTCGCGGCCCTGGTCCGCGGCGAACGCCCCGACGGGGCGAGCGTCGAGGAGTCGGTCGCCGACGTGCGCGTCGGGCAGCGGATCATCCGCGCGCTCGCGGTCTCGAAGGGCCACGCGCTCGACCCGAGCGCCGAAGCCGCGCAGTAGCCATCCCGCAACACCCGAATCCGAGCGCCACCGCTCGGCGATCAACGACAAGAAAGGTCGGAAATGGTCACGCAAGGAAAGCGCCGCCTGCTCGCGGCGTTCGCCCTCACCACCGTCGGTGCGGTCGTGCTGGCCGGCTGCTCCGGAGGATCGGAGCCCGAGGCCGAGGAGTCGACGGGGCCCGTCACCCTGACGCTCACCACCAACTCCATCACGGGAGGCAAGAACGCCGCCGAGGCCGACTGGATCGCGGACTGGGTCGTCCCCGAGTTCGAGAAGGCCATGGAGGAGGACGGCAAGGACGTCACCGTCGAGTTCCAGCCGCAGGGCGTCGACGACGAGGACTACAAGACGAAGATCGCCCTCGACCTGCAGTCCGGCAAGGGCGCCGACATCATCGGCATGGACGGAATCTGGGTCGGCGAGTTCGCCGAGGCCGGCTACATCAAGCCGCTCGCCGAGGTCGGCGGCGACGCCGTGGACGACTGGGACGGCTGGGGTCAGATCCCCGACGCCGTGCAGAGCGCGCTGTCGTTCGACGGCGACCGCTACGGGGTGCCCCAGGGCGCGGACGGCCGGGTGCTCTACTACAACAAGGATCTGTTCGCGCAGGCCGGCCTCGACGAGGACTGGGCGCCGGAGAGCTGGGACGACATCCTCGATGCCGCGAAGGACCTCAAGAAGATCGACGGCGTGACCCCGATCCAGCTCAACGCCGGTACCGCGATGGGCGAGGCCACGACCATGCAGGGCCTGCTCCCGATGCTCGTCGGCACCGGCGAGCAGGTGTACGAGGACGGCAAGTGGATCGGCGCCACCGACGGCATGCAGGAGGTGCTCGACCTCTACAAGACGATCTACGTCGATGAGGGCCTGGGCGACCCCGTGCTGCAGCAGGAGGCCTCCGGCCGCGACACGTCGTTCCAGCTGTTCGCCGAGGGCAAGATCGGCATCCTCCTGGAGGGCGACTACTTCTGGCGCTCCGTGATCAACCCCGCGGAGGGTGTGGGCACCGCGCCCATGGCCAACCGCGACGAGGTCGTCGGCTACGCCAAGATCCCCGCGGTCGAGCCCGGCGAGGGCATCAAGGGCCAGGACTTCGTGTCGATGTCGGGCGGCACCGGCCGCGTGCTCAACCCGAACTCGAAGCACGCCGAGCTGGCGTGGGAGCTGCTCGCGTTCATGAACTCGCCCGAGGCGTACGAGGCCCGTGCCGCCGGCACGCTCGCGATCTCGCCGCGTGACGACGTGAACGAGAAGCTGCTGTCGTCCGACCCGATGCTGACGTTCGTGAGCCAGGAGGTGCTGCCGATCACGGCGTACCGCCCCGGTCTCGCCGCGTACCCGCAGGTGTCGGTGCTGCTGCAGCAGGCCACGCTCGACGTCGCCACCGGAACCTCGGTCGACGATGCGCTGAAGACCTACGTCCGTGGTCTCGAAGGCGTCGTGGGACCGGACGCGATCTCCGAGTGACCATGACGAATGCAACGATGCCGGCGGGGAGCGTCCGCGCTCCCCGCCGGCGCCGCGCGGAGGACGTCGCCGGTCTGGGGCGCGCCAGGGCGACGCTGTTCGCGGCCCCCGGGCTCCTCCTGATCGGCCTGTTCCTCCTCTTCCCCGCGATCTGGACCGTCTACCTGGGGATGACGAACTACCGGCTCACCGGCTTCGCCGCCGCCAACCCGCAGTTCGTCGGCCTGGACAACTTCTCCACCGCGCTGAACGACCCGCGGTTCTGGAACTCCCTGTGGCTCACGCTCGTGTTCGTGCTCGTCTCGGGCATCATCGGGCAGACCGTGCTCGGGTTCGCGCTGGCGTGGATGCTGCGCAACGTCCGTCCCGGCGTCAAGACCTTCATCGAGACGCTCGTGCTCGCGGCCTGGGTCATCCCGGCCTCGGTCGCCTCGTTCCTGTGGCTCGCCCTGCTCGACCGCCGCACCGGCACGCTCAACGCCCTGCTCGGCACCGAGGGTGCCGCCTGGCTGATCGAGCATCCGATGGAGTGCATCATCATCTTCAACATCTGGGTCGGGACCGCGTTCTCGATGCAGCTGTTCTCGTCCGCCATCAGCGCCGTGCCGCCGTCGCAGCTGGAGAGCGCCCGCATGGTCGGCGCCAACACGTGGCAGCAGCTGCGCGACGTGATCCTGCCCAACATCAAGGGGCACCTGCTCACCAACACGCTGCTGATCACGCTGTGGACGTTCAACACGTTCACGCCGTACCTGCTGACCGCGGGCGGCCCCAACGGGCAGACCGACATCCTCTCGGTGTACATCTACCAGACCGCGATCCCGGGCGGACAGCTCGGCCTCGGTGCGGCGATCTCGCTCATCATGCTCCTGATCAACCTCGTGATCGCGCTGATGTACACGCGCGTCTCCCGGGGTGCGAATCCGAAGAAGAAGAAGGTGCGCTCATGATGTCGACCATCAAGACCGTCGCGCGCGACCGGTCCGTGACCCACTTCGTCTCGCGGATCCTGTTCACGCTCGTGCTGGTGATCGTGTCGCTGTTCTTCGCGCTGCCGATGGTCTGGCTGATCCTCGCACCGTTCGACGCGACCCCGTCGCTGACCGTGTCGTGGCCGGACTGGACGCTCGACAACTTCGCGCGCCTGGCGGAGAACCCTTACGCGCTGAAGTCGATCCTGAACTCGCTGATCCTCGGCGTGGGCACGATGGCGCTGGTGATCGTGCTGGGCGCGCTGGCCTCGTACGCCATGAGCCGCATCAACATCCCCGGCCGCGACGGCATCCTCTACGGGCTGCTGCTGCTGTCGTCGATCGTGACAGGGACCGCGGCCATGGTGCCCACGTTCCAGCTCATCAACCAGCTGCAGCTCATCAACACGCACGTCGGGGTGATCCTCGTGCTCGCCGGCGGCATTCTGCCCACCGTGATCTTCATCCTCAAGGACTTCATGGACTCGATCCCGAAGTCGTACGAGGAGTCGGCGCGACTGTACGGCGCAGGGCCCTTCCGCATCCTGAAGGACGTGGTCGTGCCGATCGCCCGACCCGGGCTCGCGTTCATCGCGATCTGGACCATCGTGCAGGTGTGGGGCAACTTCCTCGTCCCGTTCCTGCTGCTGCGCACGCCCGACATGCAACCGGCCGCCGTGCTCATGTACACGTTCTACACCGAGAGCGGCCAGGCCGACCTGCGGCTCATCTCCGCGTTCTCGCTGGTCTTCTCGGTGCCCGTCCTCCTCATCTACTTCTTCGTCAACCGCCGCTACGGCTTCCGCTTCCACGGAGGGATCAAGTCCTGATGGCCGCCATCACTGCAACCCAACTCGTCAAGGAGTACCCCGGCGGGGTGCGCGGCGTCGACAGCGTCGACGTCGAGATCGCCGACGGCGAGTTCTTCGCCCTCCTCGGTCCCTCCGGCTGCGGCAAGACCACGCTGCTCCGCTCGATCGCCGGCCTGGAGAGCATCACGTCCGGCCGCCTCACGATCGGCGACAAGGACGTCACGAACGCCGAGCCGGGTGAGCGCGGCGTGGCCATGGTGTTCCAGGACTACGCGCTGTTCCCGCACATGGACGTGGCCGACAACATCGCCTACCCGCTGCGCATCCGCCGCGTCGCGAAGAACGAGCGCCGCACCACGGCCGAGTCGGTCGCGAACGGCCTGTCGCTGAACGGCCTCATCGAGCGTCGCCCCGGCCAGCTCTCGGGCGGGCAGCAGCAGCGCGTGGCCCTCGCCCGCGCGGTCGCCACGCGGCCCGACGTGCTGCTCCTGGACGAGCCGCTGTCGAACCTCGACGCCCGGCTGCGGCTCGAGGCGCGCACGTTCCTCAAGGAGCTGCAGCGCGACCTCGGCGTGACCACCGTGTTCGTGACGCACGACCAGGCCGAGGCGCTCGCGCTCGCCGACCGGATCGCGGTCATGAAGGCCGGGAAGCTGCAGCAGATCGGCTCGCCGCGGGAGATCTTCCACCGCCCCAACAACACGTTCGTCGCGGGGTTCATCGGCTCCGTGCCCATGAACCTGCTGGAGACCACGGTCACCGGCGGCCACGTGCGCATCGGCGACACCGACGTGCCCGTGCCCGCCGAGGCTGCCGCGGACGTGCGCGACGGGCAGGCCGTGAGCTGGGGCATCCGCCCGGAGTACGTGCGCTGGTCGACCGAGCCCGTCGCCGACGGCATCGCCGCAGAGGTCGTGGTGACCGAGACCCTCGGTGCGACCAGCCTCGTGCTGGTGAGCTCCGGCGACCACAAGCTGCAGGTCGTCGTGCCCGAGGAGCTCGAGCCGCAGCCGGGCGACCGCGGCTGGATCGTGCCGCAGCGCAACCGCGCCCTGCTGTTCGACACCGAGACCACCGAGCGGCTCGGCTGATGGCCGCGATCCGCACCACCCTGCGCCTCACGCACGAGATCCAGAACGCGGACCGCTACGTGCGCGTGCCGTTCGAGGTGCCGCCCGGCACGGACTCGCTCGAGGTGCGCCTGTCGTACGACACCGAGGCGGCCGTGATCGACCTCGGCTGCGAGGGTGCGGCGGGGTGGCGCGGATGGTCGGGCGGCTCGCGGCAGGACTTCGTGATCCGCACCGACGACGCCACGCCCGGCTACCTCCCCGGTCGCCCGGAGGAGGGGGAGTGGCACGTGATCCTCGGCGTGCACCGGCTCCCCGCGGGCGGGACCGACGCGACCGTCGAGGTGCTGCTCCCCGCGGAGTCGGGCATCGACCACGGCCCGGTGCCCGCGCGGATCGACGGGGTGCCCCGGGGGAGCAGCCGCGAGCTGCCCGCGGACGCCGGACTGCGGTGGTACGCGGGTGACTTCCACGCGCACACCCTGCACTCCGACGGGCACGAGAGCATCGCGGGGCTCGCGTCGCTCGGGGTGCGGGCGGGCCTGGACTTCCTGTCCGTGACCGACCACAACACCACCAGCCACCACGCGCACCTCCCGGTCGTGGGTGCGCAGCAGGGCATCACGCTGCTGCCCGGCCAGGAGGTCACGACCCACCGCGGTCACGCGAACGCGTTCGGCGACATCGGCTGGATCGACTTCCGCCGTCCGGCCCAGGAGTGGGTCGACGAGGTCGAGCGCCGTGGCGGTGTCCTCAGCGTGAACCACCCGATCTCGGGCGACTGCTCGTGGCTGCACCCGCTGGAGCGCACGCCCCGGGCGATCGAGCTGTGGCACTCCACCTGGTACCGCGAGCTGATCGCCACCTCGCCCCTCGCGTTCCACGAGCGCTGGGACAGGGGGGCCGTGCTGCTGGGAGGCGCCGACTTCCACATGCGGAGTCAGGGTGTCGGCCCGGGCACGCCCACCACGTGGGTCGCGGCGGAGGACGACTCGGCCGAGGCGATCCTCGCCGGGGTCGCCGCCGGCCGCACCGCGATCATGGGCGGCGTCGCCGTGCGCGACGGCCTCACCGTGCCCGAGCTGTTCACCGCGCCCGTGCTGCTGCGCGTGGACGGCGACCTGCTCGCGATCGACGCCGACGGGCTCATCCTCGTCGACGGTGCGGGCGAGCGTCGTGCCGTGCACGGCGACCGCGCCTCCTTCTCCGGCGATCCCGCCGCCGGCCCGTACTACCTGCTGCACCCCGACCGCAGCATCGCCGCCCTGTGCGCCTGAGCGCCGCCCGAACCCCCCGAGATACAGGAGTCCCCGCCCGTGAGCAGTGAGATCGTCGTCGTCCCCCACACCCACTGGGACCGCGAGTGGTACGAGCCGCACGACGTGTTCCGCCTGCGGCTCGTGCACATGCTCGACCGCCTGATCGGCATCCTCGAGGCGGAGCCGTCGTACCGGTTCACGCTCGACGGGCAGGCCGCGGCCATCGAGGACTACCTGGAGATGCGCCCGGACATGCGCGACCGCGTGGTGGCACTCGTCGAGAGCGGGCAGCTGAGCATCGGCCCCTTCCTGATCCTGCTCGACGAGTTCGGCTGCGACGGCGAGACCATCGTGCGCAACCTGGAGCTGGGCCGCGCCGCGAGCGCCCGCCTCGGCCGCACCATGCCCGTCGGCTACCTGCCCGACATGTTCGGCCACGCGGCGCAGATGCCGCAGATCCTGGCGGGCTTCGGCATCCGGCACAGCGCCCTGTGGCGCGGCGTGCCCGGTGACGTGCAGGAGCACGCGTTCTCCTGGGTCGCGCCCAACGGCGACGCGGTGCGCTGCGAGTACCTTTTCGACGGCTACGGCAACGGCCTCGACATGTTCGCCCTGCCCGGTCAGCTCCCCGCGCTCGCCCCCGACTACGCCGCCCGCACCGCGTCGTGGTACGGCGACGACCCCGTGCTGGCGATGCTCGGCACCGACCACTCCGCGCCCCCGGAGGACCTGGCCGAGGTGATCCGCGACTACGACGCGGCCGGCGGTGAGCCCCGCCTGTCGATCGCGACGCTCGACGAGCACCTCGCGCGCTACGCGACCGACGCGGACGCGCTCGCCGCGCTGCCCCAGGTGCGCGGGGAGATGCGATCGCACGCCCGCGGCAACCTGCTGCCCGGCGTCTTCTCGATCCGCACGAACCTCAAGCGCGAGATGGCCCGCTCGGAGCAGGCGCTCGCCGCGGCCGAACGGCTCGACCTGCTGTACGGCACGCGCGACCACCGCTCGTTCTTCGACACGGCGTGGTACCGCCTCGTGGAGAGCACCGCGCACGACTCGGTCACCGGCTGCGGCGTCGACAGCACCGCGGAGCAGGTGGGCACCCGCATTCACACGGCCGGGCACATCGCCCGCGGCGTGATCGACAGCGTGCTGCGCGACCTCGCGGTGTCGGTGAGCCCCGCGCAGCACCTGGTGTTCAACCCGTCCGGCTTCGCCCGGCGCGCGCAGGTGGAGGTCACGCTGCACGGTGTGGATCCCGCCGCCCTCGCCCCCGGGGTGCAGGTGCTCGACCCGCTGCCCACGGTGCTGGGCGACGAGCAGTTGCGCACGGCCGACCTGCCCAAGCTCCTGCGCCGCATCCACGGGCGCGAGCTGTTCGGGCAGCAGATCAACGGCTACGCGTGGGGCGAGCGGTCGCTGCGTTTCGAGGTGGCCGAGAGCCCCCGCGGGGTGTGGGATCTGGCCGCGTTCACGGTCGAGCTGGAGGAGCGCGTGGCCGCCGATGCCGCGGGCGACGACCTGTGGCACCTGGAGACCATCGCGGATCCGCGGCACCGGGCGCTGCTCGCGGTCGACCTCGGCGGTGTCGCGCTCGCGGCCGTGTCGGAGACCTCGGCCCCCGCGCCCCTCGACCCCGTGCGGGTGACCGCGACCTCGCTGTCGAACGCGGCGCTGACCGCGACCGTGAACCCCGACGGCACGGTGCGCATCGACGGCGCGGACGGCTCCGCGATCGACGGCGCCCTGGCCCTGGTCGACGAGGGCGACTGCGGCGACTCGTACAACTACGGACCGGTCGACCCCGCCTCCGCCGTGACCGCCCCGGCATCGGTCGAGGTGACGGTGGTCGAGGAGGGGCCGCTGCGCGGGCGACTGCGCATCCGCCGCGTGTACGACCTGCCGGAGCGCCTGGACGCCGACCGTCGTCGCGGCGCCGCGACCGTGCCGCTGGTGACCGAGACCACGGTCGAGCTGCGCGAGGGCGAGGGCTTCCTCCGGGTGGGCATCGACTACGTCAACACCGCGTCCGACCACCGGCTGCGGGTGCTCGTGCCCACCGGGGCCGCGGGGCTGGAGTCGTCGCGCAGCGCTGGTCAGTACGGGCTCACGGTGCGCGGGCGCGAGGCCGAGGGCGGCTGGGGCGAGTTCCCGCTGCCGACCTACCCCGCGTACCGGTTCGCCGCGGCGGGCTCGACGGCGGTGCTGGTGCAGAAGCTGTCGGAGTACGAGCTCGTCTCGACCGCGGGGGAGCAGGACGCCCTCGCGGTGACGCTGTCGCGCTCGGTGGGCATGATGAGCGTGAACCTGCACCCGCTGCGCGATGAGCCGGCCGGCTCCGAGATCCCGGTGCCGGGCGCGCAGTACCTCGGGGTGCCGGTGCACACCGAGCTGGCGATCCTGGTCGGTGCCGACGATGCGACGGCGGTGCGGGCGTCCGACCTGTTCCGGCACGAGCCGCTCGTGGTGCGGGGCACCGGAGAGACGGACGGGCCGCTGCCGGAGCCCGCGTTCCGTGCGGAGCTGTCGGGTGACGTGGTGCTCGAGTCGGCGCGACGCGTGGACGACGAGGCCGAGCTGCGCTTCGCGAACTACCTCGACGGCGAGCGCGACCTGGCGTTCGCGGCCGAGGGTGCGTGGGCGCGTACCGATCTGCGCGGTGAGGTGCAGGAGGACGCGCTGGACACCCGCGGTGCGCGAGTGGCGGGCGGCGGCGTGGTCAGCCTGCGGCGCGCGATCCGGTGACGGCCGCACGGGTGGGAGTGCAATAGTGCTAATGTTAGGACAAATGCAGCGAGAGGAGGCGGGGCGATGAGCGAGCGACCACGGGCGACCGAGATCCTCAGCATCGGACGCCTCGGCGTCGACCTGTACCCGCTGCAGGACGGCGTGGGGCTCGGCGAGGTCACGAGCTTCGGCAAGTACCTCGGCGGCAGCGCCGCCAACGTCGCGGTCGCCGCCGCCCGGTACGGCCACGACACCGCACTGTTCTCCCGTGTGGGCGACGACCCGTTCGGGCAGTACCTGCGCGACGAGCTGGAGCGCCTCGGAGTGTCGAGCCGGTTCGTCGCCACCGACCCCGACTACAAGACCCCGATCACGTTCTGCGAGATCTTCCCGCCCGACGACTTCCCGCTCTACTTCTACCGCGAGCCGTCGGCGCCCGACCTCCAGCTCCGGCCGGACGACGTCGACGCCGACACCGTGCGCGACACGGCCCTGGTGTGGTTCACCGCGACCGGTCTCAGCGAGGACCCCAGCCGCACGACCCACCTGGAGCTGCTGGAACAGCGCGGCCGCCGGGCGCACACCGTGTTCGACCTCGACTACCGCCCGATGTTCTGGGAGTCGGCCGAGGCCGCACGCCCGTGGGTCCAGCGGGCGCTGGGCTTCGCCACGGTCGCCGTCGGCAACCGCGAGGAGTGCGAGGTCGCGGTCGGCGAGACCGATCCCGAACGCGCCGCCGACGCCCTGCTCGACCGCGGCGTGGAACTCGCGATCGTGAAGCAGGGCCCCCGCGGCGTGCTCGCCAAGACCGCCACGGAGCGCGTCGAGATCCCGGCGCGACAGGTCGCCGTGGTCAACGGCCTCGGGGCGGGCGACGCGTTCGGCGGCGCGCTGTGCCACGGGCTGCTCGCCGGGTGGCCGCTGGAGAAGACCCTGACGTGGGCCAACGTGGCGGGCGGCATCGTCGCCGGCCGCCGCGAGTGCTCCACGGCGATGCCGACCGAGCGCGAGATCGCGGAGGTCGTGAACGGAGATGCGTGACATGACAGCACTGACGCAAGAGGACTTCGAGCGACTGCGCACCGTGCGGGCCGAGTCCCCCCGGGCGATCCGCGAGCTGCTGGCCGCGCGCCGCCGCCGCGACATCATCCGCGGCGACGGACGGCTGTTCATCATCGCGGCCGACCATCCCGCACGCGGAGCCCTCGCGGTGGGCGCGGAGCCCTACGCCATGGCCGACCGCTACGAGCTGCTCGACCGCCTCGCGATCGCGCTGCGCCACCCGGGCGTCGACGGGGTGCTCGGCACGCCCGACATCATCGACGACCTGGCCGTGCTCGGCCTGCTCGACGACAAGATCGTGGTCGGCTCGATGAACCGCGGCGGGCTGCGGGGTGCGAGCTTCGAGATGGACGACCGCTACACCGGGTACGACGTGCCGGCGATGGTGGACTCGGGCATCGACTTCGCCAAGGCGCTGCTGCGCGTGAACCTCGACGACGACGGCACGGCGCCGACCCTGGCCTCCACGGCCGACGCGGTGACCGCGGCGGCCCGCGCCGACCTGCCGATCATGCTCGAGCCGTTCCTCAGCCGCCGCGTCGACGGCCGTATCGTCAACGACCTCAGCCCCGACGCCGTGATGCTGTCGATCGCCATCGCGAGCGGTCTGGGCGCCAGCAGCGCGAGCACGTGGCTCAAGCTGCCCGTGGTCGACGACATGGAGCGCGTGCTCGCCGCGACCACCCTGCCCGTGCTGCTGCTCGGCGGCGACGCGGGTGCCGACCCCGACGACACGTTCTCCTCGTGGGAGGACGCCCTGTCGCTCCCCGGCGTGCGCGGCCTCACGGTCGGCCGCACGCTGCTGTACTCCGCCGACATCGACGTGGCCGCGGCCATCGACGTCGCGGCCTCCCTCGTCCACCCCGGCCTGTCGGCCTGATCCCGAAGGACCCGCATGAGCTCCGACACCCCCGTCATCGGCCACTGGATCGACGGTGCCCCGCACGCCTCGACCAGCGGGCGGACCGCCCCCGTGTTCAACCCCGCCACGGGCGCCGAGACCGCCAGGGTCGCGCTCGCCGACGAGGCCGAGATCGCCGCGGCCCTCGCGTCCGCGGAGCGCGGTTTCGCGGAGTGGAGCACGTGGTCGATCGCGAAGCGGCAGGGCGTGCTGTTCGCGTTCCGGGAGCTGCTGAACGCCCGCAGGGACGAGCTCGCCGCGATCATCACCGCCGAGCACGGCAAGGTGCTCTCCGACGCGATGGGCGAGATCCTGCGCGGCCAGGAGGTCGTGGAGCTGGCGACCGGGTTCCCGCACCTGATCAAGGGCGCCTACTCGGAGAACGCCTCGACCGGGATCGACGTGTACTCGCTCAAGCAGCCGCTGGGTGTCGTGGGCATCATCTCGCCGTTCAACTTCCCGGCGATGGTGCCGATGTGGTTCTTCCCCGTGGCGATCGCGGCGGGCAACGCGGTGGTCCTCAAGCCGAGCGAGAAGGACCCGTCCGCCGCGCTGTGGCTGGCCGAGCTGTGGGCCGAGGCGGGGCTGCCCGCCGGGGTGTTCACGGTCCTGCAGGGCGACAAGCAGGCGGTCGACGGGCTGCTGCACAGCGACACCGTGCAGTCGATCTCGTTCGTGGGATCGACGCCCATCGCGCAGTACATCTACGAGACGGCGTCGCGCACCGGCAAGCGCGTGCAGGCCCTCGGCGGTGCGAAGAACCACATGCTGGTGCTGCCGGACGCCGACCTCGACCTGGTCGCGGATCAGGCCGTGAACGCGGGCTTCGGTGCCGCGGGCGAGCGCTGCATGGCCGTGTCGGTCGTGCTGGCGGTGGAGCCCGTCGCGGACGAGCTCATCGCGAAGATCACTGAGCGGATCGCGACGCTGCGGGTGGGCGACGGCGCGGGCGACGGCACCGGCGAGCCCGACATGGGCCCGCTGATCAGCGCGGAGCACCGGGCGAAGGTCTCCGGTTACGTCGACATCGCGGAGGCCGACGGCGCCCGCATCGTGGTGGACGGCCGTGGCCTGACGGTGGACGGGCGCGAGGACGGCTTCTTCTTCGGCCCCACCCTGATCGACGACATCCCCACCGACTCCCGCGCCTACACGGAGGAGATCTTCGGCCCGGTGCTCTCGGTCGTGCGGGTCGAGACGTTCCAGGAGGGCGTCGACCTGATCAACTCCGGGCGCTTCGGCAACGGCACCGCGATCTTCACGAACGACGGGGGAGCGGCCCGCCGCTTCCAGCACGAGGTGCAGGTGGGCATGATCGGCATCAACGTGCCCATCCCGGTACCCGTCGCCTACCACTCGTTCGGCGGGTGGAAGGCGTCGCTGTTCGGCGACGCCAAGGCGTACGGTGTGCACGGGTTCGACTTCTTCACCCGCGAGAAGGCCGTCACCAGCCGCTGGCTCGACCCCGCCACCCACGGCGGCATCGACCTCGGCTTCCCGCAGAACCGCTGACGACACCGACCATCCGATCGACACCGACAGGAGGCGCCATGACCGCGAACGATCCGTGGTTCCACCCGCGCGGTGCCCTCGGCCGCGACGGCTGGGAGAGCGTGGTCGACGAGGCGCTGCCGGGGTGGGCGCACACGGGCCTGTGCGTGGGCGTGCTCGCGGACGGGGAGAGCCTCGCGCTCGCCGAGTCCGGGGTCGAGCGCATCGTCGTCCCGCTCGCGGGCTCCTTCACGGTGACGCACACCGAGGGCGGCGCGACGACGGAGACGACCCTCGCCGGACGGACCTCCGTGTTCCACGGTCCCACCGACGTGCTGTACCTCTCGTGCGCCGCGACCGCGGTGATCCGCGGGACCGGACGGGTCGCGGTGGCCTCCGCCCCGACGACGGTCGTGCATCCCACCCGGCACCTTCGCGCCGATGAGACCCCGGTCGAGCTGCGCGGGGCGGGGCGGTCGAGCCGGCAGGTGCACAACTTCGGCACCCCGGCGACCCTCGACGCGGAGCGCCTG
This sequence comes from Microbacterium sp. NPDC055599, assembly GCF_053618975.1. Lineage (NCBI taxonomy): Bacteria > Bacillati > Actinomycetota > Actinomycetes > Micrococcales > Microbacteriaceae > Microbacterium > Microbacterium sp. NPDC055599. The sequence goes on along the minus strand of NZ_JBSHIM010000009.1, from coordinate 15,665 downwards.
ATCGTGTGCGAGGTGCTCACTCCCGCGGAGAACTGGTCGTCGTACCCGCCGCACAAGCACGACGCCCACGTGCCGGGGCGGGAGTCGCGCCTGGAGGAGATCTACTACTTCGAGGCCGCGCCCGCGCGTGACGGCGGGCAGGCGGCGTCGTCCGACGCGGCGTTCGGGATGTTCGCCACCTACTCCTCGGACGCGGGCGACATCGACGTCTCGGCGATGGTGCGCACGGGCGATGTCGCGCTCGTGCCCTACGGCTATCACGGTCCAGCGGTCGCCGCCCCCGGCTACGACCTCTACTACCTGAACGTGATGGCCGGCCCCGACCCGGAGCGCTCGTGGCTCATCACCGACGACCCCGCGCACGCGTGGGTGCGCGACAGCTGGAGCGGGCAGGACATCGACCCGCGGCTTCCCTATCGAGCAGAAGGAGCGCAGTGATGCGGACGAGGCGGATGACGGTCGGCCAGGCGCTGGTGGAGTTCCTGGCGCAGCAGTGGACGGTCGACGGCGAGCACCGCGAGCGCACGATCCCCGGCATGTTCGGCATCTTCGGGCACGGCAACGTCGCCGGTCTCGGGCAGGCGCTGCAGCAGTACCACCTCGAGCAGCCGGAGCTGATGCCGTACCACCAGGCGCGCAACGAGCAGGCGATGGTGCACCAGGCCGTCGGGTTCGCACGGATGCACCGCCGCCGCGCGACGTTCGCCAGCACGGCCTCGGTGGGCCCCGGCGCCACGAACATGCTCACCGGTGCGGCCCTGGCGACCACCAACCGCCTGCCCGCGCTGCTGCTTCCCAGCGACACCTTCGCCACGCGCGTCGCCGACCCGGTGCTGCAGCAGCTGGAGCGACCGCACGACATCGGGCTCACCGTCAACGACGCCTTCCGCCCGGTGTCGGTGTTCTTCGACAGGGTGCAGCGGCCGGAGCAGCTGTTCTCCGTGGCGCTCGCCGCGCTGCGGGTGCTCACGGATCCGGCCGAGACCGGGGCCGTGACGATCGCGCTGCCGGAAGACGTGCAGGCCGAGGCGCTGGACGTGCCGGTCGAGTTCCTGCAGGAGCGGGAGTGGCACGTGCGCCGGCCGCTGCCCGAGCGCGGACCCCTGGCCAGGGCGGTCGCCGCGATCCGCGGGGCCCGGCGGCCGTTCCTCATCGCGGGCGGCGGTGTGCTGTACTCCGAGGCGGAGGGCGCGCTGCGCGACTTCGTCGAGGCGACCGGCATCCCCGTCGGCACGACCCAGGCGGGCGGCGGCGTGCTGCCGTGGGATCACCCGCAGTATCTGGGCGGGGTCGGCGCCACCGGCTCCACGGCCGCGAACCGGCTCGCGGCCCAGGCCGACGTGATCATCGGCGTCGGAACGCGGTACAGCGACTTCACGACGGCGTCGAGGTCGGCCTTCCAGCACCCCGACGCGGTGTTCGTGAACGTGAACGTGGCCCCGTTCGACGCCTACAAGCACGGCACGCAGCTGCCGGTGATCGCCGACGCCCGGGAGGCGCTGGAGGCGCTGACCGCCGAGCTGCGCGGCACCCGCGTGCGCACGGAGCTCGCCGACGAGGCCGCCGCGCAGAAGCGGGAGTGGGACGCGACGGTCGACGCCGCCCTCGCCCCGACCGGCCGCGACCTGCCGGGGCAGCCCGAGATCATCGGGGCGGTGCGGGCCGAGGTCGCGGACCGTGACGTGATCGTGCAGGCCGCGGGTTCGCTGCCCGGCGACCTGCACAAGCTGTGGCGCGTCAGCGACCCGCTCGGCTACCACGTGGAGTACGCCTTCTCCACGATGGGCTACGAGATCGCGGGCGGGCTGGGCGTCAAGCGCGGGCTGGAGGCGGCGGGCGACGACCGGGACGTGGTGGTGATGGTCGGCGACGGCTCCTACCTCATGCTCAGCTCCGAGCTCGCGACGGCGGTGGCGGAGGGCATCAAGCTCATCGTGGTGCTCATCCAGAACCAGGGCTTCGCGTCGATCGGGCACCTGTCCGAGACGGTCGGGTCGGAGCGCTTCGGCACGAAATACCGCCGGTACGACGCGCAGGCCCGCAGCTTCCAGCACGGCGACGTGCTGCCGGTCGACCTCGCCATGAACGCGCGCAGCTACGGCGTCGACGTGATCGAGGTCGCCCCCGGTCCCTCCGCGATCGAGGACCTGCGGGCGGCGGTGCGCGCGGCGAAGGCGGCGGAGCGCACCACCGTGATCCACGTGGAGAGCGACCCCACGGTCTACGCGCCGGACGGCGAGGGCTGGTGGGACGTGCCGGTCGCCGAGGTCGCGTCGACCGACAGCGCCCGGCGGGCCCGCGCGGAGTACGAGCAGCAGCGCACGGCGCAGCGCCCGCTGCTCGGCTGATCCGGCCCAGCCGCCTCCCACCCGGCCCCCGGTATCCTGGAAGGATGACTGAGAACCCCCGCACGCGCGAGACGCGCCCCCAGGCAGCGCCCGCGTCGTCCCGCTCGGGGGCGATCCGTGAGACCCGTGCCCCCCAGGTGCGCCCGGCGACCGAGGGCTGGACGCAGAAGAAAGACGCCGAGGGTCGTCCGCTGCTGCAGTTCGCGAGCCCCAAGCGCGGCAAGCCGCCGGTGCACCTGGCCGACCTCACCCCGGCCGAGCGCATCTCGAAGGTGAAGGAGCTCGGGCTGCCCGGCTTCCGCGCCAAGCAGCTCGCCACCCACTACTTCCGCCACTACACGTCCGACCCGGCCGAGATGACCGACCTCCCCGCCGGGATCCGCGACGAGCTGGTCGCGGGCATGCTCCCGCCGTTGATGACCGAGGTGCGCCGGCTGGAGACCGACCGTGGCGACACGATCAAGTTCCTGTGGCGCCTGCACGACGGCGCGCTCGTCGAGTCGGTGCTCATGCGCTACCCCGGCCGCATCACCCTGTGCGTGTCGAGCCAGGCCGGCTGCGGCATGAACTGCCCGTTCTGCGCGACCGGCCAGGCCGGGCTGACCCGCAACATGTCGACCGCCGAGATCATCGAGCAGATCGTGCGGGCGAACCGGGCGATCGCGAACGGCGAGCTGGGCGGCAAGAAGCGCGACGACCACTCGATGGAGCGCGTGTCGAACATCGTCTTCATGGGCATGGGCGAGCCTCTCGCGAACTACAAGCGCGTGATGGATGCGGTGCGCATCATGGTCGCGCCGCAGCCCGACGGCCTGGGCATGAGCGCCCGCGGCATCACGGTCTCCACGGTCGGCCTCGTGCCCGCGATCAGGAAGCTCGCCGACGAGAACATCCCGGTCACCTTCGCGCTGTCGCTGCACGCGCCCGACGACCACCTGCGCGACGAGCTCATCCCGGTGAACTCGCGGTGGAAGGTCGACGAGGCCCTCGACGCCGCCTACGACTACTACGCCAAGACCGGCCGCCGCGTGTCGATCGAGTACGCGCTCATCAAGGACATGAACGACCACGCCTGGCGCGCCGACCTGCTGGCCGAGAAGCTCAACCAGCGCGGTCGCGGCTGGGTGCACGTCAACCCGATCCCGCTGAACCCGACGCCCGGGTCGATCTGGACCTCGTCCGAGCGTGACGTGACCGACGAGTTCGTGCGCCGCCTCAACGACGCCGGCATCCCGACCACCCTCCGCGACACCCGCGGCAAGGAGATCGACGGGGCGTGCGGTCAGCTCGTCGCCACCACCGAGGACGAGGCCGCCGCCGCCGCGATGGCCTGATCAGGGCTTTCCTGAGAGCGACTCCAAGGCGGGCTTCGTACCCTGTCCGGATGCCCTATTCCGCCCATCGCCCGGGTCGCTTCGACTCGCAGGGTCGGATCATCCTCGACGGCGACCCGAACGCCGAGACGGATGACCTCGACTTCCTGCGCGAGTTCGAGCCGACGGGACCCGACCCCGACCCCTTCGTCGACGCTCCGGAGCGTGCCGAGTCCGTGCGGACGACGGAGGACGCCGACGTCGATGCCGCAACCGAGGAGCAGCCGGCCCGCGCGCGTCGCGCCCGCCCGCCCCGTCGTCGCCGCACGGCCGCCGAGCGACTCCGCGCCCTCGCAATCCTCGGCGGCGCGGAGGGCGAGATCCTCGACCGCGTGCCCGGCGAGACGCCCCGCTTCGTGCAGATGTTCTTCGTGCTCGCCGGCACCGCACTCGTGTCCGCGATCTCGATGCTGTTCGCGCTGACCACGGGTGTGCAGGCCGCGATCTGGCTCGCGGTGCCGCTCGCGGTGGTGTGGGCGCTCATCATCTTCAACCTCGACCGGTTCCTCACCTCGACCATGACCTCGACCAGGAACGTGTGGAAGCTCATCGGGCTGGCGATCCCGCGGGTGATCATGGCGGCCATCATCGGCTTCGTCGTGGCGGAGCCGCTCGTGCTGCAGATCTTCCACAACGACATCTCTCGCGAGGTCGCCGCGACCAACATCGTCCAGGCGCAGTCCGATCAGGAGGCGCTCGAATCGGGCCCGGAGCGCAAGGCCCTCGACGCCGCCTCCGAGCGGGTCTCGGAGCTGGAGAACCAGGCGGCGACCGGGATCGTCGCGGGCACCGACTCGTCGTCCGCCAGCGAGTCGGCCGCGCAGGCCACGGTCGACGACCTCACCGCGAAGATGACCGCGCAGCAGGCCGTGATCGACCAGGCGCGCGTGCTCTACCAGTGCGAGCTGACGGGCGAGGGCGCTGGCACCGTCCCCGGGTGCACCGGGGTGAACGGCGAGGGCGCGAGCTCGCAGGCCGCGCAGGCCCAGCTCGCCGAGGCGCAGCAGACCTACGACGCGTTGGCCGCCCAGCTGCGCACGGCCAACGACGAGCTCGCGGCCGCCGGCACCGCCGCCAAGGAGAACACCTCGACCTCCGAGACGCAGAACCGCCAGCAGGCGAAGGACGAGCTTCCGGCCGCGCGCGAGACGTATGACCAGGCGCTCGCCGCGTACAACGCCCGCGCGGATGCGGTCGCGCAGGGCAACGCGGGTGCGGTGGGGCTGCTCAGCCAGATCAGCGGACTCAACCGGCTCAGCGAGAAGGAGCCGGCCATCCTGTGGGCGCACATCCTGATCGCCGCGCTGTTCTTCATGATCGAGCTGCTGCCGGTGCTGGTGAAGGTGCTCACGAGCTACGGCGACCCGAGCCTGTACGAGAAGGCCGTCGCGATCCGCAAGCAGGTGGCGCTCGACCGGGTGACGGCCGAGGGCTTCCGCGACCGCGCCGACATCGTCACGACCCCGGGCGCTCAGGCCACCTGACGCTCGCGCCCGCTCGCGCGCCCCGCGGTGGCTGAGGGATCCGCGTCCCGCACGGGGGTCCGTGCGCCGGCGGGGGAGCCCGGTGCCGTGAACGGCCCCGCGGTGCCCGTGTCCGCGGCAGCGGCGGGGCGATGCGCAGGGGCGTCGTGCGGGGCCCGGGCGTCGCGCGGCACCCCGGCACCGCGCGCGCGGGCGGACGCGAGCACGTCGTGCAGGGTCCGCGCGCGGAGGGCCGGCGTCGCGGCGACGGCGAGGACCAGGGAGCGGACGAGCACGATCGCGGCGAGTGGCCGCCCGCCGTCGCTCCCCGTGATCGCGGCGTCGAGGCGGCGCAGGGGGCCGACCAGCGCGGGGTCGTCGAGCGCACGGTCGTCGGCGAGGTGAGCGAGCAACCGGTCGATGGTCCAATCCGCGGGGATTGGCCCCAGATCCGGCGTGAGAGTGGTGGTGGAGGTGTCCATTGGTCCAGAATCGGGTCACATGGACACGGATGACAGGGCCAATGCGGCGCCGATGGACCACGGATCGGCCCGGGATCGCGCGACTCCGCTGGTGCGAGCGGGCGAGGTGTCGACCGAGGGGCTGGCCGCTCGGCTCGGCCGCTGGACCCACGGCGACGGAACGCTGGCGACCCGGCTCGCGCGCGGCATCTCGGCGCTGATCGCGGGTGGCGAGCTCCGCGCGGGCGACCGGCTGCCGGCCGAGCGCTCCCTGGCGTCCGCGGTGTCGGTGTCGCGCGGCACGGTCGTCTCCGCCTACGCCGTGCTCGCGGAGCAGGAGCTCGTGGAGCGGCGGCAGGGGAGCGGCACCCGCGTGGCGGGGACCGGTGCCCCCACCGCCCCTGCGCGTCCCGGTCGCGGCGAGGCCCTGTTCTCCGCGGTGCCGAACACGATCGACCTTCTGCGCACGGTGCCGCAGATCCCGGAGCTCGGGGTGCAGCTGATCCGCGACCATCAGCCGCGTCTCGACCTCGCGCTGCTGCCCGAGACCGACCCCGCAGGGCTCCCGGTGCTGCGCGAGCTGATCGCCGAGATGTACCGCGCGGAGGGCACGCCCACCACGCCCGAGCAGATCCTGGTGACGCACGGCGCGCAGCAGGCGATCAGCCTCGTGGTGAACGCGCTCGTCGAGCCGGGCGACATCGTGCTCGCCGAGGAGATCACCTGGCCCGGGGTGACCGACAGCGTGGGGCTGCGCGGCGGCACCGTGCAGGGGGTGCCGATGGGCGCGGACGGCCTCGACGTGGTCGCGCTGGAGCAGGCGATGGCCCGGCTGCGCCCCGTGCTGGTGGCGCTCAACCCCCACCACCAGAACCCCACGGGCACGCGCCTGCCCGCCGCGGCCAGGCACCGCGTGGCCGAGCTCGCCGCGCAGTACGGTGTGCCGGTGATCGAGGACCGCGTCGTCGCGGGGATCTCGTTCGACGGGGTCGTGCCGCCCACGCTGGCCTCGGAACGACCGGACGCCCCCGTGATGGTCGTCGAGTCGGTGTCGAAGTGGGCGTGGGCGGGGCTGCGGATCGGGTGGCTGCGTGCCGACCCGGTGCTGGTGCGGCGTCTGCGAGGCGCCCGGCAGCTCGCCGACCAGTCCACGAGCGTGCCCGGTCAGCTGCTCGCGCTCGACCTCATCGCGCACGCCGACGAGCTGCGGCGGGCCAACAGCCGCGTGCATCGGGAGCGGCTGCGGCTGCTGGAGCACCTGATGGCCGAGCACCTGCCCGACTGGACGTACGTGGCGCCGCGGGGCGGACTGGCGCTGTGGGCCGCGCTCCCCCGGGGGTCCGCGTCGGCTCTCGCCCGCGTCGCGGCGACCCACGGCGTCTCGATCGCCGGCACCGCCGCCTTCGCCGCGTCCCCCACGGCCCCCGACGACCACGTGCGCCTGCCCTTCACGGCGCCCGATGACGTGCTCGCGGAAGGGGTGCGCCGCCTGGGCGCGGCGTGGGGCGAGTATCGGGAATCCCTCGGCCGACCGGCCTGAGCGTCCGCCGCCGGGACTAGCGTTGATCCATGGTCAACTATCGCTATCTCGGCAACAGTGGTCTCAAGGTCTCGGAGATCACCTACGGCAACTGGGTCACGCACGCCTCGCAGGTCGAAGACGACGCGGCCGTCAAGACCGTCCATGCGGCGCTCGACGCCGGCATCACCACGTTCGACACCGCCGACACCTACGCCAACACGGCGGCCGAGGTCGTGCTCGGCAAGGCGCTCGAGGGCCAGCGCCGCGAAGGGCTCGAGATCTTCACGAAGGTCTACTTCCCGACCGGCCCGAAGGGCCCGAACGACACCGGCCTGAGCCGCAAGCACATCATGGAGTCGATCAACGGCTCGCTGAAGCGCCTCGGCACCGACTACGTCGACCTGTACCAGGCGCACCGCTTCGACTACGAGACCCCGCTGGAGGAGACGTTCCAGGCGTTCGCCGACGTCGTGCGGCAGGGCAAGGCGCTCTACATCGGCGTCTCGGAGTGGACGGCCGAGCAGCTGCGCGAGGGTCACGCGCTGGCGACGCAGCTCGGCATCCAGCTCATCTCGAACCAGCCGCAGTACTCGATGCTGTGGCGCGTGATCGAGGGCAAGGTCGTGCCCGCGTCGGAGGAGCTGGGCATCTCGCAGATCGTGTGGTCGCCGATGGCGCAGGGCGTGCTCAGCGGCAAGTACCTGCCGGGGCAGCCGGTGCCGGAGGGCTCGCGCGCGACCGATCAGAACTCCGGGGCCGGGTTCATCCAGAGCTTCCTGCAGGACGACATCCTCACCGCGGTGCAGCGTCTCAAGCCGATCGCCGAGCAGGCGGGGCTCACGATGCCGCAGCTCGCGATCGCGTGGGTGCTGCAGAACCCCAACGTGGCGGCGGCCCTGGTGGGCGCCTCCCGGCCCGAGCAGCTCGCCGACACCGTCAAGGCCTCGGGCGTGACGCTCGACGCCGACACGCTGTCCGCGATCGACGAGGCCCTGGGCGACACGGTGAACCGCGACGCCGAGCACACGTACTCCGTGTCCCCGAAGAGCCGCCTGGTCTGACCGGGGCAGGCGAAGGCCCCCTCCCGCGATGGGCGCGAGGGGGCCTTCGTCCGCGCGCGGGCTACTCCTTCACGGCGCCGGCCGTCAGGCCCTGCACGATCCAGCGGCTGGCGAGGGCGAACATCACCATGGTCGGCAGGATCGTCAGCACGGCCGCGGCCGACATGGAGCCCCAGTCGATGTTGAACGTGGAGATGAAGCCGTTCAGCGCCGAGGGCACGGTGCGGTTCGCGTCGGTGTTCATCAGCACGACCGACAGGAACAGCTCGTTCCAGCAGTTGACGAAGTTGAAGATGAACGCCGCGATGATGCCGGGCGTCATGACCGGCACCAGCACCCGGAACAGGGCTCCCAGGCGCGAGCAGCCGTCGATCATCGCCGCCTCCTCCAGCGCGTCGGGCACGTTCTCGAAGAAGCCGCGCAGCATCACGGTGGAGAACGGGATGCAGATCGCGATGTAGACGAGGATGAGTCCGGGCTTGGTGTCGACGAGGCCCAGGTCGGTCATCATCGAGTACAGCGGGCCGAGGGCGATGAACGCGGGGATCATCTGCGTCAGCAGGAACGCGATGAGGATCGCCCCCTTGCCGCGGAACTCGAAGCGCGCGAGCACGTAGGCGCTGAGCAGGGCGATGAGCGTCGCGACGGCTCCGGCCGACACCGCCACGATCGCCGAGTTCGCCAGGAAGACCCCGAACGAGCTCTTCTCGAACAGGCTCGTGAAGTTGTCGAACGAGGGCTCGCTCGGCCAGTACTCGATTGGGAAGCGGTTGATGGTCCCCGGCGACTTGAACGCGGTGAGCGTGATCCAGTACAGCGGGAACAGCGTGATCAGGAGCCACAGGGCCAGCCCGACCACGCGCACGACACCGCCGACGGTCACCCGCGGCCTCGGTCGCGGAGCGGCCTTCGGGTCGGGCACCGTGATCCGACGGGTCTCGGTGATCGAGGAACCGGTCCGGGTGGTCGAGGTGATGGTCATCGCTGCACCCTCCGCATCGCCATCAGGTAGAAGGCGCAGAACACCATGAGGAACGCCACGACGATGAGCCCGATGGCGCTCGCGATGCCGTAGTTGCCCTGCTGCGTGTAGTTGATCATCCAGGTCGTGATGATGTGGGTCTGGTTGGCCGGGCCGCCGTTCGTCATCGCGTAGATGATGTCGGGGAAGTTGAAGATCCAGATCACGCGCAGCAGGATCGTCAGCAGCAGCGTCATCGAGATGTACGGGATGATGATCGAGAACAGCTGCCGCACCTTGCTGGCGCCGTCGAGGCTCGCCGCCTCCAGCATCTCGTCGGGCACCGACTGGAGTGCCGCGAGGATCATGATCGCGAAGAACGTCACGCCGTACCAGATGTTCGCGACGATGACGGCGAACATCGCCAGCTTCGGGTCGGCCAGCCAGGGCAGCGGGGCGTCGATGAGGCCGGCCTTCATGAGCAGGTCGTTGACCACGCCGAACTCGGCGTTGAACATCCAGCGGAACAGCATGCCGATGAGGAAGCCCGACACCGCCCACGGGAAGAACACCAGCGCCTGGTAGAGCCCGCGGAAGCGGAACCGCTTGCGCAGGGCCAGCGCGATGAGGAAGCCGATGACGAGCTGGGGCACGAGCGAGCCGACCACCCACAGCACGGAGTTCCACGCCACTGTCGGGAACGCCGGGTCGCGGAACACGGCGAGGAAGTTGTCGAAGCCGACGAACGGGGTCGACGTGAGGTCCCACAGGTTCCAGTCGTGGAACGCCATGCGGGCGCCCTGCAGCATGGGCCAGTAGGTGAACCAGCAGACGAACACGATCGCCGGGGCGAGGAACGCCAGCAGCGTCAGGGCGTGACGGCCGCGGAACGGCCGACGCCGTCCGCGTGCCGGGGAGGCCCCGCCGGCAGTGCCGACGGAGCCCCCTTCACGGATGGTGCGGGCCACGGGTCAGCCCTTCTCCGCGGCGTACTTCTCGGTCCAGAACGCATCCCACGAGGCGAGCAGGTCCTTCGTCGACATGGTGCCGAGCAGCACGCTCTGCACGTCCTGGTCGGACTTCTGGATCCACTCGGTCCACCAGCTCACGCCGCGCGGCTGGCGCACGTTGACGTAGGTGTCCGGGTCCTCGGTCATGGTGACGTAGCTGGTCCAGGGGCCCGTGGAGTAGAACTCGTCGTCGGCCGCGGCGGCGATGATCGGCACGAGGCTGTTGGCCTGGGCGAACTCGGTCGCGGGCTCGGCCGAAGACAGGAACTCGACCAGCTTCACCGCCGCCTCGGTGTGCTCGCTGTTCTTCGCGACACCCCAGCCGGCGACGGCGAGCGGTTGCGCGGCCTTGCCCGACGGTCCGACGAGCAGCGGAGCGGTGTCCCACTGGTCTTCGGTGAGCGAGGAGTCCTGCACGGTCGCGATCACCTCGGGGTCCTGCAGCAGGAAGGCCGTGGTGCCGTTCGTGAAGCCGGCGACCATCTCGGGGTAGCCCCAGGAGACGGCGGACGGCGGCGAGGCTTTCTTGAACAGGTCGAAGTAGTCGTCGACCGCATCCTGCGCCTCGGGAGCGGCGAAGATCGTCGAGCCGTCTTCCATGAGGAACGCGTCCTCCGTGTCGAGCCCGTCGATCGTGTACGCCTCGATCGCGGCGACCACGTTGCTGTTGGCGTTCTGGCCGCCGCGGAACGCGTAGCCGTAGATGTTGTTCGACGGATCCTGGATGGCGGACGCCTGCTCCAGCAGGTCCTTCCAGCTGTGCGGGGGGCCGTCGAAGCCCGCCTTCTCCACGAGGTCGGTGCGGTAGAACAGCGACAGGCCGTAGAAGCCGTACGGGACGAAGTAGCTCTTGCCGTCCTCGGCGACGCCGGCGGACTTGGCGTTGTCGGTCAGCGCGTCCCAGCCGTCCCACTTCTTCAGGTCGGGGCCGAGGTCGTACAGCCAGCCGTTGTTGGCGAACGGACCGACCGTGATGTCGCGCACCTCGAGCACGTCGACGCCCTTGCCGGACTGGAGCATCTGCTGGATCTTCTGGTCGGCCTGCTCGGTGGGCGGCGAGACCAGGTTCACCGTGATGTCGGGGTTCTCCTTCTCGAACTCGTCGAGGAGCCCGCGGATGAGCTCGGTGCGCGCCGGGTTCGTCAGGCTCTCGACCATCTGGAGGGTGACGTCTCCGTCGCCGCCGGACGAGCCGGAGCCTCCGGAGCAGCCGGTGAGTGCGAGGACGGCGACGGTGCCGACTCCCGCTGCGGTCGTCAAGATCTTGTTCTTCACGATGTGCCTCTCGGTGGGGGATGGGTGGGTGTGTTTCGGGTGGGTCGGGTCGTGCGGGTGGTCAGGGGAGGATGAGGGCGTCGGCGGGGCGGATGCCGGCGCGGCGCAGGATCGCGGGGATGCAGCGCTCGACGAACGCCTCGACGTCGGAGGCCTCGGTGTAGAGGTGCGCGGAGAGGCGGAAGTAGCCGACCCCGCGGAAGCTCGTGAAGGCGGTCTCCACGCCGACCTCGTCGAGCAGGTCCATGCGCAGCGCGTCGGCCTCCTCGCGCGTCGCGCCGAGCCCGAGCGGCAGGCGGATCAGGCGCATGGACGGCACGGGGGAGGGCAGCGGTGTGAGCGGGTCCTCGTCGCCGTACGGGCGCAGCGCCTCGGCGATCAGCTCGGCTCCGGCGTCGGCGCGCTCGGCCATCGCGGCGCGGGCGTGCTCCCACCCGAACTCGGCCTCGATGAACTCGATCGCGGTGGGGGTGGCCAGGTACGTCGTGGCGTCGATCGTGCCCTGGGTGTCGAAGCGCCCGGGGTAGGGCTCGCGGGCGGCCCACGAGTCGATCAGCGGCCACAGCTCGTCGCGGTCGGGTGCTGCCGTGACGAGCAGGGCCGAGCCGCGGGGGGCGCACGGCCACTTGTGCAGGTTGCCGAACCACCAGTCGCCGCCCGCGACCGCGGCGGCGTCGGCGATCAGGCCGGGGGCGTGGGCGCCGTCGACGAGGGTGCGCACGCCGCGCTCGGCCGCGAGGTCGGCGATGCGGCGCGTGGGCAGCAGGCGGGCGGTGGGCGAGGTGATCTGGTCGACGACGATCAGCCGGGTGCGCGGGGTGAGGGCGTCGGCGAACAGCTGCACGATCTCGTCGTCGGGCGCGAGCAGCGGGAGGGCGACGGTGCGGACGGTCGCCCCGAAGCGGCGGGCGAGGCGTTCCGCCCCCATGGTGATCGCGCCGTAGCCCTGATCCGTCACCAGGATCTCGTCGCCGTGCTCGAGTCGCAGCGCGTTGTACACGACGGTCGCCGCGGCGGAGGCGTTGGGCACGAAGACGCTGTCGTCCGCCCGGGCGCCGACGAACGGGGCGGTGCGCTCCCTGGCGTCCTGCACGCGCTCGGCGATGCGGGGGAACCACTCGACCGGGCTGAGGTCGGCGCGGCGACGCAGGGCGTCCTGGTGTGCGACCACGACCGACGGCACCGCGCCGAACGACCCGTGGTTGAGGTGCACGACCGCGGGGTCGAGAGGCCAGGCGTCGCGCGCTCGCAGGCCGGAGTTCAGCGTGAGCGGAGGGGGGAACAGCGGAGCGGGCATCGGACCTCATCGATGAGTGGGGGCGAGTTGTTGCACAACTTTGCCACAAGGCCCCGATTTTGGCTACGAATCCGCGAAGATGAAACATAGTTGTCATACGAGTTTGTCGCGTGGAGCGGTTCCGACAGACTGCACGAGGGGCGGGGGTGTCAGGGAGGATGACGATGAGCGCACTCGACACGGCGTTGCACGGCCTGCGGGCGCTGATCGCCGACGGTGCGCTGCGCCCCGGCGACCGCCTGCCCAGCGAGGGGGAGCTGTGCGAACGGCTCGGCGTCTCCCGCGGATCGCTGCGCGAGGCCATCCGCACGCTCGCGGCGCTGGGCGTGCTGGAGACGCGCCACGGCTCGGGCAGCTACGTCAGCGAGCTGCGCGCGGCCGACCTCATCGGCAGTCTGTCCCTCACCGTCGGGCTGCTGCCCATGGCGGGAGTGCTGGAGCTGACCGAGCTGCGCCGGGTGCTCGAACCCCACGCCGCCGCACTCGCGGCCGCCCGCATCGACGCGGACACCGTGGCGGCGCTCGCCGCGGTGCTGGACGAGATCGAGGCCACGACCGACTTCGAGGCGCAGTCACGCCTCGACCACGAGTTCCACATGCGCATCTCCGCGGTCGCGGGCAACGAGGCCCTCACCAGCCTGATCGACGTGCTGCGCTCCCGCTCCCGGGCGTACCGCATCTCGGAGCCCGACGATGCCGCGGAGCTCAAGGTGCACTCCGACGCCGGGCACCGCGCGATCCTGCGGGGCCTCGCCGCCGCCGATCCCGTCGCCGCGTCGGCCGCGGCATCCGCGCACGTCGCGTACACCGAGTACTGGGTGCGGCGGTACTCCGGGCTCGACGACGTCCCGACCGCGGAGACGCCGTCCGCCTGAGTGCGCGCCGGCGGGGTCCGCTCAGCCGAGGGTGATGTCGACCTGGATCTCGGTCGCGAGTCGCTCCAGGTCGGCCCGCAGTGCGTCGAGGTCGACCGTCGGCGGCACCTTCGCGATCACCGACGCCTCGAACAGCCGTCCGCCCGCCATCGCCGCATCGCGGGTCTCGGTCGCGAGCTCCTCGATGCTCAGCGCGTGCGCGTTCAGCACGGCCGACACCTCCCGCACGATCCCGGGATGATCGTTGCCGAGCACCTGCATCACCAGCAGCCGCTCCTCGTCCTCCTCCGCCACGCCGCGGGTCCCGGTGAGCACCGACAGCGTCAGGAGCCCCTGACCCTGGATCGCCCGGAGCGCGGTCTCCAGGTCGCCCGCGCGGTCGGTCGGCACCGACACCTCGATCACGCCCGCGAACGTTCCCGCGAGCTCGGCCAGCGAGCTGTTCTCCCAGTTGCCGCCGTGGGCGTCGACGACGTCGGCGACCGCCGCGACGAGTCCCGGCCGGTCGGCACCCGCGACAGTGAGGATGAGTGTGGTCATGGCCTCAGCGTAGGGGGCGTTCGGCGTTCGGGACATGCCCCTTGACGCGGGCGTCGTGCGCTCCGCTCAGCTGAAGTCGAGCGTGCCGCGCACGATGGAGTTCCCCGAGTGGGCAGGGTCGCCGTCGACGGGTTCGAACGAGATGTCGACGAGGTCGTACTCGTCGAGGTCGACGTTCGCGGGGATGGCGAATGCGCCGGTCGCGGCGTCGAGCACGCCGAGGCTGATGAGCGCCTTCCCGTCGTTGCGGATGAGCCAGACCTCCCGGTAGTCCTCCGACCCGACCTCGCCGTCGAGCGACACCGTGAGGGTGCGCGCGCCGTCGCGGTCCTCGTCCACCTCCGCCGTGCCGATCGCATCGGGGTGGTCGGGGAACGGGTCGAGCGTCGCCGTGGCGACCGTGACCGGCCGGAGCGCGGCCGAGATCGCCGTCCACGTGCTCACGCCCACGGTGACGACGAGGACCGTGACGGCGGCGAGCACCCACCAGCGGGCGGCGGTTCTGCGCCGCGGGCGTGGGGCGGAGGACGGCTCGCCCGCTGTCGGTTCCGCCGGGCGGAGAGGGTCGGCCCGGAGCCGCTCCGGCAGGCCCAGCTCGTCGTGCATGCGCGCCCACACGTCGGCGGGCGGCGACTCCAGCTCCGCGTCGGCGACGGTCGACCGCGCGACACCCGCCGCGTGGGCGAGGTCGGCGATCTCGGCGGCGCACGCCCGGCACTGGTCGAGGTGTGCGCGCTCGCGCTCGGAGGCGACCGGCTCGCCGAGCGCGAGCAGGGCGAGCTGCTCGGGGTCAAGGTGCGACACGGTTGACCTCCAATCGGTCGCGCATACGGGAGAGGCTCCGGCGGATGTGGCTCTTCACGGTACCCAGAGGCATGTCCAGCCGTCGGGCGATCTCCTCGTGCGTCAGGTCGTCGAAGAACGCCAGCCGCATGACCTCGCGCGCCTCGGGTCGCAGCTGCCGCATCTCGTTCGCGATCAGGATGGACTGCGACAGGTCGACCGGTGCGCTGACGAGATCGTCGGGAGAGGTGACGCGCATCATCTCCTCCTGCAGCCGCTGGATGCGGGCCCGCGACTCGTGCATGTCGGCGATGCGGCGCCGTGCGATGGTCACCAGCCACGTGCTCAGGCGGGCCTTCGACGGGTCGTACCCCGTTCTCGACGTCCAGGCCGACACGAACGTGCGCTGCGTCACGTCGGCGGCGTCGGCGCGATCGCCGAGGGAGCGCAACGCGAGCGTGAACACCACCGGCGACCACCGCCGATACAGCTCGGCGAGGGCATCCTCGTCGCCCCGGACGAAGCGCTCGTTGAGCTGCGTCTCGTCGTCGGGGTCGTCCGCGGAGGTCATGCGCGCCTCCCTTCCGTTCGGGGCGTCGGGTGCGGGTGGTCAGGCGGGCCGTGCGATGGCGACGACATTATCGCGGTAGTGACCGGTCGTGCTGTCGAAGGGTCCTCCGCACGTGATGAGGACCA
>NZ_JBSHIM010000008.1:88513-215515 GCF_053618975.1 Microbacterium sp. NPDC055599 | reverse complement strand
CATTCCGAACCCGGAAGCTAAGCCTCACAGCGCCGATGGTACTGCAGGGGGGACCCTGTGGGAGAGTAGGACACCGCCGGACTCCTTTTAGTCAAGAAGGCCACCCAATTGCTGGGTGGCCTTCTTGCGTTAACGGGCCGCGCCGCCTTGCGTTAACGGGCCGCGCCGCCGAACCTGCGCGCGCAGGGCACGGCCTCAACGCGTCGTGCGGGCCTCGAGAAGCGCTGCAGCCTCGCGGACCTCCGTGGCCAGTGCTGCGTCGCGGCCGTCCTGCGGTGCGTCACGGCTGTCGCCGGCCCAGGTGACCGCCACCGCAGCGACAGGCCATCCTGTGCGATCCGCGACGACGGCACCGACGGACCGCAGGCCGTCCGCGACCTCGCCGTCCTCCGTGGCGTACCCGCGCTCCCTCACCTGCCGCAGCAGCTCACGCAGCTCCGACGGCCGACGAGGACCGCGACCCGTCCGGTCCGGAAACGCCGAGGGCCCGGGATACAGCGCCCTGATCTGTTCACGGGGCAGCGCGGCGAGCATGGCGCGGCCCGTCGCCGTGAGATGAGCGGGGAGGCGCACGCCGACATCGGTGACCAGGGCCGGGCGTCGGGCCGCACGTTCTTCCACGATGTACAGCACGTCACTGCCGCTCATCACGGCGAGGTGCGCACTCTCTCCCAGGCGGTCGGAGAGCGCCGCGACGATCGGCCGGCCGAGACGGGCGAGCGGTTGCTGACGGGCATACCCGCCCGCGAGCTCGAACGCGGCGGTGCCGAGCGCCCACCGCTGGTCGTCGCGAAGGTGGATCACGAAGCCCCGGGCGGCCAGCGTGTTCAGCAGGTGATAGACGGTGGACCGCGGAAGCCCGAGCTCCCGCGCGATCGCCGACGCCGCGACCGGCGCCGGACGGGTGGCCAGGTGGCTCAGGATCCGCAGCGTCTGGTCGGCGGCCGGCACGCTCGTACCGGCCACGGCGCGCTCGCTGCTGTCTGGGATCACAGACACAGGATCTCACGAAGACACCGCGCGACGGGGCCGTCGGGTGTGGAATCGGATCCATGAGCTCTTCCACCCCCGTCGTCGTCGGTCGCGGTCCCGTGTCTCTCGCGAATGTCGTCCGCGTGGCTCGTCACGGAGCACCCGTCGTCGTTCCCGCCGATGCCCTGGAGCGGGTGGCCGAGACCCGTCGTGTGATCGACGGGCTCGCGTCGGATCCGCACCCGCACTACGGAGTGTCGACCGGCTTCGGCGCGCTGGCCACGACGTTCATCGCGCCCGAGCGTCGTCTGCAGCTGCAGGCGAGTCTGATCCGCTCGCACGCCGCCGGTACCGGTCCGGAGGTCGAGCGCGAGGTGGTCCGCGGACTGCAGCTGCTGCGCCTGCAGACCCTCGCCTCCGGTCGCACCGGGGTGCGGCCCGCGGTGGTGGAGACGTACGCGGCGCTCCTCAACGCCGGCATCACACCGGTCGTGCGCGAGTACGGCTCCCTCGGCTGCTCCGGCGATCTGGCGCCCCTCGCCCACATCGCGCTCGCGACCATGGGGGAGGGGGACGTGCGCGACGCGCAGGGCACTCTCGTCCCCGCCGCCGACGCCCTGGCTGCCGCGGCGATCGCTCCGCTGACACTGGTCGAGAAGGAAGGCCTCGCGCTGATCAACGGCACGGACGGCATGCTCGGCATGCTGGCGCTGGCCCTGCACGACCTCGACACACTTCTTCTCACGGCTGACGTGGCCGCGGCGATGTCCATCGAATCGCAGCTCGGTACCGACGCCGTCTTCGCTGCGGACCTGATGGCGCTGCGTCCGCAGGCAGGACAGTCGATCTCGGCGGCACACCTTCGCGCGCTGCTCGCCGATTCGCCCATGGTGGCCAGCCACAAGGGGCCGGAAGACGGACGTGTGCAGGACGCCTACTCCCTCCGGTGCTCTCCGCAGGTGCACGGGGCCGCCCGGGACACGGTCGCGCACGCCGAGACGATCGCGCTGCGTGAGCTCTCCAGCGTGATCGACAACCCGGTCATCACCCTCGACGGCCGCATCGAGTCCAACGGCAACTTCCACGGCGCACCCGTCGCCGCCGTGCTGGACTTCCTGGCCATCTCGGTCGCCGACGTCGCCTCGGTGTCGGAGCGCCGCACCGATCGCGCGCTCGACCCCGCGCGCAGCCACGGACTGCCGCCCTTCCTGGCCGCGGAGGTGGGAGTGGACTCGGGCCTCATGATCGCCCAGTACGCCGCGGCGGGCATCGTCTCCGAGCTCAAGCGCCTGGCCGTGCCCGCCTCGGTCGACTCGATCCCGTCGTCGGCGATGCAGGAGGACCACGTCTCGATGGGCTGGGCGGCCGCCCGCAAGCTGCGCCGTGCGATCGATGGACTGTCGCGCGTGCTCGCGATCGAGATCCTCACGGCTGCGCGAGCCCTCGATCTGCGCGCGCCCCTCGAGGCCGGAGCCGCGACCGGCGCCGTCCGCGACCTCGTGCGGACCGTCGCCGCCGGTCCGGGCCCCGACCACTACCTCTCGCCGGACATGGAAGCCGTGACCGCACTCGTCCAGTCGGGCCAGGTCGCCCGCATCGCAAAGGAGCACATGCATGAGTGACACCGTCGAACCAAAGAGCCGCACCGTCCGCGCACCGCGAGGGAACACCCGCACCGCCAAGAGCTGGGGCGCGGAAGCCGCCAAGCGCATGCTCATGAACAACCTCGACCCCGAGGTCGCCGAGCACCCCGAAGAGCTCGTGGTCTACGGCGGGACGGGCCGCGCGGCGCGCAGCTGGGCCGCATACGAGGCGATCGTCCGCACGCTCGACGAGATCGAGCCCGACGAGACGCTGCTCGTGCAGTCGGGCAAGCCGGTCGGCGTGTTCCGCACGCACGAGTGGGCGCCCCGCGTGCTCATCGCGAACTCGAACCTCGTGGGCGACTGGGCCACGTGGCCCGAGTTCCGTCGGCTGGAGGAGCTCGGGCTCACCATGTACGGGCAGATGACCGCGGGGTCGTGGATCTACATCGGCACGCAGGGGATCCTGCAGGGGACGTATGAGACGTTCGCGGCCGTCGCCCGCTCGCTCGGACGCGATTCTTTGCGCGGCACTCTCACGCTGACCGCCGGCGCCGGGGGCATGGGGGGCGCGCAGCCCCTCGCCGTGACGCTGAACGAGGGGGCCGTGCTGATCGTCGACGTGGACGAGACTCGGCTTGCGCGTCGCGTCGAACACGGCTACCTCGACGAGTACACGCACGACCTCGACGCCGCCGTCGCCCGAGCGGTCGCCGCGAAGGACGCGGGACAGGCGCGCTCCGTGGGCGTGGTCGGCAACGCCGCCGAGATCTTCCCCGAGCTGCGGCGCCGCGGAGTGCCCATCGACATCGTGACGGATCAGACCAGCGCGCATGACCCGCTCGCCTACCTGCCCGTCGGCGTATCCGTGGCGGACTGGCGAGCCGAAGCCGCGCGGGACCCGGAGGAGTTCACCCGACGGTCGCGGGCGTCGATGGCGGCGCACGTCGAGGCGATGGTCGGGTTCCTCGACGACGGGGCGGCCGTGTTCGACTACGGCAACTCCCTCCGCGCGGAAGCCGAGCTGGGCGGATTCGACCGCGCGTTCGCGTTCCCCGGCTTCGTACCCGCCTACATCCGTCCCCAGTTCGAGGAGGGTCGAGGGCCCTTCCGCTGGGTTGCGCTCTCCGGCGACCCCGCCGACATCGCGAAGACCGACCGCGCGATCGCCGAGCTGTTCCCGCAGGACACCGCCCTCCGTCGCTGGCTGGACAAGGCCGGGTCCTCCGTGCAGTTCGAGGGCCTCCCGGCACGCATCTGCTGGCTCGGCTACCAGGAACGGCACCTCGCCGGGCTGAAGTTCAACGAGATGGTGGCCTCGGGGGAGCTGTCCGCGCCGATCGTGATCGGTCGTGATCACCTCGACGCCGGGTCGGTGGCGTCGCCGTACCGCGAGACCGAGGCGATGAAGGACGGCTCAGACGCGATCGCCGACTGGCCGCTGCTCAACGCGCTGCTCAACACGGCCTCGGGCGCCTCTTGGGTGTCGCTCCACCACGGCGGCGGCGTCGGCATCGGGCGCTCGATCCACGCGGGCCAGGTGACCGTCGCGGACGGCACGGACCTCGCGGCCGAGAAGCTCGCGCGAGTGCTGACGAACGACCCGGGGACGGGCGTGATGCGGCACGTGGACGCCGGGTACGAGCACGCCCGCGAGGTGGCGCGCGAGCGCGGCCTGACGATCCCGATGCTCTGACCCGCCCGGACCCAGGAGACCGCATGCCCACGCTCATCACCCGCATCGGCGAACTCACCACGAACGTCGTGAGCGACCGCGATCCCTGCGGTACCGCCGTCGACGCAGCTGTGCTCCTCGACGAGGGGCGCGTCGTCTGGACGGGCCCCGCTGGCGATGCCGCGGCGCGCACCGCCGGGCTGGCAGACCTCGAGGTCGTGGACGCTGCCGGACGTGCCGTGATCCCCGGGTTCGTCGACAGCCACAGCCACCTCGTGTTCGCGGGCGACCGCGCCGCCGAGTTCGAGGCCCGCATGGCGGGGCGCCCGTACACCGCCGGAGGCATCCGCTCCACCGTGGCCGCGACCAGGGCGGCGACGGACGCCGAGCTGCGGCTGCGGCTGCGGCGGTTCCGCGACGAGATGCTCGCGCAGGGCACCACGACCGTCGAGATCAAGAGCGGGTATGGGCTGAGCGTCGAGGACGAGGAACGGCTCGTGCGGCTCGCCGCCGAGATCACGCCCGAGGTCACGTTCCTCGGAGCGCACGTCGTGCCACCGGAGTACGCGGATCGCGCCGACGAGTACGTGGACCTAGTGGCGGGTCCCATGCTCGACGCCTGTGCGCCGCACTCCCGGTGGATCGACGTGTTCTGTGAGACCGGCGCCTTCACCACCGCGCAGTCGCGGCGCGTGCTGGAAGCCGGCATCGCCCGGGGACTGGGCGCGCGGGTGCACGCCAGCCAGCTCGGCCCCGGCGCGGGGGTGCAGCTCGCCGTCGAGCTCGGCGCCGCGTCGATCGACCACGGCACCTACCTGACCGATGCGGACGTGGCGGCGCTCGCCGGATCCGACACCGTGCTCACCCTGCTGCCCGGGGTGGAGTTCTCGACGCGTCAGCCGTACCCGGACGCGCGACGACTGCTCGATGCGGGGGTGACCGTGGCGCTCGCGTGCGACACCAACCCGGGGTCGAGCTTCACCTCGTCGATGCCGTTCTGCATCGCCGTGGCCGTGCGCGATATGGGCATGACCCCGGCGGAAGCGGTGTGGGCGGCCACGGCCGGCGGCGCCCGCGCCCTGCGCAGAGACGACATCGGCACGCTCGCACCGGGTGCACGCGCGGACCTGGTGCTGTTGGAGGCGCCGAGCCGCGTGCACCTGGCCTACCGCCCCGGCGTCCCGCTCGTGCACCGGGTGTGGAAGGACGGCGTCGAGGTCGGCTGACCGCCCGCGCTCCGGCTCAGGAGCGGACAGCGTCCGCCGCGGACACCCTCGCCGGCCTCGCCGGCACGATCCTCATCGCCGCAGCGCGAGCCCGGTCAGCAACTCCAGCACGCACAGGGCAGCGAGTCGCACCGTCCGAGCGTCGGCGGCATCGGCGGTCGCGTCGACCTCGGCGATGTCGGCGCTCACGACGCGGGGATCCGACGCCACGGCACGCGTGAGGGCGCGGAGCTCCCACGCCTGCAGCCCACCGGGGACGCTCGCCGGACAGCCGGGAGCGACGGCGCGGTCGCACACGTCCACGTCGACGTCGAGGTGCACGCGCGGGTCGGCGCCCGCCCCCGCGACCTCCAGCGCCTCGGTCACCACGTCGGCGGCACCCCGCCGCCGCAGTTCGTCGAGCGTGATCACCCGGATGCCCCACTCGGCCGCGCGTCGGGCGTAGGCGACCGAGTTCGCGAAGTCCGCGATCCCGATCTGCACGACCCTGGTGGGGTCGAGCCGCGTCGTCGGCAGGAGCGACGCCACCGGGGTGTCCTCGACCAGGCGCCGCACCGGGCTGCCGTTGGACACGCCGTCGCGGAGGTCGAAGTGCGCGTCGAACGTGATGAGCCCCGTGGCCCGCGCACCGAGAGCGACCGGGTACGTGAGGGAGTTGTCTCCGCCGAGGGCGACCACGAGCTCCGCCGCCTCCGAGAGCTCTCGCACGCGGGCGATCACCTCCGCCTCCCCCGCGGGCCCGTCCGGCTCGGCGATGTCACCGGCGTCGGTGATGCGCAGCAGCTCGTTCAGGTCGCGGGGCGGCGGACCCATCAGCGCGGTGCCGTAGCGGGGAAGGGCCTCGCGGATCGCGGCGGGCGTGGCGTGCGCTCCGGTGGGCGACAGCGAGGTGCGCCAGGTCGGCACGCCCAGCAGCACGGCGTCGGCCGCGGCATCGAACGCGGGCCAGGATCCGGCGCGGGGCCAGAGCGGGTCGTGGGACAGTGCCATGTCAGACTCCCGGGATCAGGGCGTGCGCGAGCGTGAAGATCGCCAGGCCCGCGAGCGCGCCCACCACGGTGCCGTTCAGGCGGATGTACTGCAGGTCCCTGCCCACCATCAGCTCGATCTTCTCGGTGGTCTCGGCGGGGTCCCAGCGCTCCACGGTGTCGGTGATGATCGAGGCGATGTCGTGACGGTAGCGCTCGACCAGGAAGACCGCGGCGTCGGACACCCAGGTGTCGACGCGACGCTGCAGAGCGGCGTCCGTGGTGAGCCGCTCGCCCACCTCCTGCAGCGCCTGCACCGCCCGGCTCCGCAGCCCGCTCTCCGGATCGGCGAGAGAGGTGAGCAGTCCGTTCTTCGCGGTGTTCCAGGCCTCGGCGGCCAGCGCTCCCACCCGGGGGCTGTCGAACAGCGACGCCTTCGCGCTCTCGAGCTTCGCGCGGGTCGCCGGGTCGTTCTGCAGGGCGTCGGCCAGCCGGGCCAGATAGCCGTCGACGGCCAGGCGTGCCGGGTGGTGCGGATCGGCCTGCACGGCGCGCACGAACTTGAGGGCCTCGTTGTACACCGTGTCGTCGACGAACCGATGCGCGAGCTTCGGAACCCAGCCGGGGAGGCGTCGCGACACGAGCCCGGTGAACGAGGTGGCGTTGGCCTCCAGCCAGCGCTCGATGCTGTCGGCCGCCAGGTCGACGGCGCCGTGGTGCGCCTCGGACTCGACGATCTTCTCCAGCCAGGCCCCGGCGGGCGGACCCCACTCCGGCGCCACCAGGTGCTCACGGGCGAGATCCGTGAGCAGGTCACGGACGTCGTCGTCGCTCAGGGCGTTGAGCACCGCCGTCGCGATCGTCGCGCCCTCCGCGGCGACGCGTTCCGCATGGGGCTCCTCCCGCAGCCACTCGCCGGCGCGGCGCGCGATCGCGGTGGTCGACAGCTTCGTGCGCACCACGTCGGCGGCCAGGAAGTTCGTCTCCACGAACTCGCCGAGCGTACGGCCGATCTCGTCCTTGCGGTTGGGGATGATCGCCGTGTGCGGGATGGGCAGCCCCACGGGGCGACGGAACAGCGCCGTGACCGCGAACCAGTCCGCGAGAGCACCGACCATGCCGCCCTCGGCCGCCGCGCGCACGTAGGAGAGCCAGCCGATGCGTTCCTGGAACGCGAAGGCGATGACGAACGCGAGGGCCATGAACAGCAGGGCGCCGAGGGCGACGGCCTTCATCCGCCGCAGCGCTCGCCGCCGTTCCTGATCGGCGAGGGAGAGCAGCGTCGTGGGTGTTCGCGGCATGACGTCATCCTTTCACGGGGCGAGTACCCTCGATACGTGATCGAAGACATCAAGAAGCGCGCCCTGCATCGCACGAGCATCCTCGAGGGTCAGATGCGCGGCGTCGCGCGGATGATCGAGAACGAGGAGTACTGCATGGACATCATCACGCAGTCCCGGGCGATCCAGCGCTCCCTCGAGTCTCTCAACCGCTTGCTGCTCGAGAACCACCTGCGCACGCACGTGACCCACATGTTCGAGGAGGGCGGCGAGGAGCGCGACAAGGCCGTCCTGGAACTGCTCAAGGCGTTCGACTTCGACTCCAAGTAGCCCCGCCGGCCGCCCGGCTCCTCAGCCGGCGGCCACCTCGTCCGCCACGGCCAGTGCCTCGTCGATCACCCGCAGCCCGCGCCGCAGCTCCTCCTCCTCGATCACCAGCGGCGGCGCGACGTGCACGCGGTTGAAGTGCGTGAACGGCCAGACCCCTGCGCGTCGAGCGGCCGCAGCGAACGCGACCATGGGCGCAGCGTCGGCACCCGCGGCGTTGAACGGCACCAACGGCTCCCCGGTCTCCGCATCCCGCACGAGCTCGACCGCCCAGAACAGCCCGCGCCCCCGCACCTCGCCCACGGACGGGTGCCGTTCGACCCAGGAGCGCAGGGTCGGCTCGACGACGCGCTCGCCGAGGTCGCGGACGCGCTCCAGGATCCCGTCCCGGCGGAACACCTCGAACGTCGCGACGCCGGCCGCGCACGCCAGCGGATGCCCGGAGTACGTGAGCCCGCCCGCGAACGGCATCGTGTCGAACGCGCGGGCGATGCGGTCGGAGATCACGACACCGCCGAGGGGCACGTAGCCCGAGTTCACGCCCTTCGCGAAGGTGAGGAGGTCGGGCTGCGCGCCGAACGCGTCGATGCCGAACCACTCGCCCAGGCGTCCGAACCCCACCATCACCTCGTCGGCGATGTAGACGATGCCGTAGCGGTCGCACAGCTCGCGCACCCCCGGGAGGTAGCCGGGCGGCGGCACCAGCACGCCGTTCGTGCCGACGACCGTCTCGATGATGATCGCCGCGATCGTCTGCGGTCCCTCGAGCTGGATGGTCTGCTCCAGGTGGGCGAGGGCGCGCTCGGCCTCCTGCTCCGGCGTCTCGGCGTGGAACGGGGAGCGGTACAGGTACGGGCCGAAGAAGCGCACGGCTCCCGCGTCGGCGGTGTCGTTCGCCCAGCGGCGGGGGTCGCCGGTGAGCGAGATCGCGGTCGAGGTGGAGCCGTGGTAGCTGCGGTACATCGACAGCACCTTGCGGCGCCCGGTGGACTGGCGTGCCATGCGCACCGCGTACTCGTTCGCCTCGGCGCCGCCGTTGGTGAAGAACACCTTCTCGAAGCCGTCGGGCGCCACCTCGGAGATCAGCCGGGCGAGCTCGCCGCGGACGTCGTTGGCCATGGCCGGCTGGATGGTCGAGAGCCGCCCCGCCTGCTGTTGGATGGCGGCCACGAGGTCGGGGTGCTGGTGACCGAGGTTCAGATTGACCAGCTGGCTGGAGAAGTCGAGGTAGGCGTTGCCGTCGTAGTCCCAGAACGTGGAGCCGTGCCCCGCGGCGACGGGCAGCGGATCGATCGCCGCCTGCGCGCTCCAGGAGTGGAAGACGTGCGAGCGGTCGTCGGAACGCACGCGCGCGTCGGCCGCCGCATCGGGCAGGGGAAGGGTGGCGCCGTGCCGATCGGTGTAGGTGGTCATGGGTCGTGCCCTCCGGTCGCGGTGGTCAGTGGTTGCTCGGAAAGCCCAGGTCGATCTGGGAGGGGGTGTGGTCGGGCCAGCGAGTCGTGACGACCTTCGAGCGGGTGTAGAAGTGGATGGACTCGGGACCGTAGATGTGGGAGTCGCCGAACAGCGAGTCCTTCCATCCGCCGAACGAGTACGCGCCGATCGGTACAGGGATCGGCACGTTCACCCCCACCATGCCGACCTCGACGTCGAACTCGTACTGGCGGGCGGTGCCGCCGTCGCGCGTGAAGATCGCGGTGCCGTTGCCGTAGGCGTTGGCGTTCACGAGGGCGACCGCGTCGGCGTAGGTGTCCACACGGACGACCGACAGCACCGGGCCGAAGATCTCCTGGTCGTACGCGGCCATGCCGGGACGCACATGGTCGAGCAGGCTCACGCCGAGGAAGAACCCGTCGGAGTCGAACTCCTGCCGCGTGCCGTCGACGACGACCGTCGCGCCCTCCGCCGGTGCGCCGTGCACGTACGAGGCGACCGCGTCACGGTGCTCGCGCGTGATGAGCGGCCCCATGTCGCTCGCGGCGTCGGTGCCGGGGCCGATCCGGAGTCCGCCGATGCGTGCGGCGACCGCGGCCACCAGGTCGTCGGCCACGTCGCCGACCGCGACCAGCACCGACACCGCCATGCAGCGTTCACCCGCGGAGCCGTAGGCGGCGGACACGGCCGCGTCGGCCGCGGCGTCGAGGTCGGCATCGGGCATCACGACCATGTGGTTCTTCGCGCCGCCGAGCGCCTGCACCCGCTTGCCCGCGGCCGACGCCCGCCGGTAGATCGAGCGCGCGATGGGTGTCGAGCCGACGAAGCTCACCGCATCCACGCGGGGCGAGTCGAGCAGGGTCTCGACGGCCTCCCGGTCGCCGTGCACGACGTTGAGCACGCCGTCGGGGAGCCCGGCCTCCCGGAACAGCTTCGCGAGCCAGACCGCCGCGGAGGGGTCCTTCTCGCTGGGCTTGAGCACGACCGTGTTGCCGCACGCGATCGCTGACGCGACCATCCACAGCGGCACCATGACCGGGAAGTTGAACGGGGTGATGGCCGCCACGACACCGACCGGCTGCTTGACGGAGTGCACGTCCACGCCGCGCGCGACCTGTTCGCTGCGCTCGCCCTTGAGCAGGTGCACGAGCCCGGCGGCGAACTCGACGTTCTCGATGCCGCGCGACACCTCGCCCGCCGCATCGGAGAGCACCTTGCCGTGCTCGGACGTCACGATCGCCGCGAGCTCGGACGTGCGGTCGGCGAGCAGCTGCCGCAACCGGAAGAACACGTCGGCGCGCTTGATCAGGCTGGTGGCCCGCCACGCGGGGAGCGCCGCGGCCGCGGCGGTGACGGCGGCCTCGACCTCCGTGGCGTCGGCGAGCGCCACCTGCTTCGTGATCCGGCCCGTCGCGGGGTCGTACACGGGGGCGGTGCGGCGTGCCGCCGCGGTCTCGCTGCCGTCGATGATGTGTCGGACGATGTCCACGGTTCCTCCGCTGGGTGATGCGCGTGACCGGACACTCTGACCGGCGCTCGCTACGCTGGGTGCGAGTCCATGGTCACAGAGCCGGCAGGAGATGCGGAGTGTCAGAACGTCGGGAGTTCTCCCCGTCCGAGACAGATCGTCCGGAGCGACACGGATCGCCGCTGCTGCGCGTGGCGGACGTGGTCGCGCTCCCCGTGGTGCAGGACGGTGCGCCGCGCGTGCTCGTGGGCGGGGCGGCGCTGGACGCGGGCGTGCGCTGGGTGCACGCATCCGACAGTGCCGGGGTCGCGCGGTTGCTCGACGGGGGAGAGCTGCTGCTGACCACGGCGGCCGCCTGGCCGCGCGACGCCCGCTCGCT
This sequence comes from Microbacterium sp. NPDC055599, assembly GCF_053618975.1. Classification (NCBI taxonomy): domain Bacteria; kingdom Bacillati; phylum Actinomycetota; class Actinomycetes; order Micrococcales; family Microbacteriaceae; genus Microbacterium; species Microbacterium sp. NPDC055599. The sequence continues at coordinate 204,203 of NZ_JBSHIM010000008.1, read as the reverse complement.
GCGCGCGCTCGTGCGCGAGCTGGCCGCGGTCGGCGTCTCCGGGGTCGTGGTGGAGCTCGGCGACCGGATGCCGCGCGTGCCGGACGCCGTGGTCGAGGCGTGCGCGGAGGCGTCGCTCGCCCTGGTCGCGCTGGCCGGAGAGGTCAAGTTCGTCACCGTGACGGAGGCCGTGCACCGCGCACTGATCGACGCGCAGACGGCCGCCCTGCGCGAACGCCAGCGACTGCACGAGCTGTTCACGGCCCTCAGCCTGCGGGGAGCCCCGGCGGACGTGATCGTGACCGAGACGGCCCGCGCGCTCGACGCGCCGGTCGTGCTGGAGAACCTGGCGGGAGAGGTGATCGCCACCGAAGCGCTGTCCCGTCCGGTCGCCGAGGTGCTCGCGCTGGCCGCCGACGGGGCGTCCGAGCGGGTACCCGTGCAGGCGAGGGGTGTGCGCTGGGGGTCGCTCACGGCACTCGTGGGGCCCCCGCACCCGGCCGGTCGGCTCACGGTCCTGGAGCTGGGGGCCACCGCGCTCGCGTTCGGATGCCTCGCCGACGGAGCGGCGGAGTGGACGGTGCTCGCGCATCGCACGCTGATCGACGACCTGCTGGGGTCGCGGTTCGCGCGCGTCGACGATGTCGCGGCACGGCTCGCCCGACTGGGGTTCGACGTGGGCGGGCGTCCGGCGTGCGGCGTGGTCGTGCGCACGACCGAGGCGGCGGACCGTATCCGAGCCCGCGCGACCGCGGAAGGGGTGGCCGCGCTCGCCGCCCGACGCGACGACGCGGTCGTGCTCCTCGTCGTCCCACCAGCCGGAGGTCTGAGCGACGCCGCCGCGCGCCGCATCGCCGGCCCCGCGGTCGCGGTGATCATCGGTCAGCCGGCCGACGATGTGCCCGGCCTCCTCGCGTCCACCAGGGCTGCACTGGAACTCGCCGCCCGGGCCCCGGAGGACGCCGCCGACACCGTGCGCCGCGTGGCCGACCGTCCGCTGGCGCAGCTGGTGGCGGCGCTCGGCGATGACCGCCGACTGCAAGAGCACGGCGAACGCATGCTCGCGCCGCTGATCCGCCACGACCGGGAGCGCCGCGGGGATCTGCTCGACGTGCTCGCCGCGCTCGTCGCCCACCCGGGGAACCGGTCGGCGGCCGCGACGGCGAGCCACCTGTCCCGCTCCGTGTTCTACCAGCGCCTCGCCGTCATCGCGGACCTGCTCGCCGTCGACCTCGACGACGGCGAGGTGCTGGCGGCGCTGCACATCGCGCTGCTGGCGCGGCCCCGCGGAGCCCGAGAACGTTCCTGACGCCGCACGGCGTGGCTCAGAGCACCGCCTGCGCCCGCGTGAGCACGTCCCGCAGGATCTGCGTGATCTCGCGGAACTCCGCGGGTCCGACGGTCAGCGGCGGGGCGAGCTGGATGACCGGGTCGCCGCGGTCGTCCGCCCGGCAGTACAGCCCGGCCTCGAACAGTGCGGGCGAGAGGAAGCCGCGCAGCAACCGCTCCGACTCCTCCTCGTCGAACGTCTCCCGCGTGGCGGTGTCCTTGACCAGCTCGATGCCGAAGAAGTACCCGTCGCCGCGCACGTCTCCCACGAGCGGGAGGTCGAGCAGTGTCTCCAGCTCCGCGCGGAACACCGGCGAGTTCTCCCGCACGTGCGCGTTGAGCCCTTCCTCGTCGAAGATCGCGAGGTTCTCCAGGGCCACCGCGGCCGACACGGGGTGGCCGCCGAACGTGTAGCCGTGCGGGAAGGAGACATCGCCCTGCGCGAACGGCTCGTACACGCGGTCGCTCACGATCGTGGCGCCGATGGGGGAGTAGCCGCTGGTCATGCCCTTGGCGCACGTGATCATGTCGGGCACATACCCCAGCCCCGTGCAGGCGAAGGTGTGCCCGAGCCGTCCGAACGCGCAGATCACCTCGTCTGACACCAACAGGACGTCGTGCCGGTCGCAGATCTCGCGCACGCGGGCGAAGTAGCCGGGCGGCGGGGGGAAGCAGCCGCCCGAGTTCTGCACCGGCTCGAGGAACGCGGCCGCGACGGTGTCCGCACCCTCGAACAGGATCATCTCCTCGATGCGGTCGGCGGCCCAGCGCCCGAACGCCTCGAGGTCGTCGGCGGGCGCGCCCATCTCGGCCGCGCGATAGAAGTTGGTGTTGGGCACGCGGAACCCGCCGGGTGTGACCGGCTCGAACATCGCCTTCATGGCGGGGATCCCCGTGATCGCGAGGGCCCCCTGCGGGGTGCCGTGATACGCGACGGCACGCGAGATCACCTTGTGCTTGGCGGGCTTCCCCTGCAGCTTCCAGTAGTGCTTCGCGAGCTTGAAGGCCGTCTCCACCGCCTCGCCGCCGCCCGTGGAGAAGAACACGCGGTTGAGGTCGCCGGGTGCCTCGTCCGCCAGCCGGTCCGCGAGCTCGATCGCCGCGGGGTGCGCGTACGACCACAGCGGGAAGAACGCCAACTCGGACGCCTGCGCCGCCGCGGCCTCGGCGAGCCGGCGCCTGCCGTGTCCCGCGTTCACCACGAACAGTCCCGCCAGACCGTCGATGTACTCCCGGCCCTCGACGTCCCAGATGCGGTGCCCGTCGCCCCGGACGATGATCGGCACGCCGGAGTCCGCCATGGTCGACTGGCGGGTGAAGTGCATCCAGAGGTGATCCTTCGCCATGGACTGCAGCGCGGACGCGGACGGCACGGAGCGCGAGGTCATCGGGTCCCCCAGTTGTAGAGCTGCTTCTGCAGCTTCGCGTAGATGAACGTCTCGGTCGACAGCACGCCGTCGATCGGACGGATCACGTCGTTCACGAGGGCCAGCAGGTGGTCGTCGTCTTCGCACACGACCTCGACGATCACGTCGAATGAGCCCACCGTGATGACGACGTAGTCGACGGCGTCGATCTCCGCGATCGCCTCCGCCACGTGCCGGGCGTCCCCGGCCACACGGATGCCGATCATCGCCTGGCGGTGGAAGCCGAGCTGCATCGGATCGGTGACCGCGACGATCTGCATCACGCCGGTCTCGGTGAGCCGCTGCACGCGCTGGCGGACCGCTGCCTCGCTGAGGCCCACCACGCGGCCGATGTCGGAGTAGGAGCGACGCCCGTCGTCCTGCAGCAGCTCGATGATGGTCTTGGAGATCGCGTCGAGGGCGGAGTTCTTCTTCGCCGGTGCCATGCTGCGATCCTGGCACTGGCGGCGGTCATGGACAACCGGATCCGTCGAATCTGAGTGGCCGACCTGCACGATCCGTGCGTTCGGTCAGGCCTCCACGGGTCCGAGCCAGGCGCTCGCCGCGGTCGCGTGCGCCGACTCGGGGTCGGACGGATGGAACATCCCGGCGAGGACATCGCGGTACAGCCGGGAGAGCTCGTTCCCGGAGAAGTAGGACCCGCCGCCCGCCACCAGCATCGCCTCGTCGACCACGCTCTTGGCCATCGTCACGGCACGGTGCTTGAGGCCGGACAGGGCGGGGAACCAGCGCGGCCCGTGGTCGACGCGCTCGTCCACGTCGCGCGCGAGCGCGGCGATCTGGGGCGGCAGCGCGTCGTACGCGATCGCCATGTCGGCGATGCGCCAACGGATGTCGGGGTCCTGGCTGTACGCGGCGCCGCTCTTCTTGGAGCGACGGGTCTGCGCCGTCGCGACCGCCAGCTCCAGTGCGCGGCGGGCGATGCCGGTGTACACCGAGGCGAGCAGGATCTCGAACACGGAGAAGATGCCGAAGACGATGGGGTCGGCGCTCGGGCCCTGGTCGATCCGCCGGACCACGTGCGCGGCGTCGGCGACGGCGCCGTCGAGCCGCGTCGTCCTGCTCTGCGTGCCGCGCATGCCGAGCGTGTCCCAGTCGTCCGAGGTGGTGACGGCGTCGGTCCGCTCGACGAACGCGAACACGAGCTTCGGGGCGTCCGCGCTGGTGGTGTCCAGGCCGTGCAGTCCGAGCCTGGTCCAGACGGGCGCGAGCGAGGTGAAGATCTTGGTGCCCGTGAACGCGTAGCCCCCGTCGGCGTCGGGCACCGCGGCCGTGTCGCTGCCGAACAGCACGAGGTCGTTGCCGCCCTCGCTGATGCCGAACGCGAACACCTCGCCGGCGACCGCGCCGTCCTGCACGAACTCGAGCCCGGGAACACCCCGGTCGGAGAAGACCTTCGCGACCCCGGTCCACACCAGGTGCATGTTGATCGCGAGGGCCGTGGCGGGGGCCGCGCCCGCAAGACGCTGCTGCAGGATCGCGGCCTCGGCGAGCCCGAGTCCTGCGCCGCCGCGCTCGACCGGGACCAGGATCGACAGGTAGCCGGCGTCGCGGAGTTCGTCGAGGTCCTGCTGCGGGAACGTGTTCTCGCGGTCGTGGATCGGCGCGCGTTCGCGGATGCGCGCGAGGAGGTCGTCCGGGAGGTAGCGGGTCGGGTCGAACGCGGTCATGCGAGTGCCTCCAGGAGCTGTCGGATCGCTTCCTCCGGGCGGTCGCGATGAAGGGAGTGCCCCGCGCCCGCCACGACCGACATCGTGATCCGCGGGTTGCCGGCGAGCACCTCGGCGGCGAGGTCGCCCGCGAAGATGCTGTACACGGCGGGATCGGCGCCGATGACATGGGTGGGGACGGTGAGACGGGCGGCGTGCGCGCGTACGTCCCACGGCTGGTTCTGCGCGCTGGTCTGCTCCACGGCCCAGGCGCTCGCGCGCCGCACGGCGTCGATCTTCAGCTCGTGATCCTGCGGGTGCCAGTGCGGGTGCTCCTCCCGGACGACCTCGATCCGGTTGTCGGCGAACGCCCGTTCCTGACTGCGCCGCACGATGCCCGCGTCGCGTCCGTCGACGTGGAGGGCGGGGTCGATCAGCACGAGGCGTCGCGTCCAGTCCGGCGAGCCGGCGGCGGCGACCGTCGCGGCCGCGCCGCCCAGCGAGTGGCCGACGACCGCGTCCCACGGTCCTCCGCCGTCGGATGCCGTCGCCGCGAGGTCGGCGGCGTACGCGTCGACGGTGTAGTCGAGGGAGCGGGGGGCGTCACCGTGCCCGCGCAGGTCGACGGCGGTCGCGGCCGCTCCGGTCGCCGCGATGGCATCGCCCAGGCGCCACATGAGGGCGCCCGACGAGCCGAGTCCGTGCACGAGGAGAATGCGGCGCGCGGCTGCGGGATCGCCCCACGACCGTCGGGGCAGGGTGAGGGGTGCGGGCATGGCACCAGCCTACGACCGCGGCCGCGGCACAGGTCGGCCCGGCGGGGCTCAGCCGACGCGGGTCAGCGGGGGCAGGTCGGCCGCGATCCGCAGGACCCGGGCGGCGGCGGCGTGCCCGGCGGCCAGGCGTGCGGCGAGGTCCTCGCCCTCGAGCGTCGCCGCGAGGAAGCCGGAGGCGAACGCGTCGCCGGCTCCCACCGGCTCGACCACGTCCACCGTGGGGGCCGGGACGAACACGGGCTCGGCGTCGTGCGTGAACGCGGTCGCGCCCACGTCGCCGTCCTTCACCACGAGCAGCGCGCAGTGGGGGAGGTGCGCCCGGATCGCGGCCGGTGTCGCGGTGCCCCAGATGCGCTCCGCCTCGTCGCGGCCGACGAAGGCGATGTCGGCGGCGTCCGCGAGTCGCGCGAGCGTCGAGGCCGCGTCCTCCGGGCTCCACAGGGCGCGGCGGTCGTTCACGTCGAACGACACGGTGGCTCCCGCGGCGCGGGCGTCGGCGTACAGGGCATCGACCATCGCAAGGCAGGTAGCGGAGAGCGCCGGGGTGATGCCGGTGGTGTGCACGATGCGCACGCCGTCGAGCCGGGCGGCGTCGAGGAAACCGGGAGCCATGTGGGAGGCCGCGGATCCGCGCCGGTAGTAGTAGACCGCGGATGACTCGACACCGGGATCCTTGAACATGACCCCGGTCGGCGCGTCCCCGTCGCGCTCGACCCACAGCTCGACCCCGCGACGCTCGAGCTCGCCGGCGAGACGGTCGCCCAGCGGGTCGTCGCCGAGGCGCGAGGCCCAGGCGGCGCGGTGCCCGGCCGCCGCGACGCCGACGGCCACGTTGGCCTCCGCGCCGGCATGGGTGAGGGTCGCGGTGTCGGCGTCCGCGAGCGGTGCGCCGGTGGGGGTGATCAGGGCCATCGACTCGCCGACGCAGACGATCTCGGGCGCGGGGGAGGGGACGGGGAGGCTCATGAGGGGGTGACCGCCAGGGGTTCGGTGTCGGGATGCGGGCTCGCGTCGCGGTGACGCAGGTCGGGGAAGGCGCGGACGAAGACGATGGAGACCAGGAGGCCGACGCCGGCGAAGATCGTGGCGGCGAGGTAGGCGCCGCGCCAGTCGCCGACGTCGACGAGGAAGCCCGCGACGGCGGACCCCGCGGCGGCGCCGATCAGCTGCCCGGTTCCCGCCCAGCCGAAGGCCTCGGCTGTCTCGCTGAACTTGACGCTCGCGGTCGTGATGGCGAACAGGACCGCGAGCGCGGGGGCGATGCCGATGCCCGCCAGGATCAGGGTGCCCCCGAGCCAGAAGGCGTTGAGCATGACCATGGTGAGCGCGAGCCCGACCGTGACGATGAGGAGCCGTCGGGCCATGGCCCACGGGCCGATCGGGATGTGGCCGAACGCGAGGCCTCCGGCCAGGCTGCCCGCCGAGAACACCGCGAGGATGAGGCCCGCCGCGAGGCTGCCGTGCTCGAATGTCGCGACGACGCCGACCTCCACGGCCGAGCAGGCGCCGATCAGGAGGAAGCCGATCACGGTGGCCAGCAGCACGGGGGGCTTGAGCACGACCGTGCCGAGCGCGTTGCGGCTGCGCGGGATGCGCACGCGCCCCACCTCGGGGGAGAGGATGAACCACGCGCCGCCGCCCACGAGCACGATCGCGACCAGCAGCAGCCCTTCGGTCGTGCCGATCTGGGTGGAGACCAGGGTGATGACGACGGGGGCGAGCACCCAGATGATCTCCTGCAGCGAGGCGTCGAGCGAGAAGAGCGGGGTGAGCTGACGGGCGTTGACGAGCTTGGGGTAGATCGTGCGCACAGCGGCCTGCACGGGAGGGGTGGAGAGCCCGGCGACCATGCCGAGCGCCATGTATCCCGGCACCGAGAGCGGGAGGACGGCCAGGCCGAGCACGGCGAGCACGCACACCGTCAGGGTGAGGGTGAGCACGCGACGCATGCCCCACGCGCCCATCCAGCGGCTGGTGATCGGCCCGGCGACGGCCTGCCCGACGCTGGTCGCGGCGAGCACGAGACCGGCCGATCCGTAGGAGCCGGTCTGCTGTTCGACGTGCAGCAGGATCGCCAAAGACATCATCCCGTTGGGGAACCGCGCGGTGAGCTGGGCGGCGATCATGCGCCCGACTCCCGGCGTGCGAAGGAGATCCCGATAGCCCGCCACCCGACAACGGTACCGGCCCGCGAGGGGGCTGCGGAGACGGCGTCGGGGACGACACGCCGCGACACGCCCGCGACACGCCGAAGAGCGAATTCCACAGGCATTCGGATGTCCGAGGCCCGGCGTACGGTGCCCCCTGTGGATGGATCTCTCCCAGCGTCTTCCCAGCCGCGATTTCACGCGGTTCGGGAGGGCGGCGAGCGCACCTCCGCCTGTGGAAGAAACGGTGGAGAACCTGTGTTGTATCAGTGGAGAGCGGTGGAAAAACTACACGGATGTAACTACTACCCCTTGTGGTCACTCCGAATGTCCGCACCCATATGTAGTATTGAGATCCCGGCGGGGGCCTGCCGGAGAAACCAGAGATTCGAGGGGAATCAGATGTCGATCACGGTCTACACCAAGCCTTCCTGCGTTCAGTGCAACGCCACCTACCGCGCCCTCGACGCCAAGGGCATCGAGTACGAGATCCACGACCTGTCGGAGGACCCGACGGCCCTGGAGCAGGTCAAGGCGCTCGGCTACATGCAGGCGCCGGTCGTCGTCACCGACGAGGACCACTGGTCGGGCTTCCGTCCCGACAAGATCGACGAGCTCGCCTCCCGCCTGGCGTGATCGGCCATGAGCGCCGTCGCGACCGCAGCGCCGCTCCTGGTCTACTTCTCGAGCGTGTCGGGTAACACCGCGCGCTTCATCGAGAAACTCGGGTTCCCCGCCCGACGCATCCCCCTTCACCGCACGGACGAAGACCTCGTCGTTGACGAGCCCTTCGTGCTGGTCACCCCCACCTACGGTGGGGGTGCGGGGCGCGGCGTCGAGAAGGGCGCGGTGCCCAAACAGGTGATCCGGTTCCTCAACGACGAGCGCAATCGGCGCCACATCCGCGGAGTGATCTCCGCGGGCAACACCAACTTCGGCGACGCGTTCTGCCTCGCCGGCGACATCATCAGCCGCAAGTGCCACGTGCCTCACTTGTATCGGCTCGAGATCTTCGGCACACAGGACGACGTGGATCGCGTGAGCGACGGATTGGAACGACGGTGGGAACTTCAGTGACCGAGACGGTGGCCTTCAAGGTGAACCCCGCATACGAGGGGCTCGACTATCACGCCCTCAACGCGATGCTCAACCTGTACGACGCGAACGGCAAGATCCAGTTCGACGCCGACAAGCGCGCCGCGCGGGAGTACTTCCTGCAGCACGTGAACCAGAACACCGTCTTCTTCCATTCGCTCCGTGAGCGCCTGGACTACCTCGTGGAGAAGGAGTACTACGAGGGTGCGGTCATCGAGAAGTACTCGTTCGACTTCGTGCAGAAGCTCAACGACCTGGCCTACTCCAAGAAGTTCCGCTTCGAGACGTTCCTCGGCGCGTTCAAGTACTACACGAGCTACACGCTCAAGACGTTCGACGGCAAGCGCTACCTGGAGCGCTTCGAGGACCGCGTCGTGATGACGGCCCTCGCCCTGGCCGACGGCGACGAGAAGCTCGCGGTCAACCTGGTCGAGGAGATCATCTCCGGTCGCTTCCAGCCGGCCACCCCCACGTTCCTCAACGCGGGCAAGGCGCAGCGCGGCGAACTCGTCAGCTGCTTCCTGCTGCGCATCGAAGACAACATGGAGTCGATCGCCCGCGGCATCAACTCCGCGCTGCAGCTCTCGAAGCGCGGCGGCGGCGTCGCCCTGCTCCTGTCGAACATCCGCGAGGCCGGTGCGCCGATCAAGCAGATCGAGAACCAGTCGTCCGGCATCATCCCCGTCATGAAGCTGCTCGAAGACAGCTTCAGCTACGCCAACCAGCTCGGCGCGCGTCAGGGCGCCGGCGCGGTGTACCTCAACGCGCACCACCCCGACATCATGCGGTTCCTCGACACCAAGCGCGAGAACGCCGACGAGAAGATCCGCATCAAGACGCTGTCGCTCGGCGTGGTCGTGCCCGACATCACGTTCGAGCTCGCCAAGAACGACGAGGACATGTACCTGTTCTCGCCGTACGACGTCGAGAAGGTCTACGGCGTGCCGTTCGGCGACATCTCGGTCACCGAGAAGTACCGCGAGATGGTCGACGACCCGCGCATCAAGAAGACGAAGATCAACGCCCGCGAGTTCTTCCAGACCGTCGCCGAGATCCAGTTCGAGTCCGGCTACCCGTACGTCATGTTCGAGGACACGGTCAACAAGGCCAACCCCATCAAGGGGCGCATCAACATGTCCAACCTGTGCAGCGAGATCCTGCAGGTGAACACGCCGACCACGTACAACGACGACCTGTCGTACGACAGCATCGGCAAGGACATCTCGTGCAACCTCGGCTCGATGAACATCGCGCTGTCGATGGACGCCGACGACCTCGGCCAGACGGTCGAGACCGCGATCCGCGCGCTCACCGCGGTCAGCGACCAGAGTCACATCGGCTCGGTGCGCTCGATCGAAGACGGCAACGACCGCTCCCACGCGATCGGCCTCGGCCAGATGAACCTGCACGGGTACCTCGCCCGCGAGCACGTGTTCTACGGTTCGGAGGAGGGCATCGACTTCACGAACATCTACTTCTACACGGTGCTGTTCCACGCGCTGCGCGCCTCGAACAACCTCGCCATCGAGCGCGGAACCACGTTCGACGGGTTCGCGGACTCGACCTACGCGTCGGGGGAGTTCTTCGACAAGTACATCGAGCGCGCGTGGGTTCCCGAGACCGAGAAGGTCAAGGAGCTCTTCGCCGGCAAGCACATCCCGACGCAGGAGGACTGGGCCGCGCTGAAGGCGTCGATCCAGGAGCACGGTATCTACAACCAGAACCTGCAGGCCGTGCCGCCCACGGGCTCGATCTCCTACATCAACAACTCCACGTCGTCGATCCACCCGATCGCGTCGAAGATCGAGATCCGCAAGGAGGGCAAGCTCGGTCGCGTGTACTACCCGGCGGCGTTCATGACGAACGACAACCTGGAGTACTACCAGGACGCGTACGAGATCGGCTACGAGAAGGTCATCGACACGTACGCCGCGGCCACGCAGCACGTCGACCAGGGTCTGTCGCTGACGCTGTTCTTCAAGGACACCGCCACCACGCGTGACATCAACAAGGCGCAGATCTACGCGTGGCGCAAGGGCATCAAGACGATCTACTACATCCGCCTGCGTCAGCTGGCGCTCGAGGGCACCGACATGACCGAGTGCGTCTCCTGCATGCTCTGACCGGCCTCCGCACCCCAAGGAACAACGAGAAATGACTCCGCACGAACCCCTCAAGCTGGTCGACAGCGTGCAGGCGATCAACTGGAACCGCATCCAGGACGACAAGGACCTCGAGGTCTGGAACCGCCTGGTGAACAACTTCTGGCTGCCCGAGAAGGTGCCGCTGTCGAACGACATCCAGTCGTGGAACACGCTCACCCCCGACGAGCAGACGCTCACGATGCGGGTGTTCACCGGCCTGACGCTGCTCGACACCATCCAGGGCACCGTCGGCGCCGTGTCGCTCATCCCCGATGCGATCACTCCGCACGAGGAGGCCGTCTACACGAACATCGCGTTCATGGAGTCGGTGCACGCGAAGAGCTACTCGTCGATCTTCTCGACGCTGTGCTCGACGAAGGAGATCGACGAGGCGTTCCGCTGGTCGGTGGAGAACCCGAACCTGCAGAAGAAGGCGCAGATCGTCACGGATTACTACCGCGGCGACGACCCGCTCAAGCGCAAGGTCGCCTCGACCCTGCTGGAGAGCTTCCTCTTCTACTCGGGGTTCTACCTCCCGATGCACTGGTCGAGCCGGGCGAAGCTCACCAACACCGCCGACCTCATCCGCCTCATCATCCGTGACGAGGCCGTGCACGGCTACTACATCGGCTACAAGTTCCAGCGCGGGCTCGAGACGCTCGACCAGGCGCGCAAGGACGAGCTGAAGGACTACACGTTCTCGCTGCTCTACGAGCTGTACGACAACGAGGTGCAGTACACGCAGGACCTCTACGACGGCGTCGGCCTGACCGAGGACGTCAAGAAGTTCCTGCACTACAACGCCAACAAGGCCCTGATGAACCTGGGCTACGAGGCGATGTTCCCCTCGACGGTCACCAACGTGAACCCGGCGATTCTGTCGGCGCTCTCCCCGAACGCGGACGAGAACCACGACTTCTTCTCGGGGTCGGGCTCCTCGTACGTCATCGGCAAGGCCGAGGCCACGGAAGACGACGACTGGGACTTCTGAGTCCCCCGGCCGACGTCGACGATCGATGGGCCCCGCGACCCGCTCACCATGAGCAGGTGGCGGGGCCCTTCCGCGTGGACGTGCACCCGGCAGTCGTCACCGGGCGTCGCGCTCGTCGGCCAACCGGGCGCGGCGCTCCTCCTCGCGCTTGGAGTACGTGGCGGCCCGGATCGCCTCGTCGGACTCCAGGCCGGTGCCCAACGCCCCGCCGACAGTCGCCGCCGACGCGACGAACCAGGTGAGCACGAACAGATCGCCGAACTCGACGGACCGCCCGAGGTCTTCACTCATGACCGCGGGGTCGAGGACGAACAGCGCCCATGCCAGGTTCACGACGTAGAGCGTCAGATAGCAGATGACGATCCCGACGGTGAGGGTCAGCAGCGTCGAGGTGTTGTAGAGATGGGATCGCTCCCGCGCCGCGGGCGAGTCGTCGTCGGGTCGGTCCCACAGCCTGCCGTCGATCACGATCCAGGCGATGATGATCGCGATCGAGGCCACCGTCGCCGCCACCAGGCGCCAGGGCGACAGCGAGAGGGCGAGAGACCACACGGTCGGCTCGATGGTCGCCACCGCGCCGGTGGCGAGGGCGGCGACGAGCGCCGATTTGAGACCCGCGGCGAGCCGCCACGGGCGGTTGGCCAGCACCATGCCCAGGAGCACACGCCCCCGGGCGCTGAGCCGGGGGAGCGGCAGGCGCTGCTCTTCCGGCGAGACGGGTTCAGCCATCCCGTCCACGAGGCCCCGAACCGCGTGTCGTGCGCGGCGCTGCACCCAGAACCCTCCCAGTGCGGGAAGCGACAGGACGGCGGAGCGCCGTCGAGGGTGGACCGCTGCCAGGAGATAGCGGCCGTCGTCGTCGCGGAGCGGAAGCTCGGTGACGCCGATGACGAGGTCCCACCCGTGCTGATCGGCGTGCGAGCGGAGTCGCTCCAGAGCGACGTCGACATCCTCCGACCCGAGGGTGAACGGCTCGCTGACGAGCTCGACGATCCATCCGTCGGCCTCGGCGGCGAGCGGTGGAGTGAGGCCGGTCATCCGGCGCGCAACGGCGGTGGGCGACGCCGGATCCGCGACGAGACCCACTCTGATCGTCTCCATGCGCGGAACCTACACCCGCACCGCGCCGGCCCCAGGGCCTTGACAGCCCCGGACGAGTCTTCCTCCCGCGAGCGCAGCACGGCCTTCGCATGCGGGAGAGTCGCCCGCTACAGTCGTGGCATGGGAACCATGCAGTACGGGAGCGGCAGCGAGATCCAGATCGAGGACCGCGCCCTCGCACACCTCAAGGTCGCGATCGCGACCAAGCTCCGCCGCAACGAGAGCTTCACGCTCTCCTGGCGTCACCCCGAGGGCGACACCCCCGGTCGCTCGACCATCTGGCTGCACCCGTCCATCCCGCTCCGGTTCACGTTCGAGGAGCCGGAGACCCCGCAGCTCAACGTGAAGTGGATCCAGGCGCTGATGGTCGAGGCGAGCTCGTCCGGAGGTATCAGCCTGGTCGACGAAGTCATCGATGGTCCCGCCGAGTAAGCGCTCGGCGGTGCCGGCGTGGCACTGACCCGCGAGGCACTGCGCCGTGAGCTGGGGGAGGCCCTCGGTCGTCCCGTGTCGTCGGACACCGACTGGGCGGAGGCCTTCGCCGGGAGAGCGTCGACACCGCGCCTCCAGCTCGTCGCACTGCTGCTGATCATGGACGTCAGCCCGCAGCTCGTGAACGGGTGGCGGCATCGATCGGCCGAAGACGATCTCATCCGCTCCCTCCCGCGCAAGAAGCTGCCCTGGGACGCGGAGACCGCGGCGTTCGCCCTGCGCGCCGCGCTCGCCATCGATGCCATGAGCTATGTGTGCGCCCCGGCGCTGCGCGGCGCCGAGACGGCGATGGACGCCGGGCATCGGGATGCCGAGCTGTATGAGGCGCTCGAGGCCAGCGTGCAGCACCTCGACGGGCTGATGTCCGGACGGTTCGCCTCGCGCTACGGCGTCGACAAGGATCTCAAGGTCGCGCGCCGCCTGCGGGCGTCGTTCCTGCCGTCGGGAGTCCTCGACCTCACGGTGGTCGACGACGGAGACGAGTGGGCCGAGCGGGCACGACGACTCGCCCGCGCGCTGCCCGTGGATGACATCGAACCGATCGTGCGGCACCTGGCCGCGCTCGGACACAAGGCGCCGTCCCAGACCTGGCAGCGCCAGGCGCGGCAGCACGTGCAGTCCGACGCCGGCCGCCGTTTGGTGCGCGAGTGGATACGCGCCGCGGCCGAGACCGGGGTGGCCGCGGACGGCCATCTCTTCACGCCGTCGAACGAGGATCTCGTGCGCGCGGCCGTCGTCGCCGCGCGCTGGCTGTCCTCGGACGACGTACCCGCGCCGCTGCTCGGCGCGCTCGCCCGCCAGGGCGCCGCCACGCGACCCCCGCAGACCGAGTCGCTCGCCCTGCGGGTGGCGACCGCGGCGATCGACAGTCTGGTGCAGCGCGAGGCGCCCGCCGACACCGCAGAGCTCGAGGCGCTGCTGGAGAGCATCGCACGCCGCGATCTGGTGAAGCGCATCGGAACGGCGCTCGGCTCGGAGGCGACGGCCCGAGCGGCGACGCGCGACGACGACCTGAAGCGGGAGAAAGCGGCGGCCGTGCGGGCCAAGGCGAATCCGATCCCCCGGGTGCTGCGTGGTGAGGTCGATCGGCTGTTGCGCGACCACGTCGACGGCACGATGCGCGGATTCGGCTTCCGCAAGTCGGGGCGCACGTGGCGGCGGACCGTGGAGGACCGCGTCGAGGTCATCGACTTCTTCTCCAGCGGCCTGCACATGAGCGTGCACTACGGCGTGCTGTTCCCGGCGCTGCATCCGGAGGACGGCGTCGCCGCCCACCGCGACCCGCAGCGGGTGAAGCCCTACCAGCTCGATGTGTCGATCGTGGAGAGCGCGTGGTTCGCGGAGGAGGACACCCTCGAGCGGCTGGCCGCCCGCGTGCGCTCGGCCATCGTGCCGTTCCTGGGCGCCTGCGGCGACCGGGCTCGGCTCGCGGCGGTGCTCACCACAGGGGAGGGCATCCCGGCTGCGGAGGGCGTGCGGGATCCGGTGACCGGCCACACCGAGACGACGCTCCACCTGCGCACCCGACCGTTCACGCCCGGCATCGCGCTCGGCGCCCTGTCGTGCGTGGCCGGGGACCGGCTCTCCGCGCAGGCGTGGCTCGACGACGCCGATGCCGCGGTCGATCCCCTCAGCCATCCACGGTCGAAGGCGGAGATCGACTACTGGCGCCGGCGCCTCGCGGCCACGGAGTGAGGGCGCCGCGGCGGGTGTCCTCGCGTCAGGATGCCGGGTACGGCTGCGCGGTCAGCTGCCGTGCGAGGTGTGCCGCGTTGCGCGCGGCCGTCTGGATGGCCGAGGCCACCTTCTCCGGGGTCTCCTCGAGGTCTTTGTAATCGACCGTCTGCATCGCCTCGCCGTTCCAGTACACCGAGGCCTGGGCGGGGATCGTGTAGCCGATGTCGTCGAGCGCCTGGAACAGGATCGCCGAGATGTGGTGGGCGCCGTCCTCGTTCCCGAGCACGCCGGCGATCGCGACCTTGTCGAACAGGATCGGGCGGCCCTGGTCGTCGGTCTCGCTCAGCTCGGCGTCGAGCCGCTCGAGCACGCGCTGCGCCACGCTCGAGTGCTGGCCCATCCAGATCGGCGTCACGAACACGAGGATGTCCGCCGCCAGCACCCGCCGACGCAGAGTCGGCCACTGGTCGCCGTCGCCCATGTCCTTCTCGACGCCGGGGCGGATGTCGAAGTCGACGGCCCGCACCACGTCGCCCGAGACGTCATGAGCGGACAGGGCGTCGAGCAGCTGGCGCGAGAGGAGATCGGAACTCGACTCCGCGGGGGACGGCTTGAGCGTGCAGGAGATCGCGAGGGCGGTGAGCGTACTGGTCATGCGACGATCACACCAGGGCCGGTGACCGCGGCACAGGGCCTTCCCGGGCCCGGGCTATCCTGGTAGGGCACCGACGACAGGAGATCCCGTGATCCTCAGCTTCTTGTTCTTCATGATCCTCTTCCTCGGGGGCTTCTGGCTGCTGGGGATCGCGCACGAGCTTCCCGATACTGCCGCCGCGCTCACCTTCTGCGCCGGCATCATCCTGGTCTCGCTCGCCCTCGGTTTCGCGATGCGGCAGCGCGGTTCGGCCACGCGCCGCTCCAAGAACTGGACCGGCAGCCCGACCGAGTGAGGCCGACCCCGTCGGCGCGATCGCTCAGCGCCGACGGGACAACCGCGCCTCCAGGTTCGCCCGGACCGCGGGCCACTCGGGCTCGATGATGGAGTACTCGACGCTGTCGCGGAGCGCGCCGTTGCGGTAACGACTCATCGCGCGCATCACGCCGTCCTGCTTGGCGCCCAGTCGCTCGATCGCCGTGCGCGACTGGAAGTTGACCCACTGCGTGGTGAGCCCCACGCGGAACACCCCGAGCGTTTCGAACGCGTGCCGCAGGAGCAGCAGCTTCGACTCCGCGTTGGTTCCGGTCCCGTGCGCGGACGGGCGGTTCCAGGTGTAGCCGATGTGGAGCCGAGGCACGTCGGCGACGATGTCGTAGTACGACGTGAGGCCGAGGATCCGTCCGCTCGCGTCGATCGCGGTGAACGGCAGCATCTCGCCGCGGTCGACGAGCCCGAGCCGCCGATCCACCTCCGCGGCCACGCCGTCGGGCTCCGGGACCGACGTGTACCACGCCGTCTTCCACAGCTCGCCCTCGCGGACGGCGTCGACCAGCCCGTCGATGTGGGAGCGATCGAGGGGACGCAGCTCGACGAGGTCGCCGGTCAGGGTCACGGGGGCGGGTGGGACGAGGAAGGCCATGTCCCCATTCAACCAGCGCGATGCGGGTGGATCTCACGCCGCCCGAGTCGCGGTGGTCCCCTGGCGCAGCAGACGCTGGAAGGCGACGACGATCTCGACCGTGACATCGAGCTCGAAGGCGAGGCTCGCGAGGTGCGCGCCGCGAGCCCGCTCGGCGGCGGCATACGCCTGCGGTGTGAGGAGGAGCCGGGCGGCCCATTCGTCCGCCGCCCGTTCCTGGCGTTCGCGGGTGTGGGGGACCTCGGTGGGTCGATGACCGAGATGTGCGTGACCCAGCTCATGCGCCAGCACGCTGCGGGCCGTCCGTCTGCTCATGCCCGGCGCGAGGCGGATGGTGCCGGTCGCGGGATCGAACCCGCCGCGCGTGCGTCCCGGGCGCTCGATCACGCGCAGACCGAGGTCTTCGGCGCGCAGGAGGAGCTGCTGCATGTGCGTCCTCCCACGGTCGTCGGCGTCAGTCGTAGAGGTCGTCGGTGTCGGCGTCGTGCCGCTCGTCGGATTCGAAGGCGACCTCGCGGGTATTGTCGCGCGGGGTGGCGACATCGGCGGTGCGGCGCAGGGGAGTGATGATGGCGGTGGTGCCGTCGGCGTCGAGGCGCTCCTCGGCTCTCGCGACCAGGACGTGCGGCTCGATCCCGAGAGTCGCGCACACGGCATAGACCACGGGCACCGGGATCGCGCGCTTTCCGGTGACGTAGTTGTCGAGGGCGCTGCGTGCGATCCCCACGCTGCGCGCCATCGCCGCGATGCTGCTGCGCGCGGCGGCGATCTCGGCCCGCATCTGCCGCCCGACGGCCTCGTTGAACTGCTCGGCAGGTGTCCTCATTCGGCACACCCTAGCAGCGCTCCGAGATCAAGATGCCGTCATATCGGTTCATTCTTCCCGAGTGAGTGTCCACGTGTGGGGGTAGTGTCGGCGTATGGGGACAGAACTGAGTCACACGATGGCATCGACGGTGGAGGCGGCGCGACTGCACGCCGGAGTGTCGCTCGACCGGCTGGCGGATCGATCAGGCATCTCCGCTCGTCGACTGCACGACCTCTTCGACGCGCGCGTGGACTTCACCA
Organism: Microbacterium sp. NPDC055599; assembly: GCF_053618975.1. NCBI lineage: Bacteria > Bacillati > Actinomycetota > Actinomycetes > Micrococcales > Microbacteriaceae > Microbacterium > Microbacterium sp. NPDC055599. Next base: position 186,751 of record NZ_JBSHIM010000008.1, on the reverse strand, counting down.
TGGTCGACCTCGCGCGCATCGCGGCGGCGCTCGACATCCCGGTGACGGACCTCCTGCCGTTCTCGACTGCCGTGGACCCGTGAGTGCGCGATAGCGTGGCGACCATGAAGACCGTGCCCTTCGGAACCGCCACCGCCCCCGCCGTCATCGCCGGGATGATGCGTATCGCCGACAAGGACGACGCCCACATCCGCGAGCTGTATGCGACAGCCCGCGAGGCCGGCATCGACTTCTTCGACCACGCCGACATCTACGGCGGTGCGATGCACCGCTGTGAGGCCCGCTTCGCGGAGGCGCTCGCCCTCAGCCCGGGCGAGCGCGACGAGATCGTGCTGCAGACCAAGTGCGGCATCGTGCCGACGCAGGGGATGTTCGACTTCTCCTACGACCACATCGTCACCCAGGTCGAGGGATCGCTCGCGGCGCTGCGCACCGATCGCATCGACGTCCTGCTGCTGCACCGACCGGACGCGCTCGTCGAGCCCGACGAGGTCGCGCGCGCGTTCGACCACCTCGAGTCCTCCGGCAAGGTCAGGGCGTTCGGCGTCTCGAATCACACCCCGTCGCAGATCGACCTGCTCCGCACGGCCGTCCGCCAGCCCCTGATCGCCAACCAGCTGCAGCTGTCGCTCACCCACGCGCCGATCATCGCGCAGCCGGTCGCAGCGAACATCGGCGGACACGACCAGAGCATCGTGCGCGACGGCGGCGGCATCGTCGACTACTGCCGGCTGAACGGCATCACGGTGCAGGCGTGGTCGCCGTTCCAGAGCGGCACCGACGCCGGTGTCTTCCTGGGGAGTCCGGAGTATGCCGAGCTGAACGCCGTGATCGACCGGCTCGCGGCCCAGTACGGCGTCGAGCCGATCGCGATCGCCACCGCGTGGATCACGCGGCACCCCGCCGGGATGCAGGTCGTGCTGGGGACCACGACCCCCGAGCGCGTGCGGGACGCGGCGGCCGGCGCCGACGTCGTCCTCACGCGGCCCGAGTGGTACGAGCTGTTCCGCGCCGCCGGGCATCTCCTGCCCTAGGGCGGCGCGGCGCACGACCCGTCGTCTACCCTGAACTCATGCCGTTCCTGTTCTCGCTGCTGATCATCGCGCTGATGGTCGGTGCGCTGATCGACATCATCACCCGCGACGACGGGCAGGTGAAGCACCTGCCCAAGATGGTGTGGCTGATCATCGTGATCCTGCTGCCGCTCGTCGGAAGCCTGCTGTGGTTCGCGCTCGGACGCGAGTACGGCGAGGGCGGCGTCGCGATCCCCCGGATGCGGAGGGCCGAACGACCCGCCGCACCCACCGTGACGGCGCCCCCCTCCCGGCCCCGCGACACCCGCACGACGGAGCAGCAGATCGCCGACCTCGACCGCGAGATCGAGGAGTGGCGGTTGCGCGAGGAACTCGAGAAGCGGCGACGCGACGACGGCGACGCGCCCGCGGCGGGAGCGTAGACGGTTCGGAGACCGGCCGTTCGAGACGATCCTGGCTCGGGGTGCGCGTCGGTGCCATCATGCCGGTATGAGCGCACCCGTGAACGTGGAGAACTTCGCCGTCGCCGAGACCCACCGCATGATGTCCGACCTGCAGCGCGATGCCGGGGGCGTGAACCGGTTCCGACACAACAGGGAGCCGGCCGCGATCGAGCATCAGACGGTCATCCGGCTCAACCGCGACACGCTCTACAGCTTCGCCGTCGTCGACATCCGCGCGGGGGCGACGCTCACGATCCCGGACCACGGCGATCGCTACCTCTCGGCGATGGTCGTCAACGAACGCCACTACGTGGACGCCGTCTTCCACGACCCCGGAGAGTACCGGCTGACCACCGAGCGGTTCGGCACACCCTACGTCGTGGTCGCGGTGCGCATCCTCGTCGACCCGGAAGACCAGGCAGACGTGGCCGTCGTGACGGCGCTCCAGGATCAGCTCGGGATCGACAGTGCGTCCGCCGAACCGTTCCCCCTCCCCGACGACGACCCCGCGGACCTGGACGAGACACGCGGGGCGCTGCTGACTCTTGCGCGGAACCTGCGCGGCTTCGACCGCATGTTCGGGGCCGAGGCCGAAGTCGATCCGATCCGGCACCTGATCGGAACCGCGGCGGGGTGGGGAGGGCTGCCCTCCTGGGAGGCTCAGTACATCGGAGTCGACCCGCGGCTGCCGCAGGGGCGGTACGAACTCCGAGTGGTCGACGTTCCCGTGGACGGGTTCTGGTCCATCTCGGTGTACAACGCCGACGGCTTCTTCGAGCCGAACGACCGCGGTGCCTACACGATCAACAACATCACCGGAGTCCGGGACGACGACGGCGCCATCACGGTGCGGTTCGGCGACCACCCCGACGGCGTGCCGAACGTGATCCCGATTCCGGAGGGGTGGAACTACCTCGTGCGTCTGTACCGTCCGCGGGCCGAGCTCCTCGACGGGAGCTGGACGTTCCCGGCCCTGCAGCGTTCGGTGTGACCCTCGCCCGAGACGTCGACCTGATCGCGCGCCGGGGTGCGATCAGGTCGACGCGGCGAAGGAGGAGCGCAGCGCCTCATCGAGGTCGGGGTGGCGGAAAGTGAAGCCCGCGGCACGGAGCTTCTCGGGCAGCACCCACCGGCTCTTCAAGACGAGCTCGGTCTCGGTGCGGATGCCGATCGCGCCCAGCTCCAGCATCCACCGCGGCGTCGGCGGGCCGAGACGCACCCCCAGCGCGCGACGCACGGCCGCCATGAAGGCGACGTTGTCCACGGGGTTCGGTGACGCGGCGTTCACCGGACCCTCCAGCGCCGGCGTCTGCTCCAGGAACTCCACGATCCGCGCCACATCCTCGAGGTGGATCCAGCTGAACCGCTGGCGACCGCGGCGCGCGCCGAAGCGATGCGCGGTGCCGGCCTCCCGGCGCGCACGGCTCACCGGCCAGCGCCCGTCGTACTGCGGACCACCGAGGCCCAGGCGGGCGAGGGTGCGCAGCGGGCCGAGCACTCCGCCGTCGCCCAGCACGATCGCGCTGCGTAGGGCGACACGGCGCGTGCCGGGCAGCGCGCCCGCGAACAGCTCCCGCTCCCAGGCCTTCGCGACCTCGACCGAGAAGCCGCTGCCGAGCTCGCCGTCCGCCTCGGTCATCGGCCGGTCCTCGGCGTGGCGGTAGATCGTCGCGGTGGACGAGTTGATCCACAGGGCGGGCCGGGCCGAGGCACGCGCGATCGCGGTGCGCAGGGCGGCGGTGGTGTCGAGCCGGGAGCGGAAGATCTCAGCGCGGTTCGCCGGCGTGTACCGGCAGTTGACGCTCTTGCCCGCGAGGCCGAGGACGAGCGCGGAACCCTCGACCGCCGCGTCGATCCCGGCCTGATCGGTCCAGGCGAGGTCGGCGCCCGAGCGAGAGACCGTCACGACCTCCCGCCCCTGTCCGCGCAGGCGCTCCGTGAGGTACTGCCCCATGAATCCGGTGGACCCGCCCACCACGACCCGTCCTGTGCTCATGCGCGGTCATCCTCCGGTGGTCGGGGCTCGGCGCCCGGGGTGGGGCGGAGCAGGCGGTCCAGCAGCGTCAGCGCCTCGTGCTGCGGGGCGTCGGGGTCGAGCAGCCACTGCGTCTGCAGGCCGTCCGAGGCGGCGATGACCAGGGCCGCGACCGCTTCGGGGTCGGCGTCGTCGCGGATGCGCCCCTCGCGCTGCTGCTGCCGCACGGTCGCGGCGATGCTCGCTCGCAGTCGCGCGAACCGGTCGGTGGCGAACTCCCTCGCCGCCGGATGGCCCTCCTCGAGCGCGGAGGCCACCAGGGTCGAGTACAGCTGCACGAGTCCTGGCACCTCGCGGTTGACCCTGGCCGACAGGATCATGCTCTCGACGGGCGTCGCGTCGTCTCGCGCCTCGGGGTGCCGACCAGGGGCGTTGCTCTCGCGGTAGACGGCTACCAGAAGCTCCTCCAGAGAGCCGAAGTAGTGCGTGAGGGCGGCGTGCGTGACGCCGACCTCGCTGGCGATCGCGCGCAGGCTCGTGCGGTCGGCGCCGCGGGTCGCGAACACCTCGATCGCTCGATCGAGGATCTCCTGCCGACGCGCGATCCCCTTGGCGTAGGCGCCGCGGACGCGTGGGCGCTCGGGACCGTCGCCGGAGGAGGGGGGCATGGCCCGAGTCTAGTGCGATCAAAACTTCCATGTGGAGGTATTGGGTGATAGCGTGCCAGCGCGGGGCACCACCCGCGAGTCGCCGACGACCCGAGGAGCACGACCGATGACGATCCAGACGTCCCTGCAGCTGTTCACCATCCGCGAGCAGCTGGAGGCCGACCTCGACGGCACTCTCGCCGCCGTCGCCGCGCGCGGGTTCACGGCCGTCGAGCCGTACGACTTCGTGCGCAGGGCCGAGGCGATGGCCGCCGCGCTCGCCGCCGCCGGTCTCACCGCGCCCTCCGGACACGCGTTCCTGGCGTCGGAGTCGTTCGTCAACCCGGACGGCAGCGGCACCACCCTGCCCGTGCCCGCGCCCGCCGAGGTGTTCGCGGCGGCGAAGACGCTCGGCATGCACACCGTGATCGACCCGTACACCGAACCTGCCCGCTGGGAGTCGGTGGAGCAGATCGCCGAGACCGCCCGACTGCTCAACGCCGCGGCCGAGGTCGGCGCCGCGATGGGCGTGCGCGTCGGCTACCACAACCACGCCCACGAGCTCGAGGCCGCGTTCGACGGCGTGACGGGTCTGGAGGTGCTGGCAGGCCTGCTCGACGACCGCGTGGTGCTGGAGGTGGACCTCTACTGGGTGGCGCGCGGTGGGGTCGACCCCGTGGCCCTGCTGGAGCGCCTGGGCGACCGCGTGATCGCGGTGCACGCCAAGGACGGCACGCTCGACCCCGCCCTGCTCGACGCCTACCCGCCGGCGGACCAGGTGCCCGCGGGCGACGGCGCCGTCCCGCTCGTGGCGGCCATCGCGGCGGCCCCCGCGCTCGAGCTCGCCATCGTGGAGTTCGACCACTACGAGGGCGACCTGTTCGACGCGATCGAGCGCAGTCGGCGGTTCCTCGACGCGGAGGTCGCGGGCTGATGGGGCGCGCAGGCGACGCGGTCGGCGTCGGCATCATCGGCGCGGGCAACATCAGCGACCAGTACCTGCAGAACCTGACCCGGTTCCCCGACGTGCGGGTGCTCGCGCTCGGCGACCTCCTCCCGGAGCGCGCCCGCTCTCAGGCCGAGGCGTACGGCGTGCCGCGGGCGGGCGGCGTGGACGTGGTGCTCGACGACCCCGACATCGCCGTGGTCGTCAACCTCACGATCCCGGCCGCGCACGTCGCGGTGTCCGAGGCGATCATCCGCGCCGGGAAGCACGTGTGGACGGAGAAGCCGCTCGGCGTGAGCCGGGAGGAGGCCAGCCGGCTGCTGCGCACCGCCGAGGCGGCCGGACGGCGCATCGGCGCCGCACCCGACACGGTGCTCGGCCCCGGGGTGCAGACCGCGAAGCGCGCGATCGCCCGCGGCGACATCGGGCGGCCGCTGTTCGGGCAGACGACGTTCCAGTGGCAGGGCCCGGAGATCTTCCACCCGAACCCGGCGTTCCTCTACGCCAAGGGCGCCGGTCCGCTGCTCGACATGGGCCCGTACTACGTCTCGACGCTCGTGCACGTGTTCGGCCCGGTGGCGGCGGTCGCCGCGCTCGGGCTGCAGGGGGCGCCGACCAGGCGGGTGCAGGTCGGCGAGCTCGCCGGGCAGGAGTTCCCCGTCGAGATCCCGTCGACGCTGAGCGTGCTGCTCGACTTCGAGGGCGGCGGCCAGGCCCAGAGCCTCTACAGCACCGACTCGCCCCTCGTGCGGCAGGGCATCGTGGAGATCACCGGCACCGAGGGCACGATCACGATCCCCGACCCCAACACCTTCGGGGGGCCGATCACGATCACCCGCCCGCTCGCGCGCCACTTCGTGCCGCCGGAGCCCGTGGAGCAGGAGATCGTCGACGTCGCCCAGGAGGGCGTGCTCGCCGGTCGCGGCATCGGCCTGTTGGACATGGTCCGCTCGATCGCGGACGACCGCCCGCACGTCGCCACGGGCGAGTTCGCGTACCACGTGCTCGACACGCTGCTGTCGATCGAGGAGGCCGCAGAACAGCGCCGCTTCGTCGAGGTGGCCAGCACGCTCGATCAGGTCGGCGCGCTGTCGGCCGACTTCGACCCCTTCGCCGCGACATAGCGGTCGACGCTCGCGGGGGAGAGCACCTCGCGGGCGACCATGATCGCCGCCCCCAGCACCGCGGCCCGGTCTCCGGCCTGGGACTGCACGATGGCCAGGTGCTGGGTGGCGAGGGGGATCGACCGGCGGTACACGACCTCGCGGACACCGGCCAGCAGATGCTCGCCGGCCCGCGCGATGCTGCCGCCCAGCACGATGATCGACGGGTTGAGGAGGTTCACGACGGTGGCGAGCACCTCGCCCACGTCGCGGCCCGCCTGCCGGGTCGCCTCGATCGCCGCCGCGTTGCCTCCGCGCACCAGGTCGACCACGTCGGAGGCGCTGTGCACCTCGTGCCCCGCCGCGCGCAGCGCGATCGCGAGGGCCGAGCCGCTGGCCAGGGCCTCGAGGTCGCGCTCGTCGTCCGGATCGCGCTCGGATCCCGCCCCCCGCGGCACCTGCACGTGGCCCATGTCGCCCGCCGACCCCTGGGCTCCGCGCTGCAGCTGTCCGCCCGCGATGATGCCGGCGCCGATGCCCGTGGACACCTTGACGAAGATCAGGTCGTCGACGCGGGGCCAGCTGGTGGCCTGCTCGCCGAGCGCGAGGATGTTCACGTCGTTGTCGACCAGCACGGGCACGTCGAATGTCCGCTGCACATAGGCGGGAACGTCGAAGCGGTCCCACCCCGGCATGATCGGCGGGTTCGTGGGCCGTCCGGTCGAGTGCTCGACGGGGCCGGGCACCCCGATGCCGACACCGACCAGCGGTAGTCCGTCCGCGGTCGCCGCGAGCAGCGCGGCGCCGTCGGCGAGGATGGTGTCGAGGAGCTTCTCGGGGCCGTCGCCGATGTCGATCGTGCGCGTGCGGGCGTCGAGGATGACACCGGACAGATCGGCGACCGCGACCGTGGCGTGCGTGGCACCGAGGTCGACCGCGAGCGAGAGTCCGGCGCGGGGATTGAAGGCCACCCGCGCGGGCGGGCGTCCGCCCGTGGAGGCGGCTTCGCCCGCCGGCCGCAGGAGCCCGGCGGCGAGGAGCGCGTCGACACGGAGGGCGACCGTCGAGCGGGCGAGTCCGGTGAGCGCCGCGAGCTCGGCCTTGGTGCGCGCCTGGCCGTCGCGGAGGATCTGGAAGATCTCGCCCGTCCCCGGGGAGGGCACCGTGACCGGCCTCAGCACGTCAACCATTCGGTCAGTAAACCACAGCACTTCGGAGTGCAGACGCAGAACTTCGAATTCGGTTCGAACAACTTTTGACGAAAAGCTAGCAAAAGTCGTTCGGGGTGTGTCAGACTCCCCGACATGACAACGGATGTCACAGACACCGGTCTCGGGACGATCCGAGCCGGCATCCTCGGCGGGGGATTCATGGCCCGCGTCCACCGCGCGGCAGCGCGCGACGCAGGGGGAGAGCTGCGGGCGATCGCCACCCGGTCGGCCGCGGGCGGACGCGATGCGGCGCAGGCCCTGGGGGCCGAGCGGGCGGAGGTCGACGCCGACGCCCTCCTCGACGCCGACGACATCGACGTGGTGCACATCTGCACCCCCAACGCCACGCACGCCGACCTCGCGCGCCGCGCGCTGCACGCCGGCAAGCACGTGATCTGCGAGAAGCCGCTCGCGACCACCGCGGACGATGCCCGCGAGCTCGCGGAGGCGGCCGCCGCGGCCGGCCTCATCGGCGCCGTCCCCTTCATCTACCGCTACCACCCCATGGTGCGCGAGGCCAGGGCCCGCATCGCCAGGGGAGAGGCGGGAGACCTGCTCACCCTCGACTGCTCCTACCTCCAGGACTGGATGCTGCTGCCCGGCGACGACGACTGGCGCGTGAGGTCTGAGGCAGGCGGCGCCTCGCGCGCCTTCGCCGACATCGGCTCGCACCTGTGCGACCTGATCGAGTTCGTCACGGGAGAGCGCATCCGTGCCCTCAGCGCCCGCAGCCGCCGCGTCTACGCGGAGCGCGGCGGGCACGCCGTCGACACCGAGGACCTCGTCGCCGTGCTCGTCGAGACCGGCTCCGGCGCGCTCGGCACGCTGCTCATCTCGCAGATGGCACCGGGGCGGAAGAACGCCCTCACCCTGGAGCTGCACGGCTCGCGGCAGAGCCTGCGCTTCGAGCAGGAGCGCCCGGAGGAGCTCTGGGTCGGGATGCGCGAGGAGTCCCGGCTGCTGCTGCGCGACCCCGCGACCGCCGGCGCCGATGCGGCCCGGCTGCAGCGGGTGCCAGCGGGGCATGCGATGGGCTACCAGGACGCGTTCAACGGCTTCGTCGCCGACGTGTACGCCGCGATCGGCGGGGCCCGACCGGACGGACTCCCGACCTTCGCCGACGGACACCGCTCCGCCGTGCTCACCGAAGCCGTGCTCGACTCGGCGGCGCACGACGGCCGATGGGTGGAGGTGACGGCATGACCGCCACGACGACGCAGCCCGTGCTCGCGGCGCGCGGCATCCGCAAGTCGTTCTTCGGCGTGGAGGTGCTGCACGGCGTCGACCTGGACGTGCGACCGGGTGAGGTGCACGGCCTCGTGGGCGAGAACGGTGCGGGAAAGTCCACGCTCATGAAGATCATCGCCGGAGTGCAGCCCGCCGACGAGGGCACCCTGACGTACCTCGGCGAAGAGGTGCACCACGCGCACCCGCGGCAGGCCATGGACGCGGGCATCGTGACCGTGTTCCAGGAATTCACGCTCCTGCCCGAGCGCACGGTCGCGCAGAACGTGTACCTCGGACGCGAGCCGCGCCGGGCGGGCTTCGTGGACGTGCGCGGCATGAACGCGAAGACGAGCGCACTGCTCGACGACCTCGGAGTGTCGTTCATCGACCCGCAGGCCCGCGTCGGCGCGCTCACCGTCGCCGAGCAGCAGATCGTCGAGATCGTGAAGGCCCTGTCGTTCGACGCCCGGGTCATCTCGATGGACGAGCCGACGGCGGCGCTCAGCGACCGCGAGGTCGAGCTGCTGTACGCCATCATCCGCCGGCTCACCTCGCGCGGGGTCGCGGTGCTCTACGTGTCGCACCGGCTCAAGGAGATCTTCGACCTCTGCGACCGCATCACCATCCTCAAGGACGGCGCCCTCGTGTCCACCGACGACACCGCGGCGCTCACGACCGACGAGCTCGTGCGGCGCATGGTCGGCCGCTCCATCCAGTCGTACTTCCCCGACGCGCTCGAGGGCACCGAGGTGGGGGAGCCGCGGCTCGAGCTCGACGGCTGCGGCAACGCCTACGTGGACGGGGTGTCGCTCACGCTGCGCGCCGGCGAGATCGTCGGCGTCGCCGGGCTCCAGGGCTCCGGACGCACGGAGCTCGTGGAGGGCGTGTTCGGCATCCAGGCGTTCACGCGCGGCACGATGCGCATCGACGGCGCCCCCGTGCGCATCACCGGCCCCCGGGCGGCCGTCCGTGCGGGGCTCGCGCTCGTGTCGGAGGACCGCAAGGCGCAGGGCCTCGCGCTCGGCCAGTCGGTGCTCGACAACGCCCTGCTGGTCGTGCGCAGCGTGTTCGCCGGGCGCACGGCCGCGTCGCGCCGCGAGGTGCCCGGCGTGCTCAGCGCGCTGGAGGTGTCGTCGCGCGGGCTCGACCAGGAGGTGCGGTACCTCTCCGGCGGCAACCAGCAGAAGGTCGTGCTCGCGAAGTGGCTGCTCACCGGACCGCAGATCGTGCTGTTCGACGAGCCGACACGCGGCATCGACGTGGGCGCGAAGTACGCGGTGTACGAGCTGATGCGCCAGCTCGCGGCGCAGGGCACGGCCGTGCTGATGGTCTCGAGCGAGCTGCCGGAGGTGATCGGCATGAGCGACCGCATCCTGGTGATGCACGACGGGGAGCTGGTCGCCGAGCTGCCCGCGGGCTCCGCGGAGCACGAGATCCTCGCCGCGGCGACCGGTGCGGATGCGCGCCCCTCGACCGAGGGAGGCCAGCGATGACCACCGCCACCCGCCCCCGGCTGCGCATCGACTCCACCGTGATCGTGCTCGGCATCCTCGTGCTGACCCTCGTGGTCGGGGCGATCCTCGTCGCGACCGTCGGCCGCAACTTCCTCAGCCCCGGCAACATCCGCGACGTGCTGACCGGCATGAGCGTGCTCGGACTGGTCGCGATCGGGCAGACGCTCGTGGTGCTCGGGGCGTCGCTCGACCTCTCCGTCACCTACGTCATCAGCCTGTCGAGCCTGCTCGCGGCCACCCTGATGAACGGCAACCCCGGCAACATCCCGGTCGCCGTGGCCGTCACGCTGCTGGTGTGCGCGGGCATCGGGCTGCTCAACGGCGTGATCGTGACGGTGCTCAAGGTGAATGGCTTCATCGCCACGCTCGGCGTGGGGCTGATCCTCCAGGGCATCCTCAACACGAACTTCGAGGGCTCGGCGGGCAACGTCCCCTGGGCGTTCCAGCTGATCGGCGCCACCGGCGTCGGGCCCGTCCCGGTGTCGACGATCATCATGATCGTGCTCGCCGTGGTGGTCTGGGTGCTGCTGAACCGCACCCGCACCGGCGCGCACCTGTACGCCGTCGGCGGCGACCCGGAGATCGCACGGCTCAGCGGCGTGCGCACGCGGATGCCGCTGATCTGGGCGCACGTGCTGTGCTCCGTGTTCGCGGGGCTCGCCGGACTGCTGCTCGCGAGCCGCCTCGGCGTCGGGAGCCCGACTGTGGGGCAGCAGGGCGGCTATGCGCTGCTCTCGATCGCCGCGGTCGTGCTGGGCGGCACGCTGCTCCTCGGCGGCCGCGGCTCCATCTGGGGCACGATCGGCGGCGTCGCGATCCTCGCGGTGGTCGACAACGTGATGAGCGTGCTGCAGGTGAACCCGTTCCTGAAGGACGTGGTGCGCGGCGTGGTCATCGTCGCGGCGGTCGCGGTGTACAGCCGTCGCGCGATCGTGCGGCGTCGCCCGCGCTTCGGCGCCGGGGGCACGCGCACCGGGGGCGATGCGGCGGCCAGAGCCGCGGAGGCCGACATGGCGGCGGCGGCGCGGGAGCTCGCGCCCAGTCCCGGCTCCACGACCGAAGGAACGCGCTCATGAAGGCCCTGCGCACCCTCGTCAGCCCGCGCGGCGCGGTGTTCCTGCTGCTGGTGGTGCTGCTCGTCGCGGTCACGATCCTCAACCCGAGCTTCGCCGAGCCGGGGCAGTTCATGCGGTTCCTGCAGCGGGTCGCACCCATCGCCATCGTCGCGATCGGGCAGTACTTCGTGATCATCGCCGGCGAGTTCGACCTGTCGCAGGGCTCGCTCATCACGGCGCAGGTCATCATCGCCGGCAACCTGGTGGGCCAGGACGACGCCCGCACCATCCCGGTGCTGCTGCTCATGGTGGTCTTCGCGGTGGCCGTCGGGCTCGTGAACGGCCTGATCACGACGCTGCTGAAGGTGCCGTCGTTCATCGTGACGCTCGGCATGATGCTCGCGCTGCTCGGCGGGGTGATGTGGTGGACAGGGGGAGCGGCCACCGGAAACCCCGCCGACAGCTTCCGCGAGATCGGACGTGGCGGCCTGCGCGACGTGCCGCTGCTGGACTTCATCCCGTGGGCGGTGCTGCTGCTGATCGTGTGGCTCGCGCTGGGCATCGTCCTCACGAAGCGGCCGCTCGGCAAGACCCTCATCGCCATCGGCGACAACGCCAGGGCCGTGGACTACGCCGGTGCCCGCCGCGCCTGGGTCACCACGCGCGCGTTCGTGATCTCCTCGCTCTCGGCCACGCTGTCGGCCGTGCTGCTGGTCGGCTATGCGGGCGTGCACCCGTCGGTCGGCCGCGGCTACGAGTTCACCGCCATCACGGCGGTCGTGCTCGGCGGCGTCGTGCTCGGCGGTGGCCGGGGCTGGATCGTGGGCGCGGTCGCCGGGGCGTTCACGCTCGAGGCGCTGTTCATGCTCCTCAACATCGCGGGCGTGCCGTCCACGCTGCGCGACGCCGTGCAGGGCGTCATCATCATCGCGGCGGTGGCCTACTCCGCCGTCGCCTTCCGTGCCCGCCGCGCACGCGGCCCCCAATCCGCGGCGCCGGAGCCCGCGGAACCCCAACCAGCGGCGCCCGTGACCCACGGGGCCGCCACGACCTCACGCACCATCCACACAGAAACCAGAGGAGATTAGCAATGCGACGATCGATGAAGATCGCCACCGCCGGGGTGGCCCTCTTCGGCCTCATCGCGCTCGCCGGGTGCACGACCGACCCGTCCGTGGCGCCGGCGGAGTCGGAGAACCCCGAGCAGGCGGCGGAGACGACCGAGTGGTTCGACCAGGAGCTGTTCGACAAGCAGGACGAGGAGCGCGGCGTGGAACCCCAGGGTCCCGCCGACGAGCCCTACCTGCAGCACATCAACGCCGAGATGGTCGACACGTCCGAGTTCGCCAGCGCCGGGGCCAAGAAGGCCTGCTTCGCGAACGCCTCGATCTCCAACCCGTGGCGGCAGACGGGCTGGATCACCATGAACGAGCAGCTCAAGGCGCTGCAGGAGGCCGGGGCGATCAGCGAGATGGAGACGCGCGACGCGCAGGACTCCGATGACACGCAGATCGCCGACATCGACTACTTCATCTCGGAGGGGAACTGCGACGTGTTCCTCATCTCGCCGAACAGCACGGCGGCGATGACGCCCGCCGTCGACCGGGCGTGCGAGACCGGGAAGCCCGTGGTGGTGTTCGACCGCGGTGTGAACACCGACTGCCCCGTCACCTTCATCCACCCCATCGGCGGCTTCGCCTGGGGCATCGACACGGCCGAGTTCCTGATCGACAACCTGGAGGAGGGCGACAAGGTCGTGGCCCTGCGCATCCTCCCCGGCGTCGACGTGCTGGAGCACCGCTGGGCCGGTGCCGAGAAGCTGTTCGACGAGGCGGGCATCGAGGCCGTGGACTACTTCACGGGCGCCGACCCGGCGGAGATCAAGAGCATCATCAGCGACGAGCTCGCCAAGGGCGACGTCGACGGCATCTGGATGGACGCCGGTGACGGCGCCGTCGCGGCCATCGAGGCGTTCGAGGACGCCGGCGCGGACTACCCGGTCATGACCGGTGAGGACGAGATGAGCTTCCTTCGCAAGTGGAAGGACACGGGCCTCACCGGCCTCGCCCCGGTGTACTCGAACTTCCAGTGGCGCACCCCGCTGCTCGCGGCGCAGATGATCTTCGCCGGCCAGGAGGTGCCGAAGGAGTGGGTGCTGCCGCAGAAGCCCATCACCGAGGCGGAGCTGGACGACTACCTGGCGGCGAACGAGGGCATGCCCGACGGCCACTACGCCAAGTTCGGCGGGGAGAACCTCCCCGGTTACCCGACGGTGTGGCAGGAGCGGCAGATCCCGTAACCGCCTGCGCTCCCGCCCTTCCGCTCCGTGTCACCGGGGTGGGAGGGTGGGAGCGACTCCCTGATCGAAGGACAACGATGCCCCGCACGATCGCCGTCAACACCTGGGTGTGGACGTCTCCGCTCACCGACGAGACGCTGGGGCCGCTCGCGCACACCGCCGCACGGATGGGCTACGACGCCCTGGAACTGCCGCTGGAGAACCCCGGCGACTGGGATCCCGTGCGGGCGCGTGCCGTGCTGGACGACCTCGGGATGGGCGCGGTCCTGGTCGGCGCGATGGGGCAGGGGCGGTCGCTCGTGGCACGCGCGGGCGACGTGCCGGCGACGCAGGACTACCTGCGCGCCTGCCTCGACGCGGCCGCGATCCTCCGTTCCCCGGTCGTGGCCGGTCCGTTCTATGCGCCCACCGGGGCGACCTGGCGGATGGACGCGGGGGAGCGCACCGCGGTCGTGGCCGAGCTGCGGGAGAACCTGGCGCCCCTGGCGGACGAGGCGGCGGCCGCCGGGCTCATCCTCGCCGTCGAGCCCCTCAACCGGTATGAGACGAGCGTGCTCAACACGGTCGCGCAGAGCCTCGACGCGCTCGAGCCGCTGCTGGGCGCGGGCGTGGGGCTCGCCCTCGACACGTACCACCTCAACATCGAGGAGAAGCGGCCGGCCGACGCGATCAGGACCGCGGGATCCGCGATCGCCCACGTGCAGGTGTGCGGCAGCGACCGCGGGGCGGTGGGCGACGACCACACCGACTGGCCGGGCATCCTCGCGGCGCTCGACGACGCGGGCTACCGCGGGGTGCTCGGGCTGGAGAGCTTCACCGGCGAGAACGCGACGATCGCGGTCGCGGCGTCGGTGTGGCGCCCGCTCGCTGCGAGCCAGGACGAGCTCGCCGCGCGCAGCATCGCCCATCTGCGCGCCCTCGGTGCCTGACCCCGCGACCCCGCCCGCCCCCGCCCCGTACCCCGTACCCGCGACCAAGGAGGATCCATGAGCACTCGTCCGGTCACCCTGTTCACCGGCCAGTGGGCCGACCTGCCGTTCGAGGAGGTGGCCCGGCTCGCCGCCGAGTGGGGCTACGACGGGCTGGAGGTCGCGGCATCGGGGGACCACCTCGACCTGCGCCGCGCCGACGAGGACGACGCCTACCTCGCCTCGCGCCGCGAGATCCTCGACCGACACGGCCTGCGGCTCTTCGCGATCTCGAACCACCTGGCGGGCCAGGCCGTGTGCGACGCCCCGATCGACTTCCGCCATCAGGGCATCCTGCGCCCGTACGTGTGGGGCGACGGCGAGGCCGAAGGGGTGCGGCAGCGAGCGGCCGAGGACATGACGCGCGCCGCCCGGGTCGCCCGCAAGCTCGGGGTCGACACGGTCGTGGGCTTCACCGGCTCGTCGATCTGGCCCTACGTGGCGATGTTCCCGCCCGTGCCCGTCGCCGTGATCGAGCAGGGGTTCCAGGACTTCGCCGACCGCTGGAACCCGATCCTCGACGTGTTCGACGGCGAGGGCGTGCGGTTCGCGCACGAGGTGCACCCGGGTGAGATCGCCTACGACTACTGGTCGAGCGTGCGTGCGCTCGACGCGATCGACCACCGCGAGGCGTTCGGGTTCAACTGGGACCCCTCGCACATGATGTGGCAGAACATCGACCCGGTCGGGTTCATCGTCGACTTCGCCGACCGCATCTACCACGTGGACTGCAAGGACACCCGGATGCGTCCGCACAACGGCCGGGCGGGCGTGCTCGGGTCGCACCTGCCGTGGGGCGACCCGCGGCGCGGCTGGGACTTCGTGTCGACCGGTCACGGTGACGTGCCGTGGGAGGACGCCTTCCGGGCGCTCGACGCGATCGGCTACGACGGCCCGATCTCGATCGAGTGGGAGGACGCCGGCATGGACCGGCTCCACGGTGCCCCCGAAGCGCTCGGCTTCGTGCGGTCGCTGCTGTGGCCGCCGCCCGAGGCCGCGTTCGACGCCGCCTTCAGCAACCAGTGAGGGCCGGACCTCGGCCTGGATGGATCAGGCCCCGCGCAGGCGGGTGGATCAGGCCCGGCGCAGGCGGGGGGATGAGGCCCCGCGCAGGCGGGTGGATCAGGGCTCGCGCAGGCGGGGGGATCAGGGCTCGCGCAGGCGGACGAGGCGCTCGTGCCCCGTCTCCTCGAGCTCGGCGATGTCGTCGCGCGACTTCAGGAAGTCGGAGAACGACCGGTAGCCGAGCGCCTTCTCGCTGAAGGACGGGTCCATGCGGCGCATGTGCGTCTTGACCGCTGAGCTGTGCAGCCACTCGTCGGCATCGGCCTTGTCGTGCCCGAGGCGCAGCGCCCGCTCCAGCAGACGCGTGGCCTCGCCCTGGTCGTCGATCTTCTCCTCGACCTTGGGCTCCTCGGTCTTCGCGGCCTTGGCCTTCGCGCGCGTCTTGGGTGCCGCCTTCGGCTTGGTCGCGGTGTCCGCCGGTGGGGCCGCGAGTTCCGCCGGGGCCTCCGCGGGCGTGCGGTTCACGCTCTTCGCCGGGCGGGCGACACCGGGCAGCGAGTCGTACGACTCGAACTCGTCGCACGCGGCGGCGAGCGACTTCGCGGTGGAGCCGGCCACGCCGACCCCGATCACGTAGCGGCCGAGGCGCTTGCAGCGCTGCGCGAGCGGCACGTAGTCGCTGTCGCCCGCCACGATCACCACGTGGGTGAGGTCGGGCAGGC
Source organism: Microbacterium sp. NPDC055599 (assembly GCF_053618975.1). Classification (NCBI taxonomy): domain Bacteria; kingdom Bacillati; phylum Actinomycetota; class Actinomycetes; order Micrococcales; family Microbacteriaceae; genus Microbacterium; species Microbacterium sp. NPDC055599. Next base: position 170,602 of record NZ_JBSHIM010000008.1, on the reverse strand, counting down.
GGAACATGTCCTCCACCGCGTCGACCGCGAGCCGGATGTCGGCGCCGTTCTTGGCGTACGCGGCGGCCGGGAACAGCTGCACCAGGTCGACCGCACGGGCCACGAGCTGCGAGCGGTACTCGGCGTTCACGGGCGACGACCAGTCGGCGTAGGCCCTGGTGAGCACGAGGGTGCCGAACGAGGCGGCGTAGTCGATGATGGCGCCGACCTCGATCATCGCCCTGTTCAACCGCTCGGCGACCTCGGGGTCGTTGGGGTTCTCGGTGATGCGCTGGCGGTCCTTGCCGTACGAGTTGCGGCCGTGGACGCGGTCGTACCAGGAGATGACGATGTTGTCGAAGTCGAGGTAGACCGCGACACGGGCGTCGGGGGTCTCAGCCACGGTGGTCCTCCTCGCCGGGGTAGCGGACGCCGATCTGGGCGCGGATCTCGTCGAGCGCCCCCATGATCGCGACGCTCTCGGCGATCGGGAGGATGTCGCCGGCGAGGTTCCCCTCGGCCACGAGACGCTCCGCCGCGATCGCCTCGAACTGCATCCCGCGCCCGGTGATGTCGGTCACGTACTCCTCCGCGACCGTGCCGTCGGGCAGCACCAGACGGAACGTGGTGGGCGCGTACCAGACGCGATCGATGTCGATGCGGGCGGCGGTGCCCACGATGCTCGCCGCGTTGGGGCCCGCGCCGCGCGAGGACGACAGGCTGGTCGACACTGCGCCGCCCTCGTGCGTCATGACCGTGGCGACCTCGGAGTCGGCGCCCGTCTCGACCAGGCGGCCCACCGCGCGGATGCTGGTGGGGGCACCCAGGATGTCCCAGATGAACGAGATCGGGTAGATGCCGAGGTCGAGCAGCGCGCCGCCGCCCAGCTCCAGCGCGTTCAGGCGGTGCGCCGGGTCGGTCGGCAGGAGCTGCGTGTGGTCGGCGCTCACGGTGCGGATCTCGCCCAGCGCCCCCTCGGCGATCAGCTCGCGGATGCGCACCATGTGCGGCAGATACCTGGTCCACATGGCCTCGGTGACCAGCAGGCCGCGCTCGGCGGCGAGCGCCTGCAGGTCGGCGGCCTCGGCCTGGTTCAGCGTGAACGCCTTCTCGACCAGCACGTGCTTGCCGTGCTCCAGGGCGAGCCGGGCGTTCTCGTGGTGCATCGGATGGGGTGTGGAGACGTAGATGATGTCGACGTCGGGATCTGCCACGAGCGCCTCGTACGAGGCGTGCGCGTGCGGGATGTCGAACCGCGCGGCGAACGCGTCGGCGGACTCCTGCGAGCGCGAGCCGACCGCGACCAGGTCGAGGCCCGCCGTGCGCAGATCGGAAGCGAAGGCGCCGGCGATGCCGCCGGTCGCGAGGATTCCCCAACGAAGACCAGTCATCCTCTCAGCGTAGAGGGTGGGGTGGACATGTCGCCGTGTGACGTCGCGTGACCCCCGGCTTCCGCGCCGTGGTCGCCGCCGTCCCGCGCTCCTAGCGTGACGGCATGACCGAACCCCTCGTGATCGGCGCCATGGTGCGCACGCTCGGTGCCTACCCGTCCGGCTGGCGTCACCCCGGAGCACACCGCGACCCCGCACGCGACGCCGATGTCCTGCGGCGCATCGCCGCGGCGGGCGAGGAGGCCGGGCTCGACTACCTGTTCTTCGGCGACTGGCTCGCGACGGGCCCCGACCTGGAGTTCCGCGACCCGTACCTGCTCGCGCGCATCGACCCGGTCAGCGCCGTGCTGTTCCTCGCCGGCCTCACCTCGCGCATCGGGCTCATCGCGACCGTCAACACGACCTACGCGGATCCGTACACGACCGCGCGGTCGCTGGCGTCGCTCGACGTGCTCTCGGGCGGACGCGCCGGGGTGAACCTGGTCACCGGGGCCGAGCCGCGCGCGGCGGGCAACCACGGACGCGAGGCGCACGCCGACAACGAGACCCGCTACGACCGGGCGGAGGAGTTCGTCACGGCGCTGCGCCGGCTCTGGGACTCGTGGGACGCCGACGCCTGGATCGCCGACGCCGAACGCGGGGTGCTGATCGACGCCGACCGGCTGCGCGCCGCGAACCTGGAGGGCGCGCACGTGCGCGTGACGGGACCGCTCAACGTCGCACGGCCGCCGCAGGGGCGCATCCCGGTGGTGCACGCCGGCACGTCGCCGCGGTCGCGTGCGCTCGCCGCGACCGCGGCCGACCTCGCCCTCATCGCCTCGCCGACCCTGGCCGACGCGGTCGCCACGCGGCGGGGGCTGCGGGAGGTCGCGGCGGAGGCCGGGCGCTCGCCGGAGGAACTGCGGGTGATCGCGCCCGTGCTGCCCGTGGTCGCCGAGACGCACGCCGAGGCGCAGCGCATCGTGGCGCGGTTGCTCGCGCTCGTGCCGCTCGCGGAGGGGCATCAGGTCGAGCGCCCCGGGTTCCCGGCGAACCGCACGGTCGCGGCGCTCGCGGACGCCTTCGACGTGCCGGGGGACGACCCCCTGCGCGTCGCGGCCTTCGACGCCCCCGTCGCTCCCGCCGAGGCGCTGCGCCTCGGCGGACGAGGGGCCGCCCTGATCGAGCGCGTGGCCCACCTCGCGGGTCTCGGCATCGGCGCCGACGCAGCCCTCACCTGGCGGCATCTGGTCGCCGCGCACGCCGTGCCCGCCGCGTTCGTGGTCGGTGACGCCGCCGCGGTCGCCGACCACTTCGAGACGTGGCGCGACGCGGGAGCGGCCGACGGGTTCAACGTGCTCTCGGCGTTCCAGCCCGCGCAGTTCGAGGCGTTCACGCACCTGGCGGCGCCCGAGCTGCGGCGACGCGGACTGCTGCGCGAGCACGGTGACGGCGCGATCACGCTGCGCGACCGCCTGCGTGTGACGTCGCGTGTCGATGCGTGACCGCGGGTGTCGCCGGGCGACCTTCCGCGTCCGCCGCCCGGCGCGCACCGCCCGCCGCTTCCTAGCGTGAACCCCACGCCGCACCCGTACCCACCTGCACCCACCCGCACCCCCGAGGAGTCCTCCGCATGAACCGCCGCCTGATCCGTACCGCCGCCGTCGCGCTGCCCCTCGTCCTGGCCGGGAGCCTCGCCGCGTGCGCGACCTCCGCCGCCCCCGCCGGCACACCGACCGACGCCGGGGCCCCTGTCGCGGGCGGCACGCTCACGTACCTGGAGCACCAGGCCTACACGAACCTGTACCCGCCGCAGGCCGGCTTCTACCCGAACGGCGGCATCGTCAACAACATCGCCGCCCGGCTCACGTGGCAGAACCCGGAGACGCTCGAGATCGAGCCGTGGGTCGCCGCGGATTGGACCGTGAACGACGACGCCACCGAGTACACGTTCGACCTGAACCCCGGCGTCACCTTCTCGGACGGCACGCCCCTCGACGCCGACGCCGTCGCGAAGAACTTCGACACCTACGGCCTGGGCGACGCCGACCGCGGGCTCACCGTGTCCGAGGCGATCAACAACTACGCCGGCAGCGAGGTGGTCGACCAGGACACCGTCACGTTCCGCTTCTCCGCCCCGTCGCCCGGGTTCCTGCAGGCCACGTCCACCATCAACTCCGGCCTGCTGTCACCCGACACGCTCGACGGCACGATCGAGGACTTCGGCGCGGGCAATGCGGCCGACATCGTCGGCTCCGGTCCGTTCACCGTCACCGACGAGAAGCTCGGCACGGAGTACACCCTCGCCGCGCGCGACGACTACGCCTGGGGTCCGGAGAGCGCCGACAACGACGGCCGCCCGTACCTCGACGCCGTGCACGTGCTGATCACCCCGGAGGACTCCGTGCGCATCGGCTCGCTGCTCGCGGGGCAGGCCGACTACGTGCGCTACGTGCAGGCGTTCGACGAGGACCGTGTGGAGGGCGCCGGCTTCACGCTCTACGCCCCGCAGACCCGCGGCGTGAACAACTCGATCGCCCTGCGGCCGGACAACCCGCTGCTCTCCGACATCCGCGTGCGCCAGGCGATCATCGCGGCCGTGAACGCGCAGGAGGTGGTCGACACGCTCTTCACCGAGAACTACCCGGTGGCGACGTCGGTGCTGTCCTCCCAGGCGGTCGGCTACAAGGACGAGTCGGAGCACTACACCTTCGACCCCGACCGGGCCGAGGAGCTGCTCGACGAGGCCGGCTGGACGCCCGCAGGCGACGGCATCAGGGAGAAGGACGGCGAGCGCCTCGCGATCACGGTCTACGAGGCGAAGCCGCAGCCGCTGTCGAAGCAGACGCTGGAGCTGATCGCTCAGCAGCTCGCGAAGGTCGGCGTCGAGCTGACCGTGAAGCCCGGCGATGCCGGCACCTATGCCGAGGACACGCGCGACCCGCTGAAGACCGGGTTCTATCACTCGATGGTCGGACGCGCCGACCTCGACGTGATCAAGAGCCAGTACTTCACGAAGAACCGCGACGTGCTGATCTCGCAGGACGCGACGCTCGACGAGCTGCTGCTCGCCGTGGCCTCCGAGCCCGACGCCGACGCGCGCATCGCCGCGTCGCAGGCCGTGCAGGACTACATCGCCGAGCAGGCCTACGTGATCCCGCTGTTCGAGGAGCCGCAGGTCTACGGTGCCGCGACGTACGTGCACGGCGTGGCGTTCGAGTCGGTCGGGCGCCCCACGTTCTCCGGCGTCTGGCTCGCGGAGCACTGAGGGCGACGGTGACGCGATGAGCTTCGTCCTCCGGCGAGCCGGGCAGGCCGCGATCGTGCTGGTCGCGGCCTTCACGGCCACCTTCTTCCTGCTGCAGCTCCTGCCGGGCGACGCGATCCTGATCAAGTTCTCCGACCCGAGCCTCGGGCTCTCGCCGGAGCAGCTCGACGGGATCCGCGCGACCTATGGCGCCGACCTGCCGTGGTGGGAGCAGTACGTGCACGCCGGGCTCGGCTTCCTCGCCGGCGACTTCGGCTACTCGACGCAGTTCGGCACCCCGGTGCGCACGATGCTGGCCGAGGCGCTGCCCGCGACCCTGCTGCTCGCGTCGCTCGGGCTCGCGGTGGCGCTCGTGCTGGCCGTGCTGATCGCCGGCCTGTCGTCGCTGGCGCCGTTCGCGTGGCTGCGCACGGGACTGCGCCAGGTGCCTGGCCTCTTCGTCGCGGTGCCGGTGTTCTGGCTCGGGATCCTGCTCATCCAGGTGTTCTCGTTCGGCCTCGGCTGGGTGCCGATCGTGGGAGCCGACCCGGTGAGCGGTCTCGTGCTGCCCGTGCTCACCCTGGCCGTGCCGATCTCCGCGCCCCTCGCCCAGGTGCTGGTGCGGGCGATCGACCAGGTGCAGGCGCAGCCGTTCGTGACCGTGCTGCGGGCGAAGGGCGCACCGCCGGCGTGGGTGCTCACGCGCTCGGTCGCGCGCAACGCGGCGGTGCCGACGCTCACGATCGCGGGCGTGCTGTTCGGTGAGCTCGTGGGCGGCGCCGTCGTGACGGAGACCGTGTTCGGCCGGACCGGGATCGGACGCCTCACGGAGCAGGCCGTCGCGAACCAGGACATCCCGGTGCTGCAGGGGGTGGTGCTGCTGTCGGCACTCGGCTTCGTGCTCATCAGCTTCGCGGTCGACCTCGCCACGCCGCTCATCGACCCGCGGCAGCGCACCTCCGCCCGCCGCGGTCGCCCCGAACCCCGCCGCACGCTGCAGGAGGCCACCGCATGACCGCGCCCGTGATCGCCGAGACCGCGGACGCCGTCTCCGCGATCCCCTCGGCCCCCGCCCCCGCCGCGACCCCGCGGCGCCGTCGCGGCCTGCGTCGCCGCCCGTGGGGGCTCTACCTGGCCGTCGCCGCGGTGGCGCTCGCGGTGCTCTGGGCGCTGATCCCCGGGGTGTTCGCGCCGGGCGACCCGCTCACGGGCGTGCCGGCCGACAAGCTGCTGCCGCCGAGCGCCGCGCACTGGTTCGGCACGGACACGCTCGGCCGCGACCTGTTCGGCCGGGTCGTGCACGGCGCGGTGCACTCGCTCTCCGGCGCGCTGATCGCGGTGACGGTCGGCCTCGCCCTGGGCACGGTGCTCGGTGCGATCGCCGGATCGGTCGGCGGGATCGTGGACGACGTGCTGATGCGCATCGTCGACGTGCTCCTGGCGATCCCCGGCCTGCTGCTGTCGCTGTCGGTCATCATCCTGCTCGGGTTCGGCACCGTCAACGCGGCCATCGCGGTGGGACTCGGCAGCGTCGCGGCGTTCGCGCGCCTGATGCGCGCCGAGGTCGCGCGGGTGCGGCGCGCCGAGTACGTCGAGGCGGCGTTCGGCAGTGGCGGGACGTTCGTCGCCGTGCTGCGCCGCCACGTGCTGCCCAACTCGCTCACCCCGATCGTCGCGCTCGCCGCGCTCCAGTTCGGCACCGCGATCCTCGCCATCTCCACGCTCGGGTTCCTCGGCTACGGCGCTCCGCCGCCCACGCCCGAGTGGGGCCTGCTGATCGCCGAGGGGCGCAACTACATCGCGACGGCCTGGTGGCTCACCGCCCTCCCCGGCCTCGTCGTGGTCGCGGTGGTGCTCAGCGCCAACCGCATCAGCCACCGCCTCGGAAGGGGAGTGCGATGAGCGCGATCTCCGCGTCCACGACCACGATCAGCCACCGCCTCGGAAGGGGAGTGCGATGAGCGCGATCTCTGCGTCCACGACCACGATCAGCCACCGCCTCGGAAGGGGAGCGCGATGAGCGCGTTCTCTGCGTCCACGACCACGATCAGCCATCGCCTGGGAAGGGGAGTGCGATGAGCGCGAGCCCCGTCCTCACCGCCACCGACCTCACGGTGTCGTACGGCGACCGGGAGGTCGTGCACGGCATCTCGTTCGACATCGCCGAGGGTGAGACGCTCGCGCTCGTCGGCGAGTCCGGGTCGGGCAAGTCCACCACGGCGCACGCGCTGCTGGGGCTGCTGCCGGAGGGGGGTCGCGTCGACGCGGGGCGTGTGCTCCTCGGCGAGCTCGACATCTCCGGCTGGAGCGACCGCGCCCTGCGCAGCATCCGCGGCCCCGAGATCGGGCTCGTGCCGCAGGACCCCGCCACCTCGCTCGACCCCGTGCGCCCGGTCGGGGTGCAGGTGGAGGAGATCCTGCGCCTGCACGGGCACCGCGACCGGAGGTCGCGCCGGGCCAGGGCGATCGAGCTGCTCGACCGCGTGGGCATCGACGACCCGGGGCTGCGCGCGCGGCAGTATCCGCACGAGCTGTCCGGCGGCATGCGGCAGCGCGTGCTGATCGCAACCGCGGTGGCGCTGCGCCCGCGGCTGCTGATCGCGGACGAGCCCACCAGCGCGCTCGACGCCACGGTGCAGCGCACGGTGCTCGACCTTCTCGACGAGCTCCAGCGTGAGGAGGGGACGAGCATCCTGCTGGTGACGCACGACCTGGGGGTCGCGGCCGACCGTGCCGCGCGGCTCGTGGTGCTCAAGGACGGCCGCATCGTCGAGCAGGGGGCGAGCGACGCGGTGCTCGCGGTGCCGCGGGAGCCGTACACGCGGCAGCTGCTCGCCGACGCGCCCGCCTTCGCGACCGGGTTCCGCCGGCCGGACGCACCGCCGTTCCTGCGGGATGCGGCCGCGGTCGCCGCCGAGAACCCCTACGCGATCGTCGCCGAGGGGCTCGTGAAGGAGTTCCGCGTGGCGGGTCGCGAGCGGTTCCGCGCGGTGGACGACGTGTCGTTCCGCGTGCGCCGCGGCACCACGCACGCGCTCGTGGGGGAGTCGGGCTCGGGCAAGACCACCACGGCACGACTCGTCACCCGGTTCCACCGCCCTGATGCCGGATCGATCGAGGTCGCCGGGGCCGACGTGACGGCCGCGACGGGGGCGCCGCTACGCGCGATGCGCCGGCGCATCCAGCTCGTGTACCAGAACCCGTTCGCGTCGCTCGATCCGCGGCAGCACGTCGTCGACATCGTCGCGGAGCCCCTGCAGAACTTCCGCGTCGGAGGCAGGGCCGAACGGCGGGAGCGCGCACTCGCCCTGCTCGACCGGGTGGCGCTGCCGGCCGACGTCGCCCGCCGCACCCCGCGGGAGCTGTCGGGCGGGCAGCGGCAGCGCGTCGCGATCGCCCGTGCCCTCGCGATCGACCCGGAGATCGTGGTGCTCGACGAGGCGGTGTCCGCGCTCGACGTGACGGTGCAGGCCCGCATCCTCGAGCTGCTCACCTCGCTGCAGGCCGAGCTCGGGCTCACCTACCTCTTCATCTCGCACGACCTCGCGGTGGTGCGGCGCATCAGTCACACGGTGTCGGTCATGCGCCGCGGTCGTGTGGTGGAGGAGGGCCGGACCGAGGAGCTGTTCCACGACCCGCAGCACGAGTACACCAGGGAGCTGCTCGCCGCCGTGCCCGGCGTCGGCGACGCTCCCCAGAGCCGAGAGGTCCTCGCATGACCGCACCAGCCGCCGCACCCACCGTGGCGTTCTTCACCCGTCTGCTCGACGATGCGTCGCCCGCCGATCGCTACGCGCTGGCCACGGCGCAGCTCCAGCACGCGGAGCGGCACGGCATCGGTCGTGCATGGGTCGCGCAGCATCACTTCCGCGCCGCGGAGGGCGGGATGCCGTCGCCGCTCGTGTTCCTGGCGCACGCGGCCGCGCATACGAACCGCCTCCGGCTCGGCACCGGGGTGATCACGCTGCCCCTGGAAGACCCGGTGCGCGTGGCGGAGGATGCGGTGGTCGCCGACCTGCTCTCCGGCGGGCGTCTCGATCTCGGGCTCGGCAGCGGGGGCACGCCCTCGTCGTTCGTACCGTTCGGGGAGGACGTGCGCGACAAGGCCGCCACGTACGACCGCAAGCTGCGCGTGCTGCTCGACGCGCTTGCGGGTGAGGACGTCGGCGGCGACAACACCCTGTACCCCGACCCGGGCGACCTCGCCTCACGCGTCTGGCAGGCGACGTTCTCGGCCGCGGGCGGGAGCCGCGCGGGTGTGCACGGCCACGGGCTGCTGCTCTCGCGCACGCAGCCGCGCACGGCCGAGCGCCTCCGCGCGCCGCTGTCGGAGCTGCAGGACCCCATCATCGACGCCTACCTCGATGCGCTGCCGGCCGGCGTCACGCCGCGCATCACGGCCTCGCGCACCGTGTTCGTGGCGGATGACAGGGCCGAGGCGCTGCGGTTCGCGGAGGTCGGGCTGCGGCGCGCCGCGGAGGGCTTCCGCCGCCAGGGGCAGACGATCCCGGGCGACGACCTCGACGACCTGATCGCCGCGCTCGACACCCACCTGGGCACGCCGGAGGAGGTGGCCGCCTCGCTCGCGGACGACGCGACGCTGTCCCGCGCGACCGAGGTCGCGTTCCAGGTGCACTCGGTCGACGCCCCCCACGAGCACGTGCTGCGCTCGATCGAGCTGTTCGCCGCCGAGGTCGCCCCGGCACTCGGCTATGCCCTCACCCCGTCCCCCGCGGACACGACCCTCAAGGAGAACGCATGACCGACGACATCGTCGACCGCATCGCGGAGGTGACGCCGGGGCTCGACGCGCTGCGGCGGCGCCGTCCGATCACGCGCGAGCAGCTGCAGGCGAGCTTCGACGCGCTGTTCCGCCCCGTCTCGGTGCAGCACGCGTCGCAGGCCGAGCGCGAGCTGATCGCGGCCTTCGCGACCGGGCTCGCCGGCGCCGACGACCCGACCGCGCTGTTCTACGCCGACCGGGCGGAGGCCGCCGATCCCGAGCGCGCCGCGGTGGTCAGGGCCGAGCTGGCCGGGGCCGCCGCCACCGGTCCGTTCGGCGCGTACACCGAGGCCGGGCTCCAGGGGGAGAGCACCGACGGGCTGAGGTATGCGCCGGACGCCACCGCCACGGACGCTCTGGGCGGGCGACTGGCCGCCGCGCTCGCCCACGCGCACCTGCTGGTGCTGCGGCCGCGCGAGGCCTCGGCCGCCGACCTGGGCCGCCTGCTCGACGCGGGGTGGACGCCCGACGGCATCGTCACGGTGTCGCAGCTCGTGTCGTTCCTGGCGTTCCAGCAGCGCGTCGTGACCGGGCTCCGCGTGCTCGCCGCCGCCGGACTCGCGACCGCCACCACCGCCACCACCGACCCCACCGCCGCGTCCACCGAGGAGGAGGCCGCATGACCACCACCGACGCCACCGCTACCACCGAGCCCGACACCACCGACCCCGCCATCACCGACCCCGACACCACCGATCCCGACACCACCACCGAGCCCGCCACCGCCGACACCGTGCTCCGGCACGACGACGCCCCGCACCCGCACGGGTTCACGCGCGCCGAGGTCGGGTGGACGCCGCACGTGCCCCCGCTCGCGGAGGACGAGTTGACCGAGCGGCACTATGACGGCCTGGTCGACGCCGCTCGCGCCAAGAACGACTACTTCCGTCTGCTCGCGCGCGACCCCGAGGTGCTCCGGGCGCGCACCCTGGTCGACAAGGACATCTTCTACAACGTCGCCGACGGACTGCCCAGGGCCGATCGTGAGCTGGCGGCCACCGCGGCCTCGCGGCGCAACGGCTGCGTGTTCTGCGCCTCGGTGCACTCGCGCTTCGCGGCCCATCACAGCAAGCGGCCAGACGACGTGGACCGGCTGCTCGACGAGGGCGTGTCCGCCCACCTCGGCGAGCGGTGGAACGCGATCGTCGCGGCCTCCGTCGCGCTGACCGAGACGTCCAGCGCGTTCGGGGCCGACCACATCGCGCTCCTGCGATCCGCGGGGCTCGACGACGGCGAGATCGCCGACGTGGTGCACGGCGCCGCGTTCTTCAACTGGGCGAACCGGCTGATGCTGTCGCTCGGTCGACCCGTGGCTCCGGCCTGAGCCGGGCGGCCCCGGCTCTGGCACCAGGGTGATGGCTACGGCACCAGGGTGTTGGCTACGGCACCAGGATGATGGCTACGGCACCAGGATGATCTTGCCCGAGGCGGCGCCGGATTCCATGAGCTCATGGGCCCGCGCCGCCTCGGCGAGCGGGAGCTCCGGGCCGAGCTCGATCGTGAAGTCGCCCGCCGCCAGCAGCTCCACGGTCTTCTCCAGGGCCTCGGCGCGCCAGGCGAGCTCCTGCTCCGTGAGCGGGACGGGGGAGCCGCCCGAGAACGCGCGGATGCCGAAGTCGGCCGCGTCGGGGCCTCGCACGATCGTGGCGATGCGGTCGCGATCGGGCACCAGGGCGAGCGAGGTCTCGATGGCCTCGTCCGTGCCCGCGCAGTCGAGCGCCACCGTGACGGGCGACGGAGCGGCCGCGCGCACGCGGTCGAGCAGGCCGTCTCCGTATGCGACGGGGAGGGCACCGAGCTCGCGCAGCTGCTCGTGCCGGGCGGGGCTCGCGGTGGCGATCACGGTCGCGCCGCCGGCCACCGCGAACTGCACCGCCGCCTGACCCACCGAGCCGGAGCCGCCGTGCACCAGGAGCACGTCGCCCGCGGTCACGCCGAGCGAGCGCAGCGCCTGATAAGCGGTGCCGGCGGGGATGCCGATCGCGGCGCCCTCGGCAGCGGTCACCGCGTCGGGGAGCTTCACCAGCTTGTCGGCCTCGACCGCGAGCGCCGAGGCGTACGTGCCGACCGTGTCACGGATCGCGACGCGGTCGCCCACCTCCAGCCCGTCGACGCCCTCGCCGAGCACCTCCACCACGCCCGCGCCGTCGAAGCCGACGCCCCGCGGTTCGGTGATCGGCGGTGACGGACGCTTGCCGCTGCGCAGCTTCGCGTCGATAGGGTTCGCGCCGGCGGCCTCGATGCGCACCACGGCCTCGCCGCGCACGGCGACGGGATCGGGCACCTCCATCAGGTGCAGGACATCGGGGGAGCCGAACTCGGTGTAGACGATCGCGCTGGCCATGTCCCCAGGCTACCCGGGGAGGACACCGTCGGCGCCCGGTCAGGATCAGCGCCCGGACCGGATCAGCGCCGGGGCAGGATCAGCGCCGGGACAGGATCAGCGCCCGGACAACGCCTTCATGATCCGCTGCGGCGAGACCGGCTGCGCGGTGCCGAGGCGCTGCGCGAACACGCTCACGCGGTACTCCTCCAGCAGCCACCGCACCTCCACCAGCGTCGGCGGCGCGTCGGGCGGCAGCGGGATCGTGCCGCCCGCCTCGGTGAACGCGGTCGCCATGCGCTCGAACTCGGTCAGCCGCGCCCGGTCCTTGCCCGGCTCGTTCGCCAGCGTCTTCAGGCGGTCGAGCATGCCGTCGAGGTAGCGGGGGTAGTGCGCGAGCCGGTCGATGCCCGCCGCCGACACGAACCCGGGGTGCAGCAGACCGCTCAGCTGCGTGCGGATGTCGTTCAGCGGTCCGAGCAGCGCCAGGGAGTTCTGCGCCTTGATGCCCCGCTCGACCTCGCGCGCCTTGACCAGGATCCGCGCCACCAGGGACACGGCGGCGAACAGCTCGTCCACGAGCACCGCCGACACCGCCTCCCGGACGCGGGCGAACGCGGCCTCCGTGCGCACGATCCCGCGACCGGCGCCGTCCGGCCCGCCCGTCGACGCGTCGATCACGCGGCGGGCGACCGCGGCCCTGGCGTCTTCGATCAGCGCGGCGGCGGAGGGATACGGCGACGCCGCGAGCGCCAGCTTCTCCTGGCTCGTCAGATGCTCCTGCACGTACGACGACGGTGAGGGCACCGTGAGCAGCACCAGCCGGAGCACGCCGTCCCTGGTCGCGGTCGCGGCGGCTTCCGCGGTCGCCTCCACGCGTACGGAGACGCTCTTGCCCGCGTCGACGATCGCCGGGTAGCCGCGCACGACGCCGCCGGCGACCCGGGTGTCGAGCACCTCGGGCAGGTCGCCGAAGGTCCACGCGGTCAGCCCGGTCTGCTCCACCGGGGCGGCCGCGACGCGCTCGGCGCCCGCCGCCGCGGTCGGGCTCGCGCGTCGTGACGGCGCCGCGATGGAGCGGGCGACGCTGCTGCGGGCGCGGTCCGACAGCTCGGTCTGCAGTGCCCGGAGGTCGCGCCCCGAGCCGACCACGCGGCCGCGTTCGTCCACGGCGCGGAAGTTCATGCGCAGGTGCGCGGGCACGCGGTCGTCCTCGAAGTCCGCGGCCGACACGAGCTGGTTCGCGAGAGGCTGGATGAGGCGGGCCAGTGCCTCCTTGAGCGTGCGCGGGGGAAGGCCCTCGTGCGACTCCGGGCCCTGGTCGGCCAGCTCGGCGCCGAACTTCTCCGCCCAGTCGGCGGCGGGCACCACGTGGCGGCGGATGGCCTTGGGCAGCGCGCGCAGCAGTCCCGTGACGAGCTCGGCGCGCAGGCCCGGCACCTGCCAGTCGAAGCCGCGGTCCTCGATCTGCGCGAGCAGCGGCAGGGGCAGCACCACGCTCACGCCGTCGTCGGGGGCTCCGGGCTCGAAGCGGTAGGCGAGCCCCAGCACCTGGTCGCCCTGCGTCCACCGCGTGGGGAACTCGCGCTGGTCGGCGCGGTCGGCCTCGTCGACCAGGTCGCTCTCGCGCATCACGAGCAGCTTCGGCGCGGTCGTGAGCGCCTCGCGCCGCCACTTCTCGAACGAGCGCACATCGAACACGTCGGCGGGGATGCGCTCGTCGTAGAAGCGGAACACGGCCTCGTCGCCGGCGAGGATGTCGCGGCGGCGCTCCCGCTCCTCCAGCTTCTCCAGGCGGCGGCGCAGCTCGGCGTTGCTGCGCCAGAACGCGCTCACCCGCTTGTCGATGCGCGACGGATCCCACTCGCCCTCCACGAGCGCGTGCCGCACGAACAGCTCGCGCGACGCGGCCCGGTCGATGCGGGCGAACTGCACGCGGCGGCGGGGGATGATCTCCACCCCGAACAGCGTCACCTTCTCGAAGGCGACGGCGGCGCCGGCATCCTTCGACCAGTGCGGCTCCGTGACCTGACGCTTCGCGAGGTCACCGGCCAGCGGCTCGGCCCACGCGGGGTCGATCTGGGCGACCGTGCGGGCGAAGGTGCGGGAGGTCTCCACGATCTCCGCCGCCATCACCGCCCGCGGGCTCTTCTTGCGCAGCGCCGAGCCCGGGAAGATCGAGAACCGGATGCCGCGGGCCCCGCGGTACTCGGTCACCCGGCGCTTCGGGTCCTTCGCGGGGGAGTGGCTCTTGCCGGCCGGGGCCGTGCGCTCGTCGAGGATGCCGATCTGCGACAGCAGACCAGACAGCAGGGCGCGGTGGATCGCGTCGGGGTCGGCCGCGCCACCCGCCTCCGCGCCGCGCTCCGGGTTCTTGCCGAGCGTGCGCAGCTGGCGGTGCACGTCGAACCATTCGCGCACGCGCACGTAGTTGAGGTGCTCGGCGCGGCACAGCCGGCGGAACGCGCTCGACCCCAGCTCGCGCTGCTGCTCGCGCAGGTGGTTCCACAGGTTCAGCAGGGTCAGGAAGTCGCTCGTGGGGTCGGCGAAGCGCGCGTGCAGGCGGTCGGCCTCCTCGCGGCGCTCCTCCGGACGCTCCCGCACATCCTGGATCGTGAGTCCGGCGACGATCGCGAGCACGTCGCGCAGGACGGCGCCGCTGCGGTCGCGTCCCGCCTCGAGGAGCATGCGCGCGAACCGCGGATCGATTGGCATGCGGGCGATGTCGCGGCCCACGCGCGTGAGATGCGTCGAGCCGTCCCGCCGCGACGGCTCGACCGCGCCCAGCTCGGTGAGCAGGTCGAACGCGGCCTTCACGCCGCGGGAGTCGGGCGGGGTGAGGAACGGGAACGCCTCGATGTCGCCGAACCCCAGCGACAGCATCTGCAGGATGACCGAGGCGAGCGAGGTGCGCAGGATCTCCGGCTCGGTGTACTCCGGGCGCCGGTCGTAGTCCTCCTCCGAATAGAGGCGGATCGCGATGCCCTCGCTCGTGCGGCCGGCGCGCCCCGAGCGCTGGTTCGCTGAGGCCTGGGAGATCGCTTCGATCGGCAGGCGCTGCACCTTGGAGCGGTTGCTGTACCGGGAGATGCGGGCGGTGCCGGTGTCGATCACGTACTTGATGCCCGGCACGGTGAGGCTGGTCTCGGCGACGTTCGTGGCGAGCACGACCCGCCGTCGCACACCCGCCACGCGACTCCGCTCGAACACCCGGTGCTGTTCAGCCGCCGAGAGCCGTCCGAACAGCGGCAGCACCTCGGTGGGGGAGCGGTCCTTCCCGTAGGCGCCGCGCACCGCATCGGCCGCATCACGGATCTCGGCCTCGCCGGGCAGGAACACCAGCACGTCGCCGGGGGCTTCACGGTCCAGCTCGCGCAGGGCCGCGACGATCGCGGACACCTCGTCCTCCGGGTCGCCGGATGCCGATGCCTCCTCATCCGCGTCGTCCACGAGGGGCCGGTAGCGGATCTCCACCGGGTACGTGCGGCCGGAGACCTCGATGATCGGGGCAGGGGTGCCGTCGGCGGCGGCGAAGTGCCGCGCGAAGCTCTCCGGGTCGATGGTCGCCGAGGTGATGATCACCTTGAGGTCGGGGCGCTCCGGGAGGATGCGGGCGAGGTAGCCGAGCAGGAAGTCGACGTTGAGGGAGCGCTCGTGCGCCTCGTCGATGATGATCGTGTCGTAGCGCGTGAGCAGCCGGTCGCGGTGGATCTCGTTGAGCAGGATCCCGTCGGTCATCAGCGCGATGCGCGTGGCATCGGAGACCTTGTCGGTGAAGCGCACCTTGTAGCCCACGAGCGTGCCGAGCTCGACGTGCAGCTCCTCCGCGACGCGCTCCGCGATCGTGCGGGCGGCCAGGCGACGCGGCTGCGTGTGGGCGATGCGCTCGCGCCCGAGTTCGAGCGCGATCTTGGGCAGCTGGGTGGTCTTGCCCGAACCGGTCGCGCCCGCGACGATCACGACCTGGTGGTCGCGCACGGCGTCGGCGATCTCCTCCCGCGCGGCGCTGACGGGCAGCTCCGGGGGATAGGAGATCACGGGGGAGGACATAGCCCTCCATCGTATGCCGGGATGCGCGCCCTACGATCAACTCGTGACCTCCCCCCTCGCGCCCACCCGCTGGTTCCGGGACTTCGGCCGGCCACCGCGCATCCTCGGCCTCGACGTGGCCAGGGCCCTCGCGATCCTGGGTATGGCCGCCGCCCACGTCGGCGAGCTCCGGCCGTTCGCGTGGGGCGACCCGTCCACCTGGACCGACCTGGTGAACGGCCGCTCCTCGATCCTGTTCGCACTGCTCGCCGGGGTGTCGATCGCGCTGATGACGGGGCGCAGCACGCTGCCCGCTCCCGAGCGCATGCCGACGCTGCGCCTGAACCTGGTGGGCCGGGGCGCGGCGATCTTCCTGATCGGTCTCGCGCTCGAGATGCTGAACACGCCCATCGCGGTGATCCTCACGCTCTACGGGCTGCTCTACGTCGCGGTGATCCCGTTCCTGCGGTGGCGGGCGTGGCAGCTGCTCCTCGCGGCCGGGGTGCTCGCGCTCGTGGCCCCCGCCGCGCTCGCGCTGCTGAGCGCGCTTGCGCTGGAGCCCTACGGCGCAGGGCTCGGCTTCGCGCTCTACGGCGTGTACCCGCTGACGGCGTGGCTCGCGTTCGTGCTGGGCGGTCTCGCCCTCGGCCGGCTGCACGTGGAGCGACTCCGCACGGCGGTCGTCGCGCTCGCTGTCGGCGTGCTGCTCGCGGTCATCGGATACGGGCTCGGCGCGGTCGGCCAGGCGGCCGGAGTCGGGGGCGAGGACGGTGGCATCGGCTCCGGCGACGGCGGCTTCGGATTCGGCTCCGGGTGGGACGCGTACCCCGCGGCGCTCGCGGGGCTGGACCCGCTGCGGTCGGTGCTGTCGGCGTTCTTCGGCGTGGAACCGCACTCCGGGGGCACGGCCGAGATCCTCGGCTCCGGGGGCTTCGCGCTCGCGGTGGTCGCGCTGTGCCTGCTGCTGAGCCGGCCGCTGCGGTGGGTGTTCCTGCCGCTCGCGGCGCTCGGCTCCATGCCGCTCACGGCATACACGGTGCACGTGGTGTCGATCGTAGTGCTGGTCGGCCCCGGCGGCTTCGTGCAGAGCACGGTCTTCTGGCTCCTCACGGCGGTCGCACTCGTGGTGGCCGCGACGCTGTGGTCGATCCTCTTCGGCCGCGGACCCCTCGAGCGCCTCGTGGGTCGGGCGGCGCAGGCCATGGCCTCGGTACCGGTCGACCGACGCGGTGCCTCCGCCGACACGGAAAGAAACGATCCCGCCACACCTGTCATCACAGGTCATAGGCTGGACCCATGACCACCATTCCCTCTCTCGAACTCAACGACGGCAACTCCATCCCGCAGCTGGGCTACGGCGTCTTCAAGGTGCCGCCGGCCGAGACCGAGCGCGCGGTGAGCGAAGCGCTGGAGATCGGCTACCGCCACATCGACACCGCCGCGATCTACGGCAACGAGGAGGGCGTGGGCGCCGCGATCGCCGCCTCCGGCATCCCGCGCGACGAGCTGTTCATCACCACCAAGCTCTGGAACGACCGCCACCACGACGACGAGCCGCGTGCGGCGATCGGCGAGAGCCTCGAGAAGCTCGGGCTCGACCGGGTCGACCTGTACCTCGTGCACTGGCCCACCCCGGCGAAGGACGACTACGTGCACGCGTTCGCCAAGCTCATCGAGCTGCGCGAGGCCGGACTGACCCGCAGCATCGGCGTCTCGAACTTCCTCGTGCCGCACCTGGAGCGCACCGTGAAGGAGACCGGCGTCGTCCCGGCCGTGAACCAGATCGAACTGCACCCGGCGTACCAGCGTCGCGAGGAGGTCGCGTGGGCCGACGCGAACGACGTGCGCATCGAGGCGTGGGGTCCGCTCGGTCAGGGCAAGTACGACCTGTTCGGCATCCCGGCGGTCGCCGACGCGGCCGCGGCCCACGGCGTCACCCCGGCGCAGGCGGTGCTGCGCTGGCACCTGCAGAAGGGGATCATCGTCTTCCCGAAGTCGGTGCGCCCCGAGCGTCTGCGCGAGAACCTCGACGTGTTCGGCTTCGAGCTGACCGACGCGGAGATCGCCGCGATCGACGCCCTCGACCCGCTCGACGGTTCGGGTCGTGTCGGCTCGCACCCCGACGAGGTCAACTGACGGGAACCCCCGCCCCCCCGGAGTCGGCCCGATCGACCGGTCACGCAACGGACCGGTCGCGCCGACAGACCACCACCCCCCCGCACCCGGATGCCCCGTGTCGCCGCTCGCGACGCGGGGCGTTCGCGGGGGAGCCGCGATCCCGTGCTCACCGCCGCAGCCCGCCGTGCCGCCGCGCGGCGTAGCGTGGACGGCATGACCAACCGGCTCGCGGACACCCTCAGCCCCTACCTCCGGTCGCACGCCGAGAATCCGGTCGACTGGTACCCGTGGGGCGAGGAGGCGTTCGCGGAGGCGCGACGGCGGGACGTGCCGCTGCTGATCTCGATCGGCTACTCCACGTGCCACTGGTGTCACGTGATGGCGCGCGAGTCGTTCTCCGATCCCGTCACGGCCGCGCTGATCGACGAGGGCTTCGTGGCGATCAAGGTCGACCGCGAGGAGCACCCGCACGTCGATGCGGCGTACATGGCCGCGGCGTCGGCGTTCACGCAGAACCTCGGCTGGCCGCTCACGGTGTTCACGACGCCGGGTGGCCGCGCGTTCTTCGCCGGCACCTACTGGCCGCCCGAGCCCCGGCCGCCGATGCCCGCGTTCCGCGAGGTGCTCGCGGCCGTGCGGGAGGCGTGGACGGTTCGGCGCGCGCAGGCGGAGGAGTCGGCGGACGCGGTGACCGAGGCCCTCGCCAGGGCGGCCGAGTCCGCGCCGTCCGACCTGCCCGACGCGGCGGCGATCGTCACCGCCGCCGAGGGGATCGCGGCCAGGGAGGACCGGCTGTTCGGAGGCTTCGGCGGGGCGCCGAAGTTCCCGGTGGCGACCACGCTGCGGCTGCTGCAGCATCCGCTGGTGCGGGCGGGTTCTCCCGACGCCGGGGCAGCGGCCACGCGGGCGCTCGCGGCCATGTCCGGCTCCGACCTGCGCGACGAGGACGGCGGCTTCTTCCGCTACGCCACGCAGCGGGACTGGACGGTGCCGCACTACGAGCGCATGCTCACCGACAACGCGCAGCTGCTGGAGGTCGCGCTGGACGAGGGGGATACGGGCACCGCCCGCGGCATCGCCGGCTTCCTCCTGGGCGTGCTGCGACGCGACGGCGGCGGCTTCGGCGCCGCGCAGGACTCGGAGTCGTGGATCGACGGGGTGCGCAGCGAGGGCGGGTACTACCAGCGCCCGGTATCCGCGCGCGGCGAGCTGGAGCCTCCCGCGGTGGACGGCAAGGTCATCACGGGCTGGAACGGCCTCGCGGTCGGGGCGCTGGCCAGGGCGGGGACGACTCTCGGCGAGCCCGACTGGGTCGAGGTGGCGGCCGCGGCGGCCGATCATGTGCTGCGCGTCAACCGCGGCGACGACGGCGCGCTCGCCCGGGCGTCGCTCGACGACCGTGCCTCGGCAGCCCCGGCGACCGCGGCCGACCTCGCGCTGTTCGCGGAGGGGCTGCTGGGCCTCGCCGCCGCGACCGGGGAGGCCGAGTGGGCGGTCACGGCGCTGCGGCTGCTCGACCCGGCCCTCGACGGTGCCGCCGGCGCCGACCCGCTGCTTGCGGCGCAGGGCATCGCGACCTCGCCCGACCACACCGACGGCGACCTCCCCTCCGACGCGGCGGCGGTGGCGGGCGCTGCGCTGGCGGCGTGGCGGCTCGGTGCGGGGGACCGGTACCGCGAGGAGGCGGTCGCCCGGGTGCGGATGCTGGCGGCGCGTGCGCTCGGTCAGCCGTTCGCGCACGGGAGCCTGCTCCGGGTGGCCGCGGGGCTGGTCGCACCGCCCCGTCAGCTCGTGGTCGTGACCGACGACCGCGACGGGGCGCTCGCCCGCGCCGCGCGGGACGCCGACGCCGACGTGCTCGCGGTGGTGTCGCCCGCCCAGGCCGCCGCGTTCGCCGCGGCGGGCTTCGAGCTGTTCGAGGGCAAGGCCGCGACGCCCGAGCGCCTGTACGACTGCCGGGCGTTCGTGTGCCGGCTTCCCACCGCCGACCCCGCCGAGGTCACGAGGGAACGCTGACGCTCATCCCTGGTTGCGCGGATGCCGCCGCGCCACGCGCTCGTTGCCCCGCCGGTAGTCGCCGGTGAGGCGGGCCATCAGCAGTTGCGGGTCGCCGCTCTCGACCTCCGTGAGGAAGTCCCGTGCCCGCGGGCCGCGGAGGACCGTCGCGCGGACGCCGCGATGACGGATCTCGACCTCGTCGCCGTGCACCGTGTACTCGAATCCGGAGGGGTGTCCCATGCGGCGAGCGTACCGCGCGGCGCCCTCCACCCGCTCCCGGAGTCGACTGGGCAATCTGCCCAGGGTGGACGGCACGCCGGGCGTTCGATTGCGCGCGATGCCCACCATTCGCTGCACCGATTGCCCAGGGGGCGACGTGCGTTCTAGGGTGGCGCGACACCACCCGGATCACAGCAAGGATGCTCTGACGATGCCCCTCTCCGCCCGTCCCGGCCTCGACGCCGTCCCCGCCTACCGTCAGGGCCGCTCGGCCCCCGCCGGTGCCTCGAAGCTCTCGTCCAACGAGTCCCCGCATCCGCCCCTGCCCTCCGTCGTGCAGGTCGTCCAGGAGCGCGTCGCTGGCATCCACCGCTATCCCGACATGAGTGCCGCGGCCGTGCGGCAGGCGCTCGCCGCGCGCCACGGCGTCGACGTCGACGAGGTCACGGTGGGAGCCGGATCGGTGGAGATCGCGGCCCAGCTGATCCACGCGGTCGCCGGCGCGGGTGACGAGGTCGTGTTCGCGTGGCGGTCATTCGAGGCGTACCCCTCGCTCGTGCGCATCGCGGGGGCCACGCCCGTGCCCGTTCCGCTCGACGCGCAGCACGGCCACGACCTCGACGCGATGCTCGCCGCGATCACCCCGCGCACCCGACTGGTGTTCGTGTGCAACCCGAACAACCCCACTGGCACGGTCGTCGACGCGGACGCGCTCGAGCGCTTCGTGGCCGCCGTGCCGCGCGACGTGCTCGTGGTGATCGACGAGGCGTACGTGCACTTCGATCGCACGGCGAGCCGCGGCGCCGGCATCGAGCTGTTCCGCCGCCACCCGCACGTCGCGGTGCTCCACACGTTCTCCAAGGCCTATGGTCTCGCCGGCCTGCGCATCGGCTATGCGATCGCCCCGCGCGAGATCGCCGAGGCGCAGCGCAAGGTGGCCGTGCCGTTCGGTGTGACCGACCTGGCGCAGGCCGCCGCCCTCGCGTCGCTCGCGGCGGAGGAGGAGCTGGCCATCCGCATCGACGAGGTGGTCGCGCAGCGCGAGCGCCTGTACGCCGTGCTCACCGCCGCGGGCTGGCCCGCCGTCCCGTCACAGGCCAACTTCGTCTGGGTCCCGTCGGGGGAGCGCACCGCCGAGCTCGACGCCCTCCTGCACGCCGGGGGTGTCGTCGCCCGCGCCTTCCCCGGCGAGGGCATCCGGATCTCGTCCGGCTCCGCCGCCGACATCGACAGGGTCGAGGCCGCCCTCGCCGCCGCGGTCTCCGGCGGCGACGCCGCGCACGATTCCGACCGCGATTCCGACCTGATGGGGGTGTCCGCGTGAGCGTCGAGGTCCCGGTCACGACCACCACCACGAAGGGCCTGCATCCCGGGCTCACCCGGCGCCAGATCTCCATGATGGGGCTCGGCGGCGCGATCGGCGCCGGGCTGTTCGTCGGCTCCGGCCAGGCGATCGGGATCGCCGGTCCCGCGGTCCTCATCTCGTATCTGGTCGCCGGCGGCATCGTCGTGCTGGTCATGGCGATGCTGGCCGAGATGGTCGCGGCACGCCCCAGCTCCGGCGCGTTCAGCTCCTACGCCCAGAAGGCGATGGGGCGCAGCGCCGGCAGCGCGGTCGGCTGGCTCTACTGGATCCAGCTGATCGTGGTGATCGCGGCCGAGGCGACCGGGGCGGCGGGCATCGTGGCCGGCTGGATCCCCGGCGTGCCCGCGTGGGTGTGGGTGCTGGTGTTCGTGGTCGCCCTCACCGCGGTGAACCTGTTCGGGGTGCGCAACTACGGCACCTTCGAGTTCTGGTTCGCGGCGATCAAGGTCGCCGCGATCATCGCGTTCCTCGTGGTCGGCGTGTGCGCGATCGTCGGCCTCATCCCCGGTGTTCCGGCCACGGGTGTGTCGAACCTCGTGGACGAGGGCGGCTTCGCGCCCAACGGCATCACCGGCATCGCGGCGGCGCTCCTGATCGTGGTGTTCGCGTTCGGCGGCACCGAGGTCGTGGCGATCGCGGCGGCCGAGTCCGACGACCCGGCGCGCAACATCCGCCGCATCGTGCGCGAGGTGCTGGTGCGCATCCTCATCTTCTACGTCGGCTCGATCTTCGTGATCGTCGCGGTGCTGCCGTGGGACGACCCCGCGGTGGAGGCCGGTCCGTTCTCGGCGGTGCTCGACACGCTCCATGTGCCGGGTGTCGGTCTGGTGATGGACCTCATCGTCGTGGTCGCGCTGCTGTCGGCCATGAACGCCAACATCTACGGCGCCTCCCGCATGGCGTATTCGCTGGGGGAGCGCGGACTGGCGCCGCTGGCGGTCACCCGCACGAGCCTCACGGGCGTGCCGTACCTGGCGGTGCTGGCGTCGGTCGCGTTCGGGTTCGTCACGGTCGGGCTGAACTGGGCGTTCCCCGATGTGGTGCTCCCCGCCCTGTTGAACGTGGTGGGCTCGACGCTGCTGGTGATCTGGACGGCGACCGCGGTCTCGCAGATCGTGCTGCGGCGCCGGGCGGACCGCGCCGGCGAGGCGATGCCGATGCGGATGTGGGGCTTCCCGTGGATCTCGTGGCTGTGCTTGGCCCTGCTCGCCGGGGTGATCGCCCTCGCGATGATCGACCCCGCGGCGCGCACGCAGCTGCTGTTGACCCTCGGGCTGACGGTCGTGCTGCTGGTGGTGGCGCGGCTCACCCGTGGTGTGTCCCGTCCCGGCGTGGTGCGGGAGTAGCGGCGTGCGCATCGACCGGCTGGACGCCGCGCTGATCCGGTTGCTCACCGAGTCGCCGCAGCTGCCCATCCTGGAGTGTGCGCGGCGGCTGGGCATCGCACGCGGCACCGCCACCAGCCGGCTCGCGCGACTGCACGAGGGCGGGGTGATCGAGGCGATCGTGCCGCGCGTCGACCCGGCCGGCTTCGGCTATGGCATGGTCGCGTTCTGCCTGGTCGAGATCGATCAGAAGGTGGGGCACGACGAGGTGGCCGCCGCGCTCGCGGACGCGGTGCCGGAGATCGTGGACATGCACACCGTGACGGGGGCGAGCGACATGCAGCTGCGCCTGGTCGCGCGCGATGCCACGCAGCTGCAGGAGGTGCTCGACCGGGTCGCCGTCGTGCCCGGGGTGGCGCGCACGGCGTCGTCCATCGCGATGCGCACGCACCTGTCGGGGCGCGTGCTGCCGCTGGTCGAGCACGTGGCCACCGACGACGCCGGCTGAGCACCGGCCTCGCCGTCGGGGGCTCCCGTGCTCAGATCCAGCCGGGCAGCCAGTTGTGCAGCCGCCAGAAGTCGTACGGCACGCTGATCCCCAGCCACAGCGGCAGGAAGAACGCCGACACGAGCACGACCACGGTCAGGAACACCACCACGGTGCGCTGTCCGGACTGGCGCCGGTGCAGCGGATCGTCGCGTGTCCCGGCGATGATCCGCAGCGTCATCGTCAGCGCGAGCACCAGGAACGGCATCATGACCACCGTGTAGAACTGGAAGATCGTCCGCTCGGGGAACATCAGCCAGGGCAGGTAGGTCACGGCGAGCCCCACGAGCGGCAGCGTGAGCGCCGGTTCGATCGGCTGACGGGCGATCCACGCGCGCACCAGGCGGTACAGCAGGTACACGCCCGCGGCGACGCCGCCGTACCAGATCAGCGGGTTGGGGATCGCGGAGATCACGCCGATGCAGTGGTCGACCCCGCACGCGGTCGGATCGGGGTCGACCCAGACGGCGGTCGGTCTCAGCAGGAACGGCCACTCCCACGCGGGGCTGGCGTAGGGGTGCCCGCGGCTGAGCCCCACGTGGAAGCCCAGCATCGCCTGGTGATAGTTCCACAGCGCGAGCAGGGGGTTCGCGTCGCTGCCGCGGTCGTAGCCCTTGTCGGTCACGAGCCACCCGGTCCAGCTCGCGAGGTACACGGCCGCGGCCGGCAGCACCAGCAGCACGAACGACACGGGCCCCTGGCGGAACACGGCGGACGCGGGCCACACGACCACACCGCCGCGGCGCCGGGCCAGCGCATCGGTGACCACCACGTACAGCCCGAAGCCGGCCAGCACGTACAGGCCCGACCACTTCACGGCGCACGCCGCCCCCAGCGCGAGACCCGCGGCGACGAGCCACGGGCGGCGCCACAGCACCGGACCCCACAGCGGGTCGGGGGCGTCGGGGTCGCGACGCTCCAGGAGGGGGATGGTGCGTTGCCGGTCGAGCAGCACGAACAGCACGCCGAGCAGCACGAAGAAGGTGAGGATGCCGTCGAGCAGCGCGATGCGGCTCAGCACGATGCTCAGTCCGTCGATCGCGAGAAGGGTGCCCGCCACGGTGGCCGCGACCACTGATCCGGTCAGCCGGCGGGCGATCAGGTACACCAGCAGCACGGAGCCCGCACCCAGCAGGGCCGTGGCCAGCCGCCAGCCGGCGCTGTTGTCGGGGCCGCCGATGGCCATGCCGAGCGCGATGAGCCACTTGCCCAGCGGCGGGTGCACGATGAACGCGCCCTTGTTCGTGAGCGGCAGCTCCTGCAGGGTCTGGAAGGCCTCGTCGGCGCCCTGCCCCCAGACGCCCTCGTAGCCGAGGGTCCACAGCGACCAGGCGTCCTTGACGTAGTACGTCTCGTCGAACGCCAGCTGGTGGGGGTGCCCGACGTTCACGAGCCGCAGCACCGCCGCGAGTGCCGTGACCACGAGCGGTGCGAGCCACCCGATGGCCCGTCCCCAGTCGGCGGCGTGCAGCACGCGGTCGCGCAGCCGCTCGTACCGCGTCGCCCGCGCCTCGGGGGGAGGCAGCAGGGGCTGGGGCGCGGTCACCGCTCCAGCCTAGACACCCCGCTTCCGTGTGCCCGGAAGTGTGCGCTTCGCCGCGGTTTCGCCGCGTGCCGCGTCAGAGCACGAATGCCGATATTCCAGGAGTTCGAGGGCGGGAGCGAGAGCAGTCGAGTATCCGGCGCTGTAGCGTGAGACTGTCCACGTGTGAGGACAGATAGGACGCGTTCATGATCATTCGGTTCTCCTCAAGACTCACCGCGGCCGCGGCTCTGGCCGTCGCATCCGCCCTGGTTTTCCCGCCTTCGGCGTCAGCAAGCGTTGAAGCGGCGATGGGGCGAGGGGCGTCGGTCTCCGAAGTCGCGGTCGTGGGGCGCGCGCTGCCGTCGCGCGACCTCGGTCCGTGTTGGGCGCAGGCCGGGAGAGTTGTCGGAGGCTTTTTCGGTTCGATCGGTGTGACGATCGTCAGTCCCGGCTGGAGTGTCGCCGCATGGGCGGCGTATCTGGGACAGATTGCGCAGGAGAAGCGCACGAGCACCGGGGACTTCGCATGTTGACTCATCCTGTCGAGACGGAGAGGAGGTCCCCCATGGATCAGAGTCCGACGACGAAGGCGCGGCCCAGCGGGGCACGGATCACTGGGTGGATCGCCACTCTGTTCTGCGCCGGCCTGGCTTTCCTCAACGCCGCTCTTGCGACCGAGGTCGCTTTCCGGATCTTCTTCGTCGCCTGCGGGGTGCTGCTCGTGGTGGGCGTGATCTCCATGGTCATCCGCTGGTATCGCGAGAGCCGTCGCGGCGATCAGGATGGCCACCCGCCCGCCTAAGCTGGGCGGGTGATCATCCTCGCCGCCACGCCCATCGGGAATCTCGGGGACGCGTCCCGGCGTCTGGTGGAGGTGCTGGAGAACGCGGAGGTCGTGGTCGCGGAGGACACCCGCACCACGCAGCGGCTTCTGCAGGCGCTGCAGATCGCCAACCGCCCGCGCCTGATCGCGCTGCACGACCACAACGAGAAGCAGAAGGCCGCGGAGCTGGCGGCCCTCGCCGCGGACACCGATGTCGTGGTGATGAGCGACGCGGGCATGCCGACCGTGAGCGACCCGGGCTACGGGCTCGTGGCCGAGGCCGTGGCGCAGGGGGTCACGGTCACCGCGATCCCCGGTCCGAGCGCCGTGCTCATGGCGCTGGCGATCTCGGGTCTGCCGACCGACCGCTTCACGTTCGAGGGGTTCCTGCCGCGCAAGCCGGGGGAGCGCCGGGCGACCCTGACGGCGCTCGTCGCGGAGCCGCGCACCATGGTGTTCTTCGAGTCGCCGTCGCGCCTGGCCGCGACGCTCGCCGACATGGGGGCGGCGTTCGGCGAGGACCGCCGGATCGCGGTGTGCCGGGAGCTGACGAAGCTGTACGAGGAGGTGCGCCGCGGGACCGCCGCCGAGCTCGCCGCCTGGGCCGCCGACGGCGTGAAGGGCGAGATCGTGGTCGTGGTCGAGGGCGCGCCCCGCCGCGCGGTGTCGGCCGACGACGCGCTGGCCCAGGTGCAGGCCCTGGTCGCGGACGGCACGCGCCTGAAGGAGGCCGCGGCCGAGGTGGCGGCGCAGACCGGCCTCTCCACGCGCGACCTCTACCAGGCCGCCCTCGCCGCCCGTACCCGATGAGCTCGGGGGGCACCCGATGACGACACCGGCGGAGGCGCACGACGCCATCGCGGCCGCCTACGACCGCCGCGCCGCGGAGTACGTCGCGATCGCCGGCACGGTGGAGCAGCTGGACCCCCGCGACCGCGACACGATCGATCGCTGGCGCCGAGCCACCTCGGGTGCCCTGCTCGACGCCGGGTGCGGTCCCGGGCTGTGGACGCGGTTCCTCCACGACGCGGGGCACGACGTGTCGGGCATCGACCTGTCGGCGGAGTTCGTCGCGGAGGCTCGCACGCGGCGCCCCGGCCTCGACGTCACCCAGGGCTCCTTCCTCGCGCTGCCGCAGCCCGCCGGGTCGCTGGGCGGCGTCCTCGCGTGGTACTCGCTCATCCACGCGCCGCCGACCGAGGTGCCCGCCGCGCTCGGCGAGTTCGCGCGCGTGCTCGCGCCAGGAGGACGACTGCTGCTGGGCTTCTTCGACGGCGAGCCGCGCGCGCCGTTCGACCACGCGATCACGACCGCGTACTTCTGGTCGGCGGGGGCGCTCACGCCGCTGCTCGCCGCCGCGGGGCTCGAGGTCGAGGGGACCGAGACCCGCGCCCGCGTGCCCGGGGAGGCGAGCACGCGCCCGCACGGTGCGCTGATCGCCCGCCGGGTCTGATCTACGCTGTCCTGACACCCGATCCGACGACTCGACCCTGGGGGATCCGCCGTGAGCAAGGCCGCGACCGTGTACGACGTCGCCGCGCACGCGGGCGTCTCGATCGCCACCGTGTCGCGGGTGCTGCGGTCGCCCGATGCCGTACGACCGGCGACCCGCGAGCGGGTGCTCGATGCGGTCACGGCTCTCGGCTACGTCCCGAGCGGGAGCGCGCGCGGGCTGGCCGAGCGCCGGACGGGCGTGCTGGGCCTGTACTTCCCGGGGTTCGACGCGGCGGAGGACGCCCCCGCGCTCGACGTCCTGTCGAGTGCGGGAGCCGCGGCCCCGCCGTTCACGGTGGTGGAGGACGAGGGCGAGCCCGGCGCCCCTGCCGCCTCGATGCTGTTCCTGGACGAGGTGCTGCGCGGGGCCGAGCTGGAGGCGTGGAAGCAGGGCTTCGTGCTGATGGTGGGCGTGGGGCGCGACGACCCCGACCGGTCGACCGTGCGGGACATGGCCGGTCGTGTCGACGGGCTCATGGTGCTCGCGAGCAGCGTGCCGGATGACGTGCTGGCGCGGCTCGCGCGCCGCATCCCGGTCGTGGTGCTGTCCGGTCCGCCGCGCGGCGACGACTACGACCACGTCACGGTCAGCAACGCCGAGGCGATGGGCGAGCTCGCGCGGCACGTTCTCGCGCAGGTCGGGGAGGGTGCGGTCGCGTTCCTCGCGGGTCCCGCGGACTCGCCCGACGCGGAGCAGCGGCGCGAGGGCGTGGTGGCGGCCGTGGCGGCGTCGGGCCGGGCGACCGAGGAGCTGCGGCTGCTGCGCGGCGACTTCACGCGGGCATCGGGGCGGCGCGCGGCCGAGAAGCTGCTGCGCGACGGCGCACCCCCGTCCGCGGTGATCGCGGCGAACGACCAGATGGCGCTGGGGGTCGTCGACGTGCTGCACCGCGCGGGCGTGCGCGTGCCCGACGACGTGCTCGTGACCGGGTTCGACGGCATCGACGCCGCCGCCCTCTCCGTCCCCCCGCTGACGACGATCCGGCAGCCGATGATCGAGCTGGGCCGCGC
The DNA here is from genome assembly GCF_053618975.1 of Microbacterium sp. NPDC055599. Taxonomy (NCBI): domain Bacteria; kingdom Bacillati; phylum Actinomycetota; class Actinomycetes; order Micrococcales; family Microbacteriaceae; genus Microbacterium; species Microbacterium sp. NPDC055599. The sequence goes on along the minus strand of NZ_JBSHIM010000008.1, from coordinate 142,445 downwards.
CGCGGTGCAGGTGCTGGCGCGCCGGCTGGAGGAGCCGGAGGCCCCGCCCGCGGTGGTGCGGCTGCCGTTGCAGATCCTCCTGCGGGAGAGCTCCGCGCGACCCTCCTGACGCGCCTCGAACGGACGGGAGCGCGGTGTCAAGGGGTTGCCGATCGCAAATGTATGCGCTTACACTCGCTCATGCGGCTTCGGCCGACGGACGCTCCGACCCGTGGGGCGCCCATCATGACAGAGACGACATGAGGTCCCCCAGTGGCAGAGACGCACACCTTCCGACGCTGGCGCAGAGCCGCCGTCGTGGGGCTCGCGGCCGCGGCGATCGCGCTCAGCGGCTGCAGCATCCAGATCAGCTCCCAGCCCGACCCCTCCATCGGCGAGGACACGATGCTGATCAACGCCGACCACGGCAACCCGTTCTTCACGAAGAACTTCAACCCGTACCTGACCAACACGCGCACCGCCTCGCGGTGGATCTACGAGCCGCTGATCCTGGTGAACCCGCTCGACGGCGAGCTCAACCCGTGGCTGGCCTCCGCGTGGTCGCAGCCCGACGCCCGCACGATCGTGATGACGCTGCGCGACGGGGTCGAGTGGAGCGACGGCGAGGACTTCACGGCCGACGACGTCGCCTTTACGTTCCAGCTGCTGAAGGATGAGCCGTCTCTCGACATCAAGGGCGCCTGGCAGCACATCGACTCGGTCGAGGTCGACGGCTCCGACGTGATCTTCCACCTGCAGAGCGAGGATGCCCCGTCGCTGTCGATCCTCGGCCAGACCATGATCGTGCCGGAGCACATCTGGAAGGACGTGCAGGATCCGGGCACCTGGCGCAACGAGGATCCGGTCGGCACCGGCCCGTTCGTGCTCGGCAACTACAACGATCAGCAGTACTCGATGGACCGCAACCCCGACTACTGGCAGGCCGACCGGATCGAGATCGAGCACATCATCCTCCCGGCGACCAACAGCCAGCTCGACACCGTCACGCGCGGCTACGACTGGGCGTACGCGTTCATCTCCGACGTGGAGGGCACGTGGGGCGCGGCCAGCCCGGACAACACCTGGTGGTTCCCGCCGGGCGGCGTAATCTCCCTGGTGCCGAACCTCGAGGTCGCCCCGTTCGACGACGTCAACGTGCGCCGCGGCATCGCGCTCGCGCTCGACCGCGAGGAGATCGCCGAGACCGCGTCCGAGGGCTACATGAAGCCCGCCGGCCAGACCGGCCTGATCCTGCCGAACCAGGAGCAGTACCTCGACCCCGAGATCCCCGACGCGGGCATGATCGCGCAGGACGAGGACGCCGCGCTCGCCGCCTTCGCCGAGTCCGGCTACACGCTCGACGGCGATCGGCTGGTGGGGCCGGACGGCGAGCAGCTGGAGTTCTCGCTCACCACCGCGAACGGCTTCTCCGACTGGACCCGCGCCGCGCAGACCGTGCAGCGCCAGCTCGGAGACATCGGCATCAAGGTCTCGCTGAAGCTGCCGCAGCCCGCGGGCTACCAGAGCGCGATCGGCAACGGCGACTTCGAGATGGCGATCGGCGGCATGGGCAACGGCGACGTCTACCAGGCGTTCAACAGCCTGCTCTCCAGCGACTTCTACGTGCCGTCCGGGGAGTCGACCACGAACAACTTCGAGCGCTACCGCTCACCGGAGGCCGATGCGCTGCTCGCGGAGTACCGCGCGACGGTCGACCCGCAGCGCCAGGGCGAGATCGTGCACGAGCTGCAGAACATCGTGTACGACGAGCTGCCCGTGATCGGCATGTATTACGGCGGCATCTGGGGCCTGTTCAACGACGCGAAGTTCACCGGGTGGCCGTCCGCCGACGACCCGTACATGATCCCGCAGAACTACGACTCGGCGCCCCTGATGATCTTCACCCACCTGAAGCGAGTGAACGGAGACGACCAGTGAAGTACGTCGCCCAGAAACTCGGCCTGTTCGTCCTGACCCTGTGGGCCGCGGTCACGCTGAACTTCTTCCTCCCGCGCATGATGCCCGGCTCGCCCGCCGACGCCGCGATCGCCAAGCTCTCGCAGAACGGACCCGTGTCGGATGCGACCAGGGCCGCGATCGAGGCGCAGCTCGGCGTGCCGACCGGCTCGCTGTGGGACCAGTACGTCGCCTACCTCGGTCAGGTCGTACGGCTCGACTTCGGCGTCTCGTACACGTTCTACCCGCAGTCGGTGTCGAGCATGGTGTCCACGGCGCTGCCGTACACGCTGGGCCTGGTGGGCATCGTCACGATCCTCGCGTTCGTGATCGGCACCCTCATCGGCGTGATGGCCGCGTGGCGGCGCGGCACCTGGCTCGACTCGCTGCCCACGCTGACCGGCTCGTTCCTCAGCACCTTCCCGTACTTCTGGACCGCGCTGCTGCTGCTGTTCTTCCTCGGCTACGTGCTGCACTGGTTCCCGACGACCGGCGCCTACTCGGCGACCACGACGCCCGGGTTCACGTGGGACTTCATCGTCGACCTGGTGCGCCACGCGTTCCTGCCGGCGCTGACGATCCTGCTCACGTCGCTCGGCGGCTGGATCATCGGCATGCGCAACGCCATGATCAACACGCTCGGCGAGGACTACATCACCTTCGGTGAGGCCAACGGGCTGCGCGGGCGCACGATCGCGCTCCGCTACGCCGCGCGCAACGCGATCCTGCCGAACCTCACCGGCTTCGGGCTCACGCTCGGCGGCGTGGTGGGCGGGTCGATCCTCGTGGAGCAGGTGTTCGGCTATCCGGGCATCGGCTACCTGCTGTTCAACGCCGTGATCGGGCAGGACTACCCGCTCATGCAGGCGCTGTTCCTGATGATCACCGTGAGCGTGCTCATCGCCAACTTCCTCGTGGACATCCTCTACGGGGTACTCGACCCGAGGACGCGACGATGACTGCTCCGAATCAGGCACCCTCCACCATGAACGTCAAGATCCCGGCCGATCGGATCGCGGCCCCCAGCCCGTGGCGCTCCTTCGGGCGCATGGTCGGCACCCTGTGGGCCAACGGCAAGGCACGGCTCGGGCTGTGCATCCTCGCCTTCTTCGTCCTGGTCGCGGTGTTCGCGCCGCTCCTCGCGCCGTACGGCCCGAAGGAAAACGGCTTCGAGCGCAACGCCGACGCGTCGTGGGAGCACTGGCTCGGCACGACCGCCGCGGGCGAGGACGTGCTCAGCCAGCTCATCTACGGCGCGCAGGTGAGTCTGCTGGTCGGGTTCGCAGCCGGCATCCTCTCCACGATCGTCGCGGTGCTGATCGGCCTGAGCTGGGGGTACATGCGCGGCTTCGCCGGCGAGGTCGTCGGGTTCATCGTGAACCTGTTCCTCGTGATCCCCGGCCTGCCGCTCATGATCGTGATCGCCGCGTACCTGCAGAACGGCGGCATCCTCATGATCATCGCCGTGATCGTGGTCACCGGATGGGCGTGGGGCGCGCGCGTTCTGCGCAGCCAGACCCAGTCGCTGCGCGGCAACGACTTCGTCACCTCGGCCCAGTTCTCCGGCGACAGCAGGGCCCGCATCGTGTTCCGCGAGATCCTCCCGAACATGACCTCGATCATCGCGGGGACCCTGTTCGGCGCGGCCACCGCGGCGATCCTGGCGGAGGCGGGCCTGGAGTTCCTCGGCCTCGGCGACTCCAGCATCGTCAGCTGGGGCACCATGCTCTACTGGGCGCAGAACTCCAACTCGCTGCTCACCGGGCAGTGGCTGCTGCTGTTCGCCCCCGGTCTGTGCATCGCCCTGCTGGCCCTCAGCCTCACACTCATCAACTTCGGCGTGGACGGCATCTCCAATCCGCGCCTGCGGGAAGGGAAGGGGCGATGAGCGCCATGACCGCGCACACCTCGGATCGCAACGCCGGAATCCTCCTCGACGTGCAGAACCTGTCCGTCGAGTACGCCTCCCCGGGGCAGCAGCCCGTGCAGGCCGTGCACGACGTGTCGTTCACGCTGCGACGCGGCGAGTTCGTCGGACTCGTCGGCGAGTCCGGGTCGGGCAAGTCCACGCTCGGGTTCGCGCTGACCCGGCTGCAGAAGCCCCCGGCGCGCATCAGCGGCGGTCGCATCCTGTTCGACGGGCGCGACATCCGCGAGCTCGACGCCGAGGGACTGCGCCGCCAGCGGCAGGGCGGCTTCGCGATGGTGCTGCAGTCGGGCATGAACGCGCTCAACCCCGTGCGCACGGTCGCAGGTCACTTCCGCGACATCTTCGCCGCGCACGGGCATGTGCCCCGCGAGGCCCGTGAGGCCAGGGCCCGCGAGCTCGTGGGGAAGGTCGGCCTGAAGCCCGAGGTGCTCGACCGCTACCCCGGGGAGCTCTCGGGCGGCATGCGGCAGCGCGCCTCGATCGCCCTCGCGCTGTCGCTGGAGCCGCAGCTCATGGTGTTCGACGAGCCGACCACGGCCCTCGATGTGCTCGTGCAGCACGCGGTGATGGACACGATCCAGGAGCTGCAGCGGTCGGAACGGTTCACGGCGATCCTCATCAGCCACGACCTCGGCATCGTGCTCGAGGCCACCGACCGGGTCATGGTGATGCACGAGGGCCGCATCGTGGAGGACGCCCCGAGCCACGACATCCTGCACCGTCCGCAGGACGAGTACACGCGCATGCTGCTGAGCCACTACGCCGACCCCCGGGCGGAGAAGATCGAGATCCCCGGGTTCCTCGATGTGGGCACCCGCCGCCGCGAGGGCCGCAGCCGCACCGACGTCACCGAGACCCTGCCGACCGTGTCTGCGCGCGACACCCGGCGCGCGGACGCGGCGATCGTGGTGGACGGCGTCACCAAGCGATACCCGGCGCCGCGGCGCGGGCAGGAGCCGGTGGTCGCGGTCGACGACGTGTCCTTCCGGCTGGAGCCGGGGGAGGCCCTCGCGCTGGTCGGCGCCTCGGGGTCGGGCAAGTCGACGATCGCGAAGATGCTCACCGGCGTCGAGAAGCCCACCGCCGGCACGATCCGCTTCGGCGACACCGACGTCGCCGCACTGAAGCGCCGGGGCCTGCGCGACCTCCGCAAGGACGTGCAGATGGTGTTCCAGGACCCGTATGCGGCCCTGAACCCGCTGCACACGGTCGAGTATGCGCTGTCCCGCCCGATCCGCAACTACACGACGCTGCGCGGCACCGAGGCGCGGGCGCGCGTGCTCGAACTGCTGGAGACCGTCGGCCTCACGCCCGTCGAGCAGTTCGCGGCCAAGCTGCCGCACCAGCTTTCCGGCGGACAGCGGCAGCGCGTCGTGATCGCCCGTGCGCTCGCGAGCGACCCGCAGGTGCTGATCGCCGACGAGCCCGTGTCGATGCTCGACGTGTCGCTGCGTGCCGGCGTGCTCGCGCTGCTGGAGGACCTGCGTGAGCGCTGGGGCATCAGCATGCTCTACATCACGCACGACCTGCTGAGCGCGCGCCTGGTCACCGAGAACATCCTGGTGCTCAACGGCGGACGGGTCGTGGAGCGCGGCGAGACCTCGCACGTGCTCCAGCACCCCGAGGACCCGTACACGGTCGAGCTGCTCGACGCCGTGCCCAACCCCTCCCGCGCGCGCTGAACCGCGCCGGGAGATCTGCAAGAAAGAGAGAGGAGCGCATCCGTGCTCGCATTCCCCGACGGCTTCCTCTGGGGCGCCGCGACCGCCGCCCATCAGGTGGAGGGCAACAACACCACGAGCAACTGGTGGGCGATGGAGCACGCCCCCGACTCGCCCATGGTCGAGCCCTCCGGCGACGCCGCCGACCACTTCCACCGCTACCCGGAGGACATGCGGCTGCTGGCCGAGGCGGGGCTGAACTCCTATCGCTTCTCGGTCGAGTGGGCGCGGATCGAGCCGGAGCGCGGCTTCGTGTCACGGGCGATGCTCGACCACTACCTCCGCATGATCGACACCGCGCGGGAGCACGGGCTCGACCCGACGGTCACCCTCATGCACTTCACGGTGCCGCAGTGGTTCCAGCGCGACGGCTTCTGGCGCGCGGACGACGCGGTCGACCTGTTCTCGCGCTACGTGGAGACCGTGCTGCCCATCCTCGACGGCGTGCGCTACGTGTGCACGATCAACGAGCCCAACATCGCCGCGATGCTGGCCGGGGGAGAGGACGCGGCCAACCTCGTCGCCTACGGCCTGCCCAATCCCGACCTCGCCGTGGCGGACACGCTGCTGGCCGCGCACCGCCGGGCCTCCGAACTCGTGCACACCGTGCCGGGCGCGCAGGCGGGGTGGACCATCGCGACCCAGGCCTTCCACTCGACGGGCGAGCCGGGCGCCGACGAGATGCTGGCGGCCTACGGCGACCCGCGCGACCACTGGTACCTGGAGCAGTCGGCCGGTGACGACTTCGTGGGCGTGCAGGCGTACACGCGCACGTTCATCGGTCCGGAGGGACCGCGGCCGGTCGCCGACGACGTGGAGACGACGCTGACCGGGTGGGAGTTCTACCCGCCCGCGCTCGAGCTGGGGGTGCGCAGCGCGTGGCAGCGCAGTGGCGGGGTGCCGGTGATCGTGACCGAGAACGGCATCGCCACGGCCGACGACACCCGCCGCATCGCCTACACGCAGGGCGCACTGGAGGGCCTGCACCGCGCGATCGCGGACGGCATCGAGGTGCGCGGGTATCAGCACTGGAGCGCGCTGGACAACTACGAGTGGGCGAGCGGCTTCCGGCCGACCTTCGGGCTGATCGGGTTCGATCACGAGACGTTCGAGCGGTTCCCGAAGCCGTCGCTGGCGTGGCTGGGCGAGGTCGCACGACGCAACGCGCTCTGATCCGCTGCGCCGGGGTTACCCTCGGTTCATGACGCACGGGGCGGGGTCGGCCCGGCGGGACCGGCTCCGGTCGGCCGCCGCCGGGCTGAGCGCCGCCCTGCTCGGCGTCGCGCTGGGCGAACTGGCGGCCGCGCTCGTCGAGCCGGCGGCGAGCCCGTTCGCGGTGATCGGCGGCGGGCTGATCGACCTCGCGCCGAGCTGGGCGAAGGACGCCGCGATCGCGCTGTTCGGCACCGGCGACAAGGTCGCGCTGCTCACCGGGATCGCGATCGTGCTCGCGGTGGTCGCCACGCTCGCCGGGATCGCGGAGCGTCGCTGGTCCGGCGCGGGCGCCGCGGTCCTCGGGGCGCTGGGCGCCGTCGCCGTCGTCGTCGCGCTGATCCGCCCCGGCTCCGGCCCGTTCGCGTGGCTTCCCGGACTGGTCGCCGGTCTCGTCTCCGTGATCGTGCTGCGCCTGCTGATCCGCCGCCTCCGCCCGGTCGCCGGACTCGCACCGGACCACGAGGATCGCCGCCGCTTCCTGCTGTGGACGGCCGGGGCCGCCGCGGTCGGTCTCGTCGCGCTCATCGGCAGCTCGCTCGCCCGTGGCGCGACGCGCTCCGTCGAAGCCGTCCGCGCGGCGCTGCGGCTGCCCTCCCCGGCTCGCCCCGCCGCTGCCGTGCCCGCCGCGGCCGAGCTCGACATCCCCGGTCTCGCGCCGGTGGTCACCCCGAACGCCGAGTTCTATCGCATCGACACCGCTCTCATCGTACCGCGCGTGGACCCCGCCGACTGGTCGCTGCGCATCCACGGCATGGTCGATCGCGAGGTCGTGCTCACGTGGGAGGAGCTGCTCGCCCTGCCGCTCGTGGAGGCCGATGTCACGCTCGCGTGCGTGTCGAACGAGGTGGGCGGCTCGCTGATCGGCACCGCGCGCTGGCTGGGGTACCCGGTGCGGGAGATGCTCGCCCGCGCGGGCGTCGACCCCGATGCCGACATGGTGCTCTCGACCTCGGCCGACGGCTTCACGGCCTCGACCCCGCTCGAGGCCCTCACCGACGACCGGGACGCCCTGCTCGCGGTGGGCATGAACGGCGAGCCGCTGCCGCTCGAACACGGCTTCCCGGTGCGGATGGTGGTGCCGGGGCTGTACGGCTACGTGTCGGCGACGAAGTGGGTGACGCAGCTGGAGGTCACCCGCTTCGACAGGGCCGCCGCGTACTGGACGACCCGGGGGTGGTCGGAGCGCGGGCCCGTCAAGCTGCAGTCGCGCATCGACGTGCCGCGCCCCGGGCAGCGTATCGACGCGGGCGACGCGGTGATCGCGGGCATGGCGTGGCAGCAGCACACCGGCATCGAGGGCGTCGAGGTGCGGGTGGACGAGGGGCCGTGGCAGCGCGCGGAGCTGGCCGCCGCGATCTCCGCCGACACGTGGGTGCAGTGGCGTCTGCCGTGGACGGCGGAGAGCGGCGCGCACACCATCGAGTGCCGCGCCGTGAACGCCGAGGGGGAGACCCAGACCGCGGACCGGGCGGCTCCCGTGCCGGACGGCGCCCAGGGCTGGCACCGCGTCGAGGTGACGGTCGCGTGAGCGCGTAACCACGAGCGCCGCGCCACCTAGAATTGCTCCATGCCCGCAGGCGAATCCTTCTACATCACCACGCCCATCTACTACCCGTCCGACGTGCCCCACATCGGCCACGGGTACACGACGGTGGCGGTCGATACGCTCGCGCGGTGGCACCGCCAGGCGGGGGATGACACCTGGATGCTCACGGGCACCGACGAGCACGGGCAGAAGATGCTGCGGGCGGCGGCGGCCAACGGCGTGACGCCGCAGGAGTGGGTGGACAAGCTGGTCAGCGAGAGCTGGTTCCCGCTGTTGACGACCCTCGATGTCGCCAACGACGACTTCATCCGCACGACGCAGGAGCGCCACGAGACCAACGTGCAGACGTTCTTCCAGCGCCTGTACGACCGCGGCTACATCTACGCGGGCGAGTACGAGGCGCTCTACTGCGTGGGCTGCGAGGAGTTCAAGCCGGAGTCCGAGATCGTCGACGGCACCGGTCCCTTCGAGGGGCTGAAGGTGTGTGCGATCCACTCCAAGCCGCTGGAGCTGCTGCAGGAGAAGAACTACTTCTTCAAGCTGAGCGAGTTCCAGGACCGGCTGCTCGAGCTGTACAAGACCGAGCCCGACTTCGTGCGGCCGGACTCGGCGCGCAACGAGGTCGTGTCGTTCGTGAGCCAGGGGCTCAAGGACCTGTCGATCTCGCGTTCCACGTTCGACTGGGGCATCCCGCTGCCGTGGGACGAGTCGCACGTGATCTACGTGTGGGTCGACGCGCTGCTCAACTACGCCACCGCCGTGGGCTACGGCTCCGATGAGGAGACGTTCGCGCGCCGCTGGCCCGCGTACCACGTGGTCGGCAAGGACATCCTGCGCTTCCACGCGGTGATCTGGCCCGCGCTGCTGATGGCGGCGGGGCTCGACGTTCCCCAGGGCGTGTTCGCGCACGGCTGGCTGCTGGTCGGCGGCGAGAAGATGTCCAAGTCGAAGCTGACCGGCATCGCGCCGACCGAGATCACCGACGTGTTCGGCTCCGACGCCTACCGCTTCTACTTCCTGTCGGCGATCGCGTTCGGCCAGGACGGCTCGTTCTCCTGGGAGGACCTGTCCGCCCGCTACCAGGCCGAGCTCGCGAACGGCTTCGGCAACCTCGCCTCCCGCACGACCGCGATGATCGAGAAGTACTTCGAGGGCATCGTCCCGCCGGCGGCCGAGTACACCGAGGCGGACCTCGCGATCCAGAAGATCGTCGCCGACGCCGCGACGAAGGCGGATGCCGCGATCGGCCAGTTCCGCATCGACGAGGCGATCTCCGCGATCTGGACCATCGTCGACGCGCTCAACGGCTACATCACCGAGAACGAGCCGTGGGCGCTGGCCCGCGACGACGAGAAGCGCGAGCGTCTGGGCACGGTGCTGTACACGTGTGCCGAGGGCCTGCGGGCCCTGGCGGTGCTGTTGTCGCCGGTGATGCCGCAGTCCACCGAGAAGCTGTGGATCGCACTGGGCGCCGCCGAGACGCTGGGTCGTCTGCAGGACCAGCCGATCCGTGAGGCGGGGGCGTGGGGCGTGCTGAAGCCGGGCACGAGCGTCAACGGCCTCGCGCCGCTGTTCCCGCGCGTGGAGTCCACGGCCTGACCGACACCCCATGACCGAGACGTACGTGCAGCGCCGAGACGGCGACGGGCGCAAAGACCTGCGGTATCCCGCAGCCCCTGAGCCCCTCGCCGTCCCGGTGTACGACAACCACGCGCACCTGGAGATCATGGACGGCGACGAGCCGTTGAGCCTGACGGAGCAGCTCGACCGCGCCGAGGCCGTGGGCATCGCCGGGGTCGTGCAGGCATCGGGCGACATCGAGTCGTCGCGCTGGGCGGTCGAGGCGGCGGCTTCGGACCGGCGCGTGCTCGCCGCGGTGGCGATCCACCCGAACGACGCGCCGACCTATGCCGAGCAGGGCCGTCGCGGCGGTGTCGGTCTCGACGAGGCCCTCGCGGTGATCGACGAGCTGGCGGCGCATCCGCGCACCCGCGCGATCGGCGAGACCGGGCTCGACTTCTTCCGCACCGAGCCGGAGCGCCGCGGGCCGCAGTTCGAGTCGTTCGAGGCGCACATCGCGCTCGCGAAGAAGCACGGCATCGCGATGCAGATCCACGACCGCGACGCGCACGACGCGGTGCTGGAGACCCTGTCGCGTGTGGGCGCTCCCGATCGCACGGTGTTCCACTGCTTCTCCGGCGACGCCGCGATGGCCCGGGTGTGCGCCGACGCGGGCTACCACCTGTCGTTCGCGGGCAACGTCACGTTCAAGAACGCGCAGAACCTGCGCGACGCGCTGAAGGTCACGCCGCTCGACCGACTTCTGGTGGAGACCGACGCCCCGTTCCTCACGCCGACGCCGCTGCGGGGCCGTCCGAACGCGCCCTACCTCGTGCCGATCACGGTCCGCTTCCTGGCCGCCGAGCTCGGCATCGGCGTCGACGAGCTGTCCGCGCAGCTCGCCGAGAACACCCTGCGGGTCTACGGCTCGTTCACCGACTGAGCGTCCACGTCGTCCGGGCCGGTCTGGGCGACCGGTTTCGCGCTCACGATCTGCGAGATCGGCCTCCACACCAGCAGCAGCGTGATCGCTGCGCCGCCGAACGCGAACCACCACGGTGCGGTGAGCCCCCACAGCTGGGCGATCACTCCGCAGAGCGCCTGGCCGACGATCATGCCCCCGAACACCCCGACCATGTTGACCGAGGCGACGCGCCCCTGCAGCTCGGCGGGCACGAGACGCTGCCGGACGGTCGTGGAGATCGTGCCCCACACGAAGGCGTACGCGCCGAAGAAGAACATGATGATCAGCGCCACCCAGCCGGCGGTGGTGAGCGCGAACGCCAGGTGCATCAGCACCTCCAGCGAGAGCACGATGCGCATGAGGGTCGCGAACGACACGTGCCGTTCGAGCCACCCGAAGCTGAACGTCGCGAGGATGCCGCCGGCCGCGGACGCCGTGGTGAGGGCGCCGTACCCCACCGGGCCCATCTGCAGGTGCTCGGTCGCGTACAGCACGAGCACGCCCCACGGCGCCGCCCACGTGACGTTGAAGACGAGGATGATGATCACCAGCATGCGCACGGGCGGGTTGCGCCACAGCCAGCGCAGCCCCTCCGCGATGTCGGTGTGCACGGGCGGGTGTGCGGCGGCGTCCGCCCGGGGCGGCACGGGCGTGCGGGCCATGCGGGAGATCAGCACGACCGCGAGGCTGACGCACAGCATCTCGACCAGGAACGGCCAGGCGTGCCCCGCGGCGAACAGGAACGCCCCGAGGGGAGGACCGGCGAACTGGTTGGCCACGAGGTAGCCGGCCTGGAGCCGCGCGTTGCCGATCCCGAGGTCATCCGGCTTCACGATCATCGGCAGCAGCGTGCTGCTCGCGGTGTCGACGAACACCTCGGCCGAGCCGTACAGGAAGGCCACCGCGAGCACGATCCCGATGTTCGCGGTGCCCGTCACGAGGAACACGCACAGCGCCGCGAGCACGACCGCCCGCGCGGCGTTCGCGATCATCACCAAGCGCCGACGGTCGAAGCGGTCGGCGATGGCCCCCGCGTGCAGGCCGAACAGCAGCCAGGGCAGGAACTGGAGGACGGCGCCGGAGGCGACGAGGATCGGCGACGAGGTCATCGAGGCGATGAGCAGGGGAGCGGCGGCCAGCGCCACGCCGTCGCCGATGTTGCTCGTCCACGACGACGCGAGCAGCCAGCGGAAGTCCCTGCCCATGCGCCGCGGAGCGATCAGTTCACCGAGGGAGGGCATCCCCGCAGGATAGCGAGTGCCGGGGACGGTCGGGCTTTCGGCGAGAATGGACGCATGACCGTCACCCTGCTCGGAGCCGCCGAGATCCGCCGACTGGCCGCCGAGCTCGATGTCACCCCCACCAAGAAGCTGGGCCAGAACTTCGTCACGGACGCGAACACGGTCCGCAAGATCGTGCAGGCCGCGCGCGTGCAGCCGGGCGAGCGCGTGGTCGAGGTGGGGCCCGGCCTGGGTTCGCTGACGCTCGCGATCCTGGAGACCGGGGCCGCCGTCACCGCCGTGGAGATCGATCACCGCCTCGCCGCCCGCCTGCCGCAGACCGCCGCCGAGCACGGCGTTCCCGAGGGGGCGCTCACGGTGGTCGATGCCGACGCGCTGCGGGTGGCCGAGCTGCCCGGCGAGCCGACCGTCCTGGTCGCGAACCTGCCGTACAACGTGTCGGTGCCGGTGCTGCTGCACTTCCTCGAGACCTTCCCCTACCTGCAGCGGGGCGTCGTGATGGTGCAGGCCGAGGTGGCCGAGCGCCTGGCGGCGAAGCCGGGGTCGAAGATCTACGGCTCGCCGAGCGTGAAGGCCGCGTGGTACGGCGAGTGGCGGCTCACCGGCACGGTGTCGCGGCAGGTGTTCTGGCCCGTCCCGAACGTCGACAGCCTGCTGGTCGGGTTCGATCGGTCGGACGGGGAGCGCGGCTCCGAGGCCGAGCGTCGCCGCACCTTCGAGATCGTCGATGCCGCGTTCAACCAGCGCCGCAAGATGCTCCGCCAGGCGCTGTCCGGCGTCTTCGGCAGCTCGGCCGCCGCGACCGAGGTGCTGACGGCCGCCGGCGTGGCTCCGACCGCCCGCGGCGAGGACCTCACGGTCGACGACTACCAGCGCATCGCGCAGCAGGCACCGGCGGTGCCGGACGCGGCGGCCGGGGTCTGACGCCCCGCGCGCGGCCTGAGGTTCTGCGCGCGGCCCGGGTCCTGCCCCTCGACGCAGCCGCCTGACGCCCTGCGCGCCGCCTGACGCCCAGCGCGCGGCCTGACGCCCCGCGCGCGGCCTGAGGTTCTGCCCCTCGACACCGCCGGGCTCCCGCCGTCGCGGCGGGAGCCCGGCGGAGCTGCGGGCAGGACGCGGAGCTCAGACCCCCGAGGGGATCTCGGTGAGCGTGCGGTCGTGCAGGGGCTGCACGGGTCGGTGGTTGTCGGGGTACACGGCGGTGAACGCGGCGAGCTCCTCCGCCGACACCGTCACCGGGGTGAGGTAGACGTTCCAGCGCACGCCCTCGGTGCACGGCGGCGTGGTGAGCGAGCCGTCGTACTGCACGCTCATGCCGTCCGCCGGGATGAGCGCGCTCGGGTCGATCTCGTGGCTCAGCGGCGTGCCCTTCTCGCTCACCGTGGGCGTGATCGAGGAGAAGAACTCGTCGAGCGCCGTGCTGGCCGCCCCTGCCTGCAGCATCACGCCGAGCACGAGCACCGAGCCGTCCTCGGCCTTGTGCACCAGGTGGAGTTCGGCGGGGGCCGTGCGTCCGTCGATCGTGTGCTCGCTGCTCGCGTGCAGGTGGAACTGCTGCAGCTCGTAGGTCTTGCCGTCCACCTCGATCGAGTCGGCCGCGGGGTCCTCGGGGATCGCCTCGATGGTGTGGCCGTTGTTCTCGATGTCGAACGCGGCGGGGGCGTAGTGCGTCACGACCTTCTGCGCGGCGGTCCCCATCTGCACCGTCGAGGTGTCGATGGCGATGGGGGACTCGTGGGAGCTGTCGACGTTCTCGCACGCGGCGCCGAACTTCCCCCAGTGCTCGGGGCCGTTGGAGCCGCGGTACGACCACTCGGCGTCCGCGGAGGCGCCGGGCGAGGGCGACGCAGACGCGGCGGGGGTCGTGGCGGCGGGTGCGCAGCCGGCGAGAGCGCCGATCGCGAGGGCCGCGGTGGACAGAGCGAGAGCGGGGCGGATCTTCATGTTGTTTCCTTCGGAGTGTGCGGCGCGCGCTGCAGGCACAGCGGATCGCCGCGCACCACACCGCGACGCCATCGGGACGATGCCCTGGCGAACTGCGTGATCACCCGGACGGCCAGTTGTCACTGCCCCGCGGCGTCCGAGCGGCACGAGTGTAGGCGACGAAACCCGGAGTTGCCCGTGGTCCCGCACCGCCCGTCGTCCCCGCCTACCAGCGCATCGAGCGCCACGCAACGGCGATCCCGGATCCCACACCGCCCGGTAATCTGGCACCGTGACCGACTCCCCGCGCTTCCGTCCCGATGTCCCCGAGCTCCACCGCCCGTACGCCGCCGACGAGGGCCGCTACGGACGGTTCGCCTACCGTCAGGTCGGGTCGTCCGGCCTCTACCTGCCGCCGATCTCGCTCGGGCTGTGGTGGAACTTCGGCGACAACATCCCGCTCGACAACCAGCGCGCGCTGCTGCGTCACGCGTTCGACGGCGGTATCACGCACTTCGATCTCGCGAACAACTACGGCCCGCCCTACGGCTCCGCCGAGAAGAACTTCGGTCGCATCTTCGCGGAGGACTTCCGGCCTTACCGCGACGAGCTCATCATCTCGTCGAAGGCCGGCTGGGACATGTGGCCGGGCCCGTACGGCGACTACGCGAGCCGCAAGTACATCCTCGCCAGCGCCGAGCAGTCGCTCACGCGCATGGGCCTGGACTACGTCGACATCTTCTACTCGCACCGCGTCGATCCGGTCACCCCGATCGAGGAGACCGTGGGCGCGCTCGACACGCTCGTGCGGCAGGGCAAGGCCCTCTACGTGGGCATCTCGTCGTACAGCGCCGAGCGCACGGCCGAGGCGGTCGCCGTGGCGAAGGATCTCGGCACCCCGCTGGTCATCCACCAGCCCGCGTACTCCATCCTGAACCGGTGGATCGAGGACGGCCTCACGACGACGCTCGAGGAGTCGGGTCTCGGGGCCATCGCGTTCACGCCGCTCGCGCAGGGACTGCTCACCGACAAGTACCTGGGCGACGGCACCGCCGACCGGGCGCAGCAGCGCGGCTCGCTCCCGAAGGGCAAGCTCACCGACGAGGCCGTGCAGACGCTGCGGGCGCTGAACGACGTGGCGAAGGGCCGCGGACAGTCGCTCGCCCAGCTGGCGCTGCAGTGGACGCTGCGCACCCCGGTGGTCGCCTCGGCCCTGATCGGGGCGTCCCGGCCCGAGCAGCTCGACGAGAACCTCGCCGCGCTCGACGGGCCCGAGTTCTCCGCGGAGGAGCTCGCCCGCATCGACGAGCTGTCCGGGGGGATCGACGTGAACCTCTGGGCCACCTCCTCGGATCTGTGACCCGGTCATGAGCCTCGCCTCGGCCGCCGGATCCGTGCACGTGCGCGCGCCGGGGAAGATCAACGTCTATCTGGGGGTCGGTGGCCGCCACGACGACGGCTACCACGCCCTCGCGACGGTGTTCCAGGCGGTGTCGCTGTACGAAGACGTGATCGCGCGGCCGGCGGACGACTTCTCGATCACGGTGTCCGGGGTCGAGGACGACGGCTCCGTGCCGCTCGACGACCGCAACCTGGCGATGCGTGCGGCGAAGCTGCTCGCCACGGCCACCGAGCACACCGGCGGGGTGGCGCTCGAGGTGCGCAAGAGCGTTCCGGTCGCTGGCGGCATGGGGGGCGGATCGGCCGACGCCGCCGCGGCCCTGGTCGCGTGCGATGCGCTGTGGGGGACCGGTCTGTCGCCCGCGCGTCTGCACGACCTGGCGGCGCGGCTCGGCGCCGACGTCCCGTTCGCCCTGCACGGCGGCACGGCGGTGGGCACGGGGCGCGGTGATCAGCTGAACCCCGCGCTCGCGCGTGGCCGCTTCGACTGGCTGCTGGTGACGAGCGAGCAGGGCCTGTCGACCCCGGTGGTGTACGAGCGGCTCGACCTGCTGCGCGAGGAGGAGGGTGCGCTCGCCGATGACCCGCCGCTGTCGCTCGACGTGCCGATCCCGGTGCTCCAGGCGCTGCGCACCGGAGACCCGCGCCAGCTCGCCGATGCCTTGCACAACGACCTGCAGGCGGCGGCGCTGCACGAGCGGCCCGATCTGGGTGACACGATCGACCGCGGGATCGCGGCGGGTGCCCTGCACGGGATCGTCTCGGGCTCCGGTCCCACGGTCGCGCTGCTGTGCCCCGATCCCGAGACCGCGCAGGACGTGCAGACCCGGCTGCGGGACGAGGGGTTGGACCCGCTGCACGTGCACGGGCCAGTGCCCGGCGCCCGCATCCTCGGCTGAGGTCTCCCGCCGCGACGTCCTCCGGCCCACCGGTCCGTGACGCCTTCGGGATGCACGGCGCGGTCGTGGCAGACATAATGAAGTGACGATGTGACCGTGCACACGCGAGGAGGCAGTGATGTCCACGTCCTCCGAGCGTGCCCGCCTGCCGAGCATCCGCGACGTCGCCCGGCTCGCGGGGGTGTCGCACCAGACGGTGTCCCGCGTGCTGAACGATCACCCCAGCATCCGGCCGGAGACCAAGGCGAAGGTGCTCGACGCGATCGCCGTGCTGGACTACCGGCCGAACCTCGCGGCGCGCGCGCTGGTGACGAGCAAGTCGAACATGCTGGGCATCCTGTCCGCCACGATCGGCGAGTTCGGCCCCACCTCGTCCATCGCCGGGATCGAGGATGCGGCGCGCGAGGAGGGCTACTCGGTCTCCACGCTCAACCTCCCCTCGACCACGCCGGAGGCCATCGGCAACGCGGTGCGCCAGCTCGAGCGGGAGCAGGTCGACGGGATCGTGGTGCTCGCGCCACAGGTGCGCGTGTTCCATGTCTTGCGCGGCATGTCCGGCGCGATGCCCTTCGTCACTCTGCAGACGGCGTCGGGCTCGGACGGCGTGAGCCTGTCGGCCGATCAGGTCGCCGGTGCCAAAGCCGCGACGGAGCACCTCATCTCGCTCGGGCACAGCGACATCCTGCACCTGGCCGGACCGCAGGACTGGATCGAGGCGGAGTCGCGCATGCGGGGCTACCTCGACGCGCTGCGCGATGCCGATCTGCCCACGTTCCCGCCCATCCGCGGGGACTGGACGGCGGACTTCGGCTACTTCGCGGGCAAGGAGCTGTCGCACCGCCGCGACTTCACGGCGGTGTTCGCGGCGAACGACCTGATGGCGATCGGACTGCTGCACGGCTTCCGCGACGCGGGGGTGCGGGTGCCGCATGACGTGAGCGTGATCGGCTTCGACGACATCCCGGTCGCGGCCCACGTGGCACCGACGCTGAGCACCGTGCACCAGGACTTCCCGGAGCTGGGCCGCCGCGCGGTGCGCATCCTGCTGGCGCAGATCCGCGGTGAGGATCCGCCCGCGTTCGGGGCGCTGCAGACGCTGCTGCGGGCTCGCGAGTCGGCCGCCGCCCGCTGAGCCGATCCGGCGCGTTCGGGGCACTCGATTCCCGCGGGCCGCGCCCCTCCACGGATCGAATCCTTTCGATCCGCCGCGCCGCCGGGATGCCCGTGTTCCTGCGGATCGCGGGGAGATCACGGTCGCGACACGGAATGCCCGCGCCGACTTGACACCGCTCCCGCGGGAGACGACGATGTATCGATGTGAACGGTCACATCGAAGGTGACCGCACGTCGCGAGGAAGATCCGTGAGCACCACTGCAACGTTGCCGACCGTGTCAGGCCCGATCCTGGAGATGCGCAGCATCACCAAGGAGTTCCCGGGGGTCAAGGCGCTCGCCGACGTCTCGATCACCGTCCGCGCCGGCGAGATCCACGCGATCTGCGGCGAGAACGGCGCCGGGAAGTCGACGCTGATGAAGGTCCTCTCCGGGGTGTACCCGTACGGCAGCTACGACGGGGAGATCCTGCTGTACGGCGAGGAGCAGCGCTTCAAGGACATCGCCGCGAGCGAGCAGGCGGGCATCGTCATCATCCACCAGGAGCTGGCGCTCATCCCCGAGCTGTCCGTCACCGAGAACATCTTCCTCGGCAACGAGATCCGCCGCTTCGGCCGCATCGACTGGCAGGCGCAGAAGGAGCGCACGATCGAGCTGCTCGCCCGCGTCGGGCTGAGCGAAGACCCCGACGTGCCGATCAAGACCCTCGGTGTCGGCAAGCAGCAGCTCATCGAGATCGCCAAGGCCCTCAACAAGGACGTCAAGCTCCTGATCCTCGACGAGCCGACCGCGGCCCTGAACGAGAACGACTCCCAGCACCTGCTCGACCTGATCCTGGGGCTCAAGGCCAAGGGCATCGCGTCGATCATGATCAGCCACAAGCTCAACGAGATCGAGCAGATCGCCGACGAGATCACGATCATCCGCGACGGCCGCACGGTCGAGACGCTCGACATCTCCCGCGGCGAGATCAACGAGGACCGCATCATCCGCGGCATGGTCGGCCGGTCGCTGGAGAGCCGCTACCCCGACCGCACGCCCGAGATCGGCGAGGTGTTCTTCGAGGTCAGGGACTGGTGGGTGCAGCACCCGACGGTGCCGGAGCGCATGGTCGTGAAGGGCTCGAACCTGAACGTGCGGCGCGGCGAGGTCGTCGGCATCGCCGGGCTCATGGGCGCGGGGCGCACCGAGCTCGCCATGAGCATCTTCGGTCGCTCCTACGGCACCTACCTCTCCGGCACGCTCGTGAAGGACGGGCAGGAGATCGAACTGCCCGATGTCGCTGCGGCCATCAAACACGGCCTCGCCTACGTGAGCGAGGACCGCAAGGTGCTGGGGCTCAACCTGCTCGACACCATCAAACGGTCGATCGTGGCGGCGAAGCTGTCGAAGATCGCGCACAACGGGGTGGTCGACGCGCGCGAGGAGTTCGCGGTCGCCGAACGCTACCGCAAGGCGCTGCGCATCAAGACCCCCTCGGTGGAGGAGGGCGTCGGCAAGCTGTCGGGCGGCAACCAGCAGAAGGTCGTCCTCGCGAAGTGGATGTTCACCGACCCCGACCTGCTGATCCTCGACGAGCCCACCCGCGGCATCGACGTCGGCGCCAAGTACGAGATCTACGCGATCATCAACGAGCTCGCCGCCCAGGGCAAGGGCGTGATCGTGATCTCCAGCGAGCTGCCCGAGCTTCTCGGCATCTCCGACCGCATCTACACCGTGTTCGAAGGCCGGGTCACCGACTGCATCCCGGCCGACCAGGCGACCCCCGAGGACCTCATGCGCAGCATGACCTCCGCGACCCAGAAAGCATCCGCATGACCACCGACTCGACCACCGCGAAGCGCGGCTTCCACTTCAAGGACATCACGAAGATGTTCGGCGGCGGCGGCACCTCCACGCTGCGCCAGTTCGGCATCCTCGGCAGCCTCGTCGTCATCCTCGTCGTCTTCCAGGTGCTGACGTGGATCGTGAAGGGCACCGGACTCACGCTGTCGTCCGGGAACCTCATCAACGTCGTCAACCAGTACTCGTACATCCTGATCCTGGCGATCGGCATGGTGATGGTCATCATCATGGGGCACATCGACCTCTCGGTCGGCTCGGTCGCCGCGTTCACGGGCATCGTGGTGGCGAAGGCGATGCAGGACTGGAACCTTCCCTGGCCGCTCGGCATCCTGCTGGGACTGGGGGTCGGTGTGCTCGTGGGAGCCTGGCAGGGCTTCTGGGTCGCCTATGTGGGAGTGCCGGCGTTCATCGTGACCCTGGCCGGCATGCTGTTCTTCCGCGGGGCGAACCAGTGGGTCGGCGACTCGCAGTCCGTGCCCGTTCCGGAGGGCTTCAAGATCATCGGCGCGGGGTACCTGCCGGAGATCGCACTGCCGCTGCCGTTCAACATCCCGACCATGATGCTGGCGCTCGCCGGCGTGGCGTGGATCGTGTTCTGGGAGATCCGTACGCGTCGCGTGCAGCGCAAGATGGGCTCCGACATGGCGCCGCTGTGGGTCAGCGTCACCAAGGTCGTGCTGATCTCGGCGGTCATCCTCATCGCGGGCTGGCTGTTCGCCACCGGCCGTGAGGGCACCAGCTTCCCGATCTCGGGCGTCATCCTGCTCGCCCTGGTCATCCTGTACTCGTTCATCACGAACAACACCGTGTTCGGCCGGCACATCTACGCGGTCGGCGGCAACCGGCAGGCGGCGCGCCTGTCGGGCGTGAAGGACCGCTGGGTCGACTTCTTCGTGATGATGAACATGTCGGTCCTGGCCTCGCTCGCCGGCATGATCTACGTCGCGAGGGCGACCGCGTCCGGTCCCCAGGACGGCAACGGCTGGGAGCTCGACGCGATCGCCTCGGTCTTCATCGGCGGTGCGGCCGTCTCGGGCGGCATCGGCACCGTGATCGGGTCGATCATCGGTGGTCTCGTGATGGCGTTCCTCAACAACGGCCTCGCCCTGCTCGGCGCCGGCGCCGACGTCGTGTCGATGATCAAGGGCCTCGTGCTGCTGTTCGCGGTCGGCATCGACGTGTGGAACAAGCAGCAGGGACGCCCCTCGATCACCGGCTTCCTCACGCGTCGCTTCGGCCGCAAGCAGGACCCGGCCACCGACACCTTCGATCCGACGAAGACGAACTACCCCACCAGCCAGAAGTACGAAGCCCCCGCCGTCGAGGAGACGCGCGGAAAGTAAGGGCCGCGTCGCGCAGCGCACGCGCGACGAGACCTGCACACACCAGAGAAAGAGATCACATGAAGAAGATTCTTCTGTCGGCGACAGCGCTTGTCGTCGCGGGCGCATTCGCCCTCACCGGCTGCTCCTCGGAGCGCGGCGGTGACACGGGATCGGGTTCCGGCGATGAAGCGACGAAGGGCTTCGCCGCCGACGCCACGATCGGTGTCGCCCTCCCGGACAAGACCTCGGAGAACTGGGTCCTGGCCGGTCAGCTGTTCACCGATGGCCTGGAGAAGGCCGGGTTCAAGGCCGACGTGCAGTACGCGCCGGCCAGCAACACGGTCGCCGAGCAGCAGAACCAGATCCAGGCGATGGTCACCGGCGGTGCCAAGGTCATCATCATCGGCGCGAAGGACGGCAAGCAGCTCACCACCCAGGTCGAGGCCGCGCGCGACGCCGGTGTCGCCGTCATCGCGTACGACCGCCTGATCGAGAACACCGACGCGGTGGACTACTACGTCGCGTTCGACAACTTCGAGGTCGGCAAGCTCCAGGGCCAGGCGCTCCTCGACGGTCTCGCCGAGCGCGCGGGCCACGAGGCGCCGTACAACATCGAGCTGTTCTCGGGTTCGCCGGACGACGCCAACTCCGCCGTGTTCTTCAACGGCGCGATGGAGGTGCTGCAGCCGAAGATCGACGACGGCACGCTGAACGTCGTCTCCGGTCAGACCGAGATCTCGCAGACCGCGACCGAGGGATGGAAGCCGGAGAACGCCCAGCGTCGCATGGACTCGATCCTCACCTCGACGTACGGCTCGGAGACGCTCGACGGCGTCCTGTCCCCGAACGACACGCTCGCGCGCGCCATCATCACCTCGGTGCAGGGTGCCGGCAAGCCCGTCCCGGTCGTCACGGGTCAGGACTCCGAGGTCGAGTCGGTGAAGTCGATCATGGAGGGCGTCCAGTACTCCACGATCAATAAGGACACCACGCTGCTCGTGGAGCAGGCCATCAAGATGGTCGGCCAGCTGCAGAAGGGCGACGAGGTCGACGTCAACGACACCGACCAGTACGACAACGGCAAGAAGGTCGTTCCGGCCTACCTGCTCCCGCCGGTCATCGTCACCAAGGAGAACGCGGCCGAGGCGTACGCCAACGTGCCGAGCCTCCTCGAGATCGTGAAGTCGTACCAGTAACACGATTCGCACCGCGCACGAGCCGTCCGTCCCTTCCGGGGCGGGCGGCTCGTCCGCGTGGGGCCTGCCGCTCATGAAGCGCGCGTCACGAGGTGCGCGTCATGGAGGCGCGGGTGAGGAGCAGGAGGGTGAGGGCGATCCCGGTGAGGGCGACCGCGACCCAGACCGGTCCGAGAGGTCCGGTGCCGGTCGCCAGTGCCGCGGCTCCGAGCACGGGGCCCGCGGCCGCTCCGACGTTCAGGGCTGCGGTCGCGGCGGAGCCGGCCATGGTCGGTGCCCCGGTCGCGGCGTACAGCACCCGTGTGACCAGGGTGCTGCCCACCCCGAACGACAGCACCCCCAGCACGAGCACGCCGGCGAGCAGAGCCGCGGGGTGGGTCGCGAGGAGCGCGAACGACGTCCAGCCGGCGAGCAGCAGCGGTCCGCCGATGCCGACCACCAGCCCGGGGTGCCGGTCGGAGAGTCGCCCAGCGACGGTCACACCGACGAACGACCCGACGCCGAAGAGCACCAGGGCGATCGCCACCCATCCCTCGGCCAGGTGCGCGGTCTCGGTCACGATCGTGGCGAGGAACGTGAAGGCGGCGAACGTGCCGCCGTTGATCAGCGCTGCGAGCGCCAGAGCGATGGCGACCGGTCGGGTGCCGAAGACGCGCAGCTCGGCACGCAGGGTCGGCGCGGCCGCGGCCGCGGGCGTGGGTGTGGGCGTGGGTGTGGGTATGGGTGTGGGCGCTGGTGTGGGTGTGGACTCTGGCCGGTATGGAGCGATCACGCGCGCGGGGACGCCGCGGACGATCCCGAGGAGGGCGGGCACGCAGAGCAGCGCGACCGCCCAGAAGGTGGCGCGCCACCCCCAGACCGCGCCCAGCACGGCGCCCGCGGGAACGCCCGCGACCGTGGCGACGGTGGTGCCCGCCAGGAGCACTGAGACGGCGCGCCCGGTCTGGCCGGGCGGTACCAGCGACGTCGCGGTGCGCAGGGCGACGGCGAGGAAGCCGGCGTTGGCGATCGCGCTCGCCGCCCGCGTGAGGAGCAGGACCTCGAACGACGTGGTGAGGGCGCCGAGCACGTGGCACGCGCCGAACGCCAGCAGGCACAGGAGCAGGGTGAGGCGAGGCGGCCATCCGCGCGCGAAGGCCGCCATCACCGGGGCGCCCACGACCATTCCGATCGCGAAGGCGGAGGTGAGCAGTCCCGCGGACCCGACGGGGATGGCGAGATCGTCGGCGATCGCGGGGAGGAGCCCGGCGAGCATGAATTCGGACGTGCCCATGACGAACACCGTCAGGGCGAGGGAGTAGAGGGCAAGAGGCATCGAGGACTCCGAGGTGAGAGAGCAGAAGGGGTCTTCTGGTCACCACGGCCAGCCCGGTGCGACGGATGCGACGGGGGAGCGCCCGCCCGGGGGCGGATGCGACGAGTCAGCGAGTGTCGGGACTGGCGGTGCGACCGGCAGCCCCCGACCTGTCTGATTCGGGGCTCGACATGCTTCCACTCTAGGGGGAGGCGCACCCGCCGCACCTGCCGCGCTCGCCGCACCCACCGCGCTTGCCGCACTCGCTGCACCCACCGCTCGCCGCACCCGCCGACATCATCGTTGCGCTCGCAGCCTCGCGACTCAGAACGGTGCCGCGCCCATGTCCGCACCCGCGTCCCATGCGCCTCCACCGGTCCCCGCGCCGCGGCCATCCTGCACACCCGCCTCCGCGAACACCACCGATGGCCGAGGCGGCGGGCGGTCGAGGTAGCTCCGTCCGGCCGGACTCGTCCACTCCAGAAGGCCGCCCGGGCGCTGCCGCACCTGCCACGGGGAGTGGTGCTTGAGGGTGTGGTGTCTGCGGCAGAGGGTCGCCAGGTTCCGGTGCTCGGTCGTCCCGCCGCGGGCCGCATCGTGGGTGTGGTCGAGGTCGCTCTTCCGCGCCGCGAGGCCGCATCCGGGGAAACGGCAGCGCTGGTCGCGCGCTCGCAGGTGCCGGCGGAGCTCCTCGCTCGGCCGGTAGCGGTCGACCGCGAGCGTCGCGCCGCTGATCGGATGCGTCAGCACCCGATCCCACCCCGCGGCGCCGCCGGTCAGATGTCGGGCGGTCTCCGCATCGATCGGCGTCTGACCGTCGAGCTCAGCCGGAGCACCCGCCGCCGTGGGGTGATCGTCACGAAGAAGGGTCAGCACGGGCACCGTCACCTCCACGCGCGCCCGCAGCTCGCCCAGCAGACCGTCCGCCGTGTCGTGGCCGGCCGGGGTGCCAGTCAGCACCAGATCGGAGAGCAGGTCGGCTCGCAGCTGGTCGACCGTGCGGGTGTCGGGTGTGGCAGGGGAGGGCTCGGTCGCGCCCCGCTCCGCGCGAGCGTTCTCCTGCTGTACGGCGTGAGCCATCTGCGACAGCCGGTGGAACATGCCGTGGACGAGTGCTGCCGGTCCGTGCATGCCCAGGTCGGCCATCCCGTCGCCTGCGTCTTTCACCCAGACCCGCCGCTGCTCGCGGGCGTCGCGGTGCCGTTCGGTGACCGTGCGCTCCTGGAAGCGTTCGGCGAGGCGTCGCACGAGCGGCCGCAGCCGGTTGGGCGAGGTGGTCTGCGCGAGGGCTACGGCGTCGTCGGCGAAGGCCGACCGCTCGGAAGCGTCGTGGAGATGCGCGCCCGCGTCGAGGATCGCGCGCGCGTGCGCCGCGCTGATCAGCCCGCGGCCCTGCGCCTCCCACACCGCGGGGAAGCGCTCGACCAGCCAGGACGCCTCGGACATGCGCCGTTCGACCGCGCGATCGCTCGCGCGCTGGGCCGCGCCGATCTCGGCGGCGACCGTGCGGATCGCCAGGTCGCCGTGGTCGGGGTGGCGCCCCTGCCGGGCGATGTCGACCGCGAGGCGCCCGGCCAGGGCCAGCAAGCCGTCGCGGGCGGCCTGCATGCTGCTCAGCGTCTGCTCCGCCGCGACCAGGCCCGCGACCAGCTCGGCGAGCATCGCCCGCTGGGAGTCGGTGGCGTCGAGCAGCGCGGTCATGACTTCACTCCATCACCGACCACCGACATTCGAACAAAGGATCGAACGAGTATGGACGAAAGTCAGGTCACGGAAAGGTAACGGTCGTGGTTTACTGACGCGATGCTTCTCAACGTCGTCGAAGCCGGTTCGGGCGAGCACACGGTCGTGCTCCTCCACGGCATGATGGGCTCCGCCGAGAGCTGGCACCGCGTCGTGCCCGCGCTGACGGAGCGCGGTTTCCGCGTGCTCGCGCTCGATCTCCCCGGTCACGGACTCTCGCCGCGCGACCCGCAGCTCACGATCGAGAGCGCGGCCGACGCGGTCGTCGAGACCCTGGCGCGCCTCCTCGAGCCCCCGTCCGCCACCCCCGGCCCGCCCCTGATCGCCGCGATGGGACACTCCTTCGGTGCCACGGTCCTCGCCGCGGCCGCCCCGCGACTCGAACCGGCGCTCGCCGTCTACGTCGACGCGGCGCTGACCCTGCAGGGCGGTCAGGATCGCGCGGCGCTGGTGTCGCAGTACGAACACGACCGGCGTGCACGCCTGTCGCCGGCCGAGCTGCGCCGCGCGCGTCCGTTCTATTCGGTCGCCGATGCCGAGGCGGAGGCCCGCGCGGCCGAGCGGTTCGATGCCGCGACGGCCGCGTCCGTGTCGTGCGGCTCCGATGGGCACTGGAGCGCCGCACCGGGCTCGATCGTGGTCCGCGCCGACCCCAGCGCGTGGGTCACCGACGAGGACGCGCGCCGGTTCGAGCACGAGGGCGTCCGCGTGCGGAGCATCCCCGGCGCGGCGCACACCGTCTGGTACAGCCACTTCGACGTGTTCACCGCGGCGCTGCCGGAGCTCTTCGGCTCCCGCTGACGACAGGGCGGGCGGCCGGCGATCCGCGACTACCCTGGAGAGGACATGGCACATCTTCTCGGGGCCGAAGCCCTGCACCTCGAATACCCGACCCGCGTCGTCTTCGACTCCGTCACCCTCGGCATCGAGGAGGGGGACCGCATCGGGATCGTCGGCCGCAACGGCGACGGCAAGTCCAGCCTCCTCGGCATGCTCGCCGGCACCAAGGAGCCGGACTCCGGCCGGGTGACCGTGCGCGGCGGCACCCGCATCGGTGTGCTGACCCAGGCGGATACGCTCCCGGACGACCTCACGATCGGCGCGGCCGTGGTCGGCGACGTGCCGGAGCACGAGTGGGCGGGCGACGCCCGGGTGCGCGATGTGATCGACGGGCTGCTGCGGGAGCTCCCGTGGGACGCGCGGATCGGATCGCTCAGCGGCGGCCAGCGGCGGCGTGTGTCGCTCGCCAAGCTCCTGACCGGCGACTGGGACGTGATCGCGCTCGACGAGCCCACCAACCACCTCGACGTCGAGGCCATCACCTGGCTCGCCGGTCATCTGAAGAAGCGCTGGTCCCCGAACGCCGGGGCGCTGCTGGTCGTCACGCACGACCGCTGGTTCCTCGACGAGATCTGCACCGAGACGTGGGAGGTGCACGACCGCATCGTCGAGCCGTTCGAGGGCGGCTACGCGGCGTACATCCTGCAGCGGGTCGAGCGCGACCGCATGGCCGCGGCGACCGAGGCGAAGCGGCAGAACCTCGCCCGCAAGGAGCTCGCGTGGCTGCGCCGTGGCGCCCCCGCGCGCACCAGCAAGCCGAAGTTCCGCATCGACGCGGCCAACGAGCTGATCGCGGACGTGCCGGAGATCCGCGACAAGGTGTCGCTGCAGTCGCTCGCGGTGTCGCGGCTCGGGAAGGACGTGGTCGACCTGCTCGACGTCGGCGTGACCTACCCGACCGAGGACGGCGGCGTGAAGACGGTGCTGAAGGACGTGGAGTGGCGCATCGCACCGGGGGAGCGCACCGGCATCCTCGGGGTGAACGGGGCGGGGAAGTCCACGCTGCTCGGGCTGATCTCCGGTGCCGTCGAGCCGACAGAGGGCCGGGTCAAGCGCGGCAAGACCGTGCAGGTGCGCACCCTCACGCAGCGCCTCGACGAGCTCACGCCGCACTGGAACGACCCGGTGCGCGTGGTGATCTCCGGGTTGCGCACCTCCTACACGCTCGGCGCCGGGTCGAAGGCGCAAGACCTCACGCCCGGTCAGCTGCTGGAGCGGCTCGGGTTCTCGTCGGCGCAGCTGTCGACACCGGTCAAAGACCTCTCGGGCGGCCAGCAGCGCCGGTTGCAGCTGCTGCTCGTGCTGCTCGACCAGCCCAACGTGCTGATCCTCGACGAGCCGACCAACGACATGGATACCGACATGCTCGCCGCGATCGAGGACCTCCTCGACTCCTGGTCGGGCACCCTCCTGGTCGTCAGCCACGACCGGTACTTCCTGGAGCGCGTGACCGACCAGCAGTACGCGATCCTCCCGGGGCCCGACGGCGCCGGACGGCTGCGCCACCTCCCCGGCGGCGTGGACGAGTACCTGCGGCTGCGCGAGCGGGTGGAGGCCGAGGGGTCGAAGCCCTCCGCGAGTGCCGCTGCGGCGGCACCGACCGGCCTCGACGGTGCCGCGCTCCGCACGGCGCAGAAGGAGGTCGCGGCGCTCGAACGACGCATCCAGAAGCTCACCGCGCAGGTCGACGCGGCCAAGCACGCGCTCGCCGACCACGACCAGTCCGACTACGCCGGACTGGGGGAGCGGATGAAGGAGATCTCGGCGCAGGAGGCCGAGATCGAGGAGCTCGAGCTGCGCTGGTTCGAACTCACCGAACAGATCGGCTGAGACCAGGAATATCCTTCTCCCCATAGCGTTGGGAGGTAGGGATGGAAGGCCTTGAAGTCACCGTCCTGCTCGGACTCACGATCCTCGTCGGAACCCTGATCGCCCCGCGCGTGCGTCTCGCGCTCCCGCTCGTCCTCGTCCTGCTCGGACTGCTGCTCGGTTTCGTGCCGGAGCTGCGCGAGGTGCAGCTGCCGCCGGAGACCGTGCTGCTGCTGTTCCTGCCCGTGATCCTGTTCTGGGAGAGCCTCACCACGTCGCTGCGGTCGATCCGCCGCGACTTCCGCTACATCCTGCCGATGAGCACCCTGCTCGTGGTGGCCTCGGCGTTCGCGGTCGCGGGCATCGGCGTGCTGTTCGGGATGCCGTGGGAGGTCGCGCTCATCCTGGGCGCCGCCGTCGCCCCGCCCGATGCCACCGCGGTCGCCGCGCTCGGACGCCTGCTGCCGCGACGCATGTTCATGAAGCTGAAGGCGGAGAGCCTCACGAACGACGGCACCGCGCTCGTCCTGTATGCGATCGCGGTGTCGCTCGCGCTCGGCGGCCAGGTCACGCCGCTCTCCGTCACGTGGGACGTGCTGGTGTCGTACGTCGGCGGGGTCGCGGCGGGCGTCGCGGTCGCCGCGATCGCGTACCTGCTGCTGCGTCGCATGTCGTCGACCATCGTCATCAACGTGACGCTGCTGCTCGTGCCGTTCTCGGCGTTCCTGGTCGCCGAGATGGTGCACGCCTCGGGGGTGCTGGCCGTGGTCGTGGCCGGACTCATCGTGGCCTGGGTGTCGCCGCGCGTGACGACTGCGGCGTCGCGGCGCCAGGCGGACGCGGCGTGGCCCTTCGGCGTGTTCCTCCTCAACGGCGCGCTGTTCGTGCTCATCGGGCTCGAGGTGCAGTACGTGGTGCACGAGGTGCCGCCGTCGGTGATCGGGCGACTGGTGCTGATCACGCTCGCGGTGTGGGCCACGCTGCTGGTCGTGCGCTACCTGTTCCAGCTGCTCAACGTGCTGTTCCAGGGCAGGCCGTCCGCCCGCCCGGCCCCTGGCTCGCGCTCCCGTGCCCGCCTCGTGTCCACCGTCGCGGGGATGCGCGGAGCCGTGTCGCTCGCGATCGCCCTGTCGGTGCCCACGACCGTGACCGAGGGCGGCGCGATCGCCGGCCGCGACGAGATCGTGCTCGTGACGGCCGGGGTGATCCTGCTCAGTCTGCTCGCGCAGGCCCCCATGCTGCCCGCCCTGGTGCGCTGGGCGCGGTTCCCGGTCGACCACGCGGAGGCCGAGGAGTTCGAGCTCGCGGAGCGCGCGATCTCCGGCGCCGCTCTGGCCGCGCTGGACGACCTGGCCGCCGAGCACGGCGTCGGCGCGGAGGTGCGCGATCACGTGCGGGCCGAGGGGTATCGCAACCTGGAGTTCGCGAACGCCCGGACCCTGGCGCGGGAGCAGGCCCTGATCGACGCGGAGGCCGAGGCGCTGGACGACATGCTCGGCGAGCCCGACCCCCTGGGCATCGGCGGGGAGGAGGGCACCGGGGAGCCGGAACCCGACGGCGGCGTCGGCGGCGCGGTCGACCCCGAGTCGAGCGACGGCACGGTGCTGCAGATGATCGCGACCTCGGCCGACGTCGACCTGGCCCAGCGCTCTCCGCTCATCCGGCACGAGGAGCACACGCGACTCAAGCTCGCGCTGCTCGACCGCAAGCGCGAGGTGCTGCTCGGGCTGCGCAGCGCCGGGACCGTGGACGACCTGGTGGTGCGGCGCATCTCGGCCCGGCTCGACCTCGAACAGGTGCGTCTGCAGGGCATCGAGGAGTTCGACTGACCCTCACCCGGTGGTCCGCCCCGGGCACCGCCGGGACCTGTGACGCCGTGTGACGGCGCGATTCCGCCGCCTGCGCCCGACCTGCCTAACGTAGTCGGGTCCCGCCAGGAAGGAACCCCCTCATCATGTCCCGCCGCACTACCACCGTCCTCGCCGCGCTCGCCGCGGTCCCGCTGTTCGTCGCGCTCTCCGGATGCGCGACGGCCTCCTCCGACGCCGGTTCCGGCGACGCGGGGAACGAGACCGTCAAGATCGGGGTCGTCGGCAAGGGCGACGCGCAGTGGCCCGCCTTCGTCGAGGCTGCCGCCGACGAGGGCATCACGGTCGAGCTGGTCGACTTCGGCTCCTACGAGCAGCCGAACCCCGCGCTGACGGAGGGCGAGATCGACCTCAACCAGTTCCAGCACATCGTGTACCTCGCCGAGTACAACAACGCCTCGGGCTCCGACCTCACGCCGATCGGCTCCACCGCGATCTACCCGCTCGGCCTGTACTCGAAGAAGTACGACGACGTGGACGACATCCCCAAGGGCGAGACTGTCGCCGTGCCGGACGACGCGTCGAACCAGGCCCGCGCGCTGAACGTGCTGCAGCAGGCCGGCCTCGTCGAGCTGAAGAGCGGCGGCACGCCCTACTCCGACCTCGCCGACGTCGACACCGAGAAGTCGAAGGTGCAGGTGAAGGCGCTGGAGGCGGCGCTCATCCCCACCTCACTGCCCGATGTCGCCGCTGCGATCATCAACAACGACTTCGTGGAGGACGCCGGGCTCACGTTCGACGACGCGATCGCGCAGGACGACCCCGAGGACCCGAGCGCCCTGCCGTACGTGAACATCTTCGCGGCCCGCGCGGAGGATGCCGACAACGAGACCTACAACAAGCTGGTCGAGATCTTCCAGACGAACGAGGACGTGCAGGCGGGACTCCTCGAGTCCTCCGGTGGCACGGCGGTGGCGCTGCAGACCCCGGTGAAGGACCTCGTGGCCTCGCTGGAGAAGGTCCAGAAGGACGCCGACGCGAAGAAGTGACGCAGTGGGGGTGCGGGGCACCCCCACCCCATGAGGGAGAATCGGGTGGCGCCTCTCGCGTCGCCCGATTCTCCGTTTCCCGAGACCCAGACCGGAGCAGCACATGCCGATCGTCTCCCTGACGAACGTGTCCAAGACCTACCCCTCCCGCAGTCACGGTGAACCGGAGGTCGTCGCCGTCGACGACGTGACCCTCGACATCGACCAGGGCGACGTGTACGGCATCATCGGCTACTCCGGCGCCGGCAAGTCGACGCTGGTGCGCCTGATCAACGCCCTGGAGCCGGCGACGAGCGGCACCATCACGGTCGACGGCGTCGATCTCACCACGCTCGGCGAACGCGAACTGCGCCGCGTGCGCGGCGGCATCGGCATGATCTTCCAGCAGTTCAACCTGTTCTCCTCGCGCACCGTGCGGTCGAACGTGGCCTACCCGCTGACGCTGGCCGGCTGGTCGAAGCCCGACATCGAGGCGCGGGTGACCGAGCTGCTGTCGTTCGTGGGGCTGTCCGACAAGGCGAAGGCCTACCCCGAGCAGCTGTCCGGCGGCCAGAAGCAGCGCGTCGGCATCGCCCGGGCCCTGGCCACCAAGCCCGCGATCCTGCTCGCCGACGAGGCCACCAGCGCCCTCGACCCGCAGACCACGCACGAGGTCCTCGACCTGCTCAAGCGGGTCAACGAGGAGCAGGGCGTCACCATCGTGGTCATCACCCACGAGATGGACGTCATCCAGACGATCGCGACCAAGGTCGCCGTGATGGAGAACGGTCGCGTGATCGAGCGCGGCGACGTGTTCGACGTGTTCTCGGCGCCGCAGAACCCGGCGTCGCAGCGCTTCGTCGGCACGGTCGTGAAGGGCGTGCCGTCGCCGTCCGAGCTCGCCGTGCTGCGCGAGCGGCATCGCGGGCGCCTCGTCACATTCTCGTTCCGCGACGGCGACTCGTCGCAGGCGCAGGTGTTCCTCGACCTCGCGGCCGCCGGACTCGACTTCGAGCTCGTGTACGGCGGCATCAACGACATCCGGGGCAGGGCGTTCGGGCACCTGACGCTCGCGATCCGCGGAGACTCCTCCGCGATCGACAGGGCGCTCACCACGATCGGTGAGCGCGTGGACGTGACCGTGATCGCCGCAGAGGAGGCCCGCTGATGGATCGTCTGAACGAACTGTGGCCCGAGTTCTGGTCGGCCGCACTGGAGACGCTGTACATGGCGTCGTTCGCGCTCGTGCTCGGCGGGATCCTCGGTCTTGCGATCGGCATCATCCTCTACATCACGCGCCCCGGTGGACTCCTGCAGAACCGGGTCGTCTCGGTGCTCGTCAACCTGGGGGTCAACTTCTTCCGACCCATCCCGTTCGTGATCTTCATGGCCGTCGCGCAGCCGTTCGCACGGCTCGTGGTGGGGTCGGGCATCGGCACCACGGCGGGCGCGTTCATCATCGGGCTCGCGGCGGCGTTCGCGATCGGCCGCATCGTGGAGCAGCACCTCGTGTCGGTGTCGCCCGGCGTGATCGAGGCGGCGCGGGCGATGGGGGCGGGGCCGTGGCGCATCCTGTTCACGGTCGCGATCCCGGAGTCCCTCGGACCGCTGATCCTCGGCTATACGTTCATCGTGGTCGCGCTCATCGACATGACCGCGATGGCCGGTCTGATCGGCGGCGGCGGCCTGGGTGCGTTCGCGCAGATCTACGGTTTCCGGCAGTTCGAGCCGATCGTGATGTGGGCCGCCATCATCCTGATCGTGGTATTCGTGCACCTGGTGCAGCTGCTGGGCACGCGGCTCGCCCGGAGGATCATGCGACGCTGACCCCCGGTGGGGCGCGGGTCAGCGCGCCGGGGCGTCCTGCAGGCTCCGGCGGGTGGTGAACACGCGCTCCTCACCGGTGAGCGGGTCGAGGAACCGCAGTTCCCGCGCCAGGAGCTGCAGGGGCCGGGAGAAGTCGTCGGGCTGCTCGGGCAGCAGCTCCGGGTAGAAGCCGTCGTGCAGGATGCCCAGTCCGAGCGCGGCCAGGTGCACGCGCAACTGGTGCATCTTGCCGCTGTGCGGGCGCAGCAGGGTGTGCACCACGCGGTCGTCGGCGTCGATCACGTCGATGAGCGTCTCCGAGTTGGGCTCCCGGGTGTCGTCGACCTGCACGCGCACCTCTCCGCGGTGCTTCTCGATGTGGGTGCGGTACACCAGCGGGAAGCGGGAGGGATCCCAGCCGGCGGGCCGCGCCGATACGGCCTCGTACACCTTCTCGACCCGTCGATCCTCGAACAGCAGCTGGTAGGCGCCGCGGGTGGCGGGGCGGACGGAGAACATCAGCAGCCCGGCGGTCGCGCGGTCGAGGCGGTGGATCGGCGTGAGCTCCGGGTTGCCGAGCCGGTTCCGCAACCGCACGAGCGCCGAGTTCTGCAGGTACTTCCCGCCGGGGGTGGTGGGCAGGAAGTGCGGCTTGTCGATCACGACGAGGTGGTCGTCCTCGTGCAGGATCTCCTCGGTGAAGGGGATCTCCTTCTCGACGGGCGGCTCGCGGTAGTACCAGACGAACTCCTCGGCGCCCAGCGGCGTCTCCCGCCTGAGCGGTCGTCCGTCGCGGGCGACGATCTCGCCGCGGTCGAACCGCACGAGCAGCCGCTCGGGGTCGAGGTGGAAGAACCGCTCGACCATGTAGTCCGCGATCGTCGGCCAATCCCCGGTCAGCGGAACGTGCAACCGCGTGGCGCCGACGCCGTCGCGCACGGGGAGCGGGGAGGGCATGCCCATTGTTCGGCCTTCGGGTGGAGGGGCGGGACCCCTCCACCCTAGGCGACGGCGCCGGTCCGCTCGGCTCAGTCCGCCCCGGCGGCGATCCAGTCGTCGAACGTGGTGGGGGCGAGCCGGGCTCCCTCGGCGGGGAGCAGCACCTCGCCCGCGAACTCGACGCCCAGAGCCGCACCGCGCCACGAGGCGCGCAGCGGAAGCTCTCGTCCGCGGGCGGCGAGGGTGCGCCTGGCCATGTCGACGGCGTCTTCGGTGCGGGGTCCGGCGATGTCGAAGGATCCGCCCAGCGCGGGGGCAGCAGCCGCCTCGACGAGGGCGACCGCCACGTCCGCCGGGGCGATCGGCTGCAGCAGCAGCGGGGGGACGACGCCCTCGCCGTCGACGATCGACCACTCGGCGATCATGGCGGGGAAGTCGTGGAACTGCGTCGCGCGCACGATCGTGAAGGGCACGGCGCCGCGGGCGACCTCGCGCTCCTGAGCCCGCTTGCCGAAGTAGTGCGGGTTGCCCTGCACCCGATCGAGCGCCGCGATCGACAGGGCGACGTGGTGGGCGACCCCGGCGGCGGCTCCGGTGACCAGGAGGGTGCGCGTCACCGTCGCGAACACGCGCTCGGCCTCCGCGACGTCGGACACCGGGGGATTGGTCGCGTCGATCACCGCGTCGACCCCGTCGAGCCGCGCCGCGAGACCCTCGCCCGTCGTCAGGTCCACCCCTTCGCCGCGGCTGAGGGAGATCGCGTCATGGCCTCGCCGTCGCGCCTCCTCCACCACGAGCCGCCCGATCCGTCCTGTCCCGCCTGCCACTGCGATGCGCATGCCGCTCCTTTGTCGTGATCCGTGGCTATCCTGCCCCGGGCCGCCGACATCCGCCGCGCACGCGTGAGCGGCGTCAGGCGTCGAAGCTCAGGCTGAGCTTGCGCAGCAGACCGGCGAGCCGTTCGCGGTCGCCGCGCGACAGTGCCCTGAGCAGCTCGGCCTCCGCGTCGACCAGCCGGGTGATCGCCGCGTCCACCCGGATACGCCCGTCGTCGGTGAGCGTCACCAGCACGCTGCGGCCGTCGCCGGGGTCGGCCTCCCTGCGCACCAGCCGCCGCCCGACCAGCCGGTCGATCCGGTTGGTCATGGTGCCGCTGGACACGAGGGTCTGCTGCAGCAGCTGCTTCGGGGAGAGCTGGAAGGGGGCGCCGGCGCGGCGCAGCGCCGACAGCACGTCCCACTCCCACGACTCGAGGTCGCTGCGGCGGAACACCTCGCGGCGGGCGCGGTCGAGGTGACGCGACAGCCGGTCCATCCGCGACAGCACCTCGAGCGGGGAGAAGTCGAGGTCGGGCCGCTGCGTGTTCCACGCGCCGACGATCCGGTCGACCTCATCCACCTCGCTCATGCGTTCATTATCGCGTGCGCCCCGTCGTCCGCCGACCCGCGGGCGGGCAGCTCCAGGGTCAGGAACACGCTGTGCGGATCCGGCCGGTAGCGGCCGAACGCCGCGCACTCGCGGAAGCCCGCGCGGGTGTACATCGCGACCGCGGGCAGGAAGAAGTCGTCGCGCCCGGTCTCCAGCGACACCCGGCGCACCCCGCGGGCGGTGGCGTCGTCGAGGAGGAACCGCACCAGGGTGCGTCCGATGCCGCGGCCGCGCAGTGCGGGGTCGGTGCGCATCGACTTGAGCTCCTCGTGCCCGTGGTCGACCGTGGCGAGGGCGCCCGTGCCGACGATGCGGTCGTCCAGGGTGGCGGCGAACAGGCGCACGTGCGGTGCGAGGAGTCCGTCGATGGGCAGGGCGTGCTGGCTCTCGGGCGGCGCGGTGCCCTGCATCTCGGTGTGATGCGCGGACACGAACGCCGCGAGGTCCGGCGTGGCGGAGGCGATGTGGGTGATGACGACGTCGCTCATGGCCCCAGCATCGCAGAGCCGTGTTTCGTCGCGATGTCGGCCACCCGGGCGTGCATCGGAACACGAGCGGGGACGTGGCAGACTTGTCGGGCGGTGCCCACGCGGGGGCCGCGGTCCGCCGTGGTGTAATGGCAGCACGACAGCCTTTGGAGCTGTGAGGTCTAGGTTCGAGTCCTGGCGGCGGAGCATGACTGGGAACAATCTCGCCATCGTCGTCCTCGCCGCAGGTCAGGGCACCCGCATGAAGTCGCGGCTGCCCAAGGTGCTGCACCCCATCGGCGGCCGACCGCTCGTCGGGCACGTGCTCACCACGGCGCGTCGGCTGCAGGCCGCGCACATCGAGGTCGTCGTGCGTCACGAGCGCGACCAGGTGGTGGCCGCGCTCGCGGAGGACTACCCCGATGCGGTGTTCGTCGACCAGGACGACGTGCCGGGCACGGGGCGGGCCGTGCAGGTCGCGGTCGATGCGCTGCCCGGCGACTTCGACGGCGATGTGCTCGTGCTCTCGGGCGACTGCCCGCTCGCGGACGCCGAGACGCTCACCGCGTTCCTGGAGGAGCACCGCGCCTCCGGTGCGGCGGCCACCCTCATGACGGCCCTGGTCGACGACCCCACCGGCTACGGCCGGGTGATCCGCGACGCGGACGGCGGTGTCGACCGCATCGTCGAGCAGAAGGACGCGACGGCCGAGGAGGCCGCGGTCACCGAGATCAACGCCGGCATGTACGTGTTCCGTGCCGCGACGCTGCGCACGTACCTGCCGCAGGTGGGCGTCGACAACGCGCAGGGCGAGATGTACCTGACCGATGTGCCCGGGCTGCTGCGCCGCGACGGCGACCGCGTGGCCGCCTCGGTCGTCGACGACGTCGAGGTCACGTTCGGGGTGAACGACCGTGCGCAGCTCGCCGAGGTCGGCCGCCGCTTGAACGCCCGCATCGTGCGCCGCTGGCAGCTCGAGGGCGTCACGGTGATCGATCCGGCGACCACGTGGATCGACGACGACGTCACTCTGGCGCCCGACGTGACGCTCCTGCCGAACACGCAGATCCTGCGCGCGACCACCGTCGCCGCGGGCGCCACGATCGGTCCCGACACGACGCTGGTCACCTGCGAGGTGGGGGAGGACGCGGTGGTGCGGCGCACCGACGCCACGCTCGCCGTGATCGGCGCCGAGGCGACCGTCGGGCCCTTCTCCTTCCTCCGTCCCGGCACCGTGCTGGGCGCCAAGGGCAAGATCGGCGCGTACGTCGAGACGAAGAACGCCGAGATCGGCGAGGGCAGCAAGGTGCCGCACCTCTCCTACGTGGGGGATGCGACGATCGGCCGCGGGGTCAACCTGGGCGCGAGCACCATCACCGCCAACTACGACGACGTGAACAAGCACCGCACCGAGATCGGCGACGAGGTCCACACCGGCTCGCACACGGTCCTGGTCGCGCCCGTTAGGCTGGGTGCTGGTGCGAAGACCGGTGCCGGCGCCGTCGTCCGCAAGGACGTCCCCGCCGGTGCCCTGGCCATGAGCGTGGCCCCCCAGCGCAACGTCGAGGGGTGGGTCGAGAAGAACAGAGCAGGCACGGGGGCGGCGGACGCCGCGGCCCGGGAGAACACGGCGGAATAGGCGGAGCATGGCCCGGAAGAAGAAGACGGTCGACCTGGATCGCGACAACGGGGTGGCCCCCGGGATCATCGCGAAGACCAAGAAGCGGCTCGTCGTCGCGGGCGGGCGCTCCCACCCCGAGCTGACAGCGGCCGTCGCCGAGGCCCTGGGCACCGAGATCGCGCCGGTGGAGCACCGCACGTTCGCGTCGGGGGAGATCTACGCCCGCTTCGAGGTCTCGATCCGCGGCGTCGACCTCTTCCTCATCCAGACCTTCGGCGAACCGGTGAACGAGTGGCTCATGGAGACGCTCATCATGATCGACGCCGCCAAGCGCGCGTCGGCCAAGCGCATCACCGTCGTCGCCCCCTACTATCCGTATTCGCGCCAGGACAAGAAGGGCCGCGGCCGTGAGCCGATCAGCGCCCGCCTGGTCGCCGACCTGCTCAAGACGGCCGGCGCCGACCGCGTCATGAGCGTCGACCTGCACGCGGCGCAGATCCAGGGCTTCTTCGACGGCCCGGTCGACCATCTCTTCGCCAAGCCGGTGCTGCTCGACCACTTCGAGCGCACGCTGAGCCCGGAGGACCGCGAGATCCTCACGGTCGTCTCGCCCGACATGGGCCGCGTCCGCGTCGCCGACACGTGGTCGGACAGCCTCGGTGCGCCGCTCGCGATCATCCACAAGCGCCGCGACCCGAAGGTCGCCAACCAGGTGTCGGTGCATGAGATCGTCGGCGCCGTCGAGGGGCGCACGTGCCTCCTGGTCGACGACATGATCGACACCGGTGGCACGATCGTGAAGGCCGCTCAGGCGCTCAAGGCCAACGGCGCGCACCGTGTGATCGTGGCCGCGACCCACGCGATCTTCAGCGACCCCGCCTCGGAGCGGTTGCAGGACGCCTCGATCGATGAGGTCGTCGTGACGGACACGATCCCGCTGTCGGCGTCGCGCCGCTGGGACAACCTCACGATCCTGCCGATCGCCCCCCTGCTGGCCAGGGCGATCCACGAGGTGTTCGAGGACGGCTCCGTGACGAGCATGTTCGGCGGCGACGCCTGACGCATCGGCACAGCACAGCCGGAGCATAGGCGCGGTCCCTACCGTCGAAGGATCGACAGACCCCGACCCACGGAGGCCCCCATGATCCGCACGACCGTACCCACATCCGTCCGCACCGGTTCCGCGCTTCTCGGGGTCGCCGGCCTGGTCGTACTCGCGGGGTGCGCGGGCACCCCCGACGCCGCCGACTCGTCGAACGCTTCGACGGCGCCGACGGGTTCGAGCTCGTCGTCCGGCGGGGGCGACGCCGCGGGCTCCTACAACGACGGCACCTACACCGCCGAGGGGTCGTACCAGACCCCGGAGACGGTCGAGCAGATCTCGGTCACTCTCACGCTCGCGGACGGCGTCGTGACCGACGTCGAGGTGACGGGCGACCCGAAGGCACCCGAGACCGAGCAGTATCAGGGCCAGTTCATCGACGGCATCGCGGACGAGGTCGTGGGCAAGCCCATCGACGAGCTGAACGTGAGCCGCGTCGCGGGGTCGTCGCTCACCAGCGGCGGCTTCAACGACGCGCTCGAGTCGATCAAGGAGCAGGCCGCCTCCTAGGCGCGGGGCCTCGTCATGGCGGGTTGGCGTTTCGAGGCGATCGGCACGCACTGGGAGATCGAGACGTCATCGCCGCTCCCGGAGCCCGTCCGATCCGCCGTGTCGGCGGTGATCGAGAGGTTCGACCGCGCCTGGTCGCGGTTCCGGGCCGACTCGGAGGTCTCGCGTCTCGGGCGCGAGGGAGGGACGCTGGCCTCCGCCGACGCGGCGCCCATGCTCGACGCGTATCGCGCGCTGACCACGGCGACCGACGGGGCCGTCAACCCTCTCGTCGCCGACAGTCTCGCCGCCCTGGGCTACGACCGTGAGTACTCGCTCGTGCCGCGGGACCCGCTCGCCGCGCCCGCGGACTGGACGGAGCGGGTCTCGTGGACCTCGACCGGGGTGACCGCGTCGGCTCCGGCCCTGCTCGACGTCGGCGCGCTCGGCAAGGGTCGCCTGGTGGACCTGGTGATGACGGAACTGGCGGAGGTGCCGGACGACGTCGTGGTCGACGCGGGCGGTGACCTCCGGGTCCGCGGCTCCGGTGAGCGCGTCGCCCTGGAGCATCCGTACGACCCGCGGAAGGCCGTGGGCGTGGTCGAGGTGCGTGACGGCGCGCTGTGCGCCTCGGCCGTGAACCGCCGCGCGTGGGGAGACGGGCTGCATCACGTGCTGGACGCCCGCACCGGGGTGCCCGTGCGCACCTGGGCGGCGACCTGGGCGCTGGCGCCCGACGCGATGATCGCCGACGCCGTGGCCACCGCGCTGTTCTTCGACGGGGGCCCGGCGCTCGCCCTGGCCTGGGGCGTGGAGTGGGTGCGCATGACCACCGATGGGCGCCTGCAGCGGTCGCCGGGCTGTCCGGCCGAGCTGTTCACGGTGGGCGGGCCTGGCCGGGCGGCCGCTGACTAGGGAAGAGTGGAACCGTGATCACGACATTCGCCGCTGCACGCCAGCGCGTCCTCGCCGTGCTGGGCGCGCTGTCGATGTACCGCCTGGTGCTGTTCGCCCTCATCGCCCTCGCCGCGATCGCCCTCGTCCTGTCGCTGTTCGGGGTGATCGTGTCGCCGACGCCCGTCGAGCTCGTGGTGTCGTTCGTGGTGCTCGCGGCCGTGATCTCGGCGGTGGACGCGGCGGCGCAGCGCATCCTCCGGCTGCCGTGGCGGATCGAGTCGTCGCTGGTGACCGCGCTCATCCTGCTGTTCGTGCTGCGTCCCGGTGTGGAGCCCGCAGCCTTGCTCGGGCTCGCGATCGCGGGCGCCGTGGCGAGCGTGTCGAAGTACGTGATCGCCTGGCGCGGCCGCCACATCTTCAACCCGGCGGCCTTCGGTGCGGCGGTCGTCTCGATCCTCGGCGCGTTCGGAGCCTTCGCGTGGCTGGGTACCTCGTCGTCGTGGTGGGTCGGCACTCCGGTGCTCGCCGTGCCGGTGGTGCTGCTCGGGCTCGCCGTGCTCTGGCGCACCGAGAAGATCCGGGTCGTGTCGCTCTTCCTCGTGGCCGCGGTGGCAACGTCCCTGGTGCGCCAGGCCGTGCAGGCGGCGCAGTTCGACATCCCGTTCGACCTCGTCACGGCGCTGTCGTTCGCGGTGCTGCAGTCGCCGTTCCTGTTCCTCGGCGCGTTCATGCTGTCCGAGCCGCTCACGCTCCCGCCGCGACGGCGACAGCAGCTCGCGGTCGCGGTCCTGGTCGGTGTGCTCGCCGGCTGGCCGATCTCGGTGGCCGGGCTGTTCACGCTCGGCCAGGAGCGGGCGCTGCTGATCGGCAACCTGCTCGCCTTCGCGTTCGCGCTGCGCGGCTCGGTGCGGCTCGTGCTGGAGCGTCGCACCTTCGTCACCCCGACCGCGCAGGAGCTCACGTTCCGCGCGAAGGGGCGGGTCCGGTTCCTCGCCGGCCAGTACCTCGAGCTGGACGTGCCGCACCGCCGTCCCGACGCGCGGGGCACTCGACGGGAGTTCAGCATCGTCTCGGCACCGGCCGACCTGCCGACGCTGCGCATCGCGTACAAGAACGGCGACCAGAATCACCCGTCCAGCTACAAGCGCGCGCTGGCGGCCGCGGAGCCGGGGGCGACGTTCGCGGTCACCGGCACGTGGGGCGACTTCGTCCTGCCGCGCGGCGAGCAGCCCGTGCTCATGGTCGCGGCGGGCATCGGCGTGACGCCGTTCGTGTCGCAGTTGCGGCAGCTGCGGGCCACGGGTCAGCAGCGCGACGTGGTGCTGGTCTACGTCGCCGCGGAGGCCGCGGAGCTCGCGTTCCGGGAGGAGCTGGAGGCGACCGGCGTGCGGACGGTGGTGTTCACGCGCGACGAGCCCACCGGGCTTCCCGCGCACTGGTCCTGGGCGCGGGGCGCGCGCCTGGGTGCGGAGTCGCTCGAGCAGGCCGTGCCCGACCTGGCCGAGCGGCACGCGTTCATCTCCGGACCGCCGCGGCTGATCGCCGACCTCGCGCCGGCGCTGCAGAGGGCGCGCAGCCTCACGACCGACGCGTTCGCGGGTTACTGAGCGGGGGCCGGAGCGGGCGCGGACGGGATCCGCACCGTGAAGGTGGTGTCACCCGGCTCGCTGGTCACGTCGATCACGCCCCCGTGCCCCTCGACGATGGCCTTCACGATCGCGAGGCCGAGCCCGGTGCCGCCGGTCTGACGGGCGCGTGAGGTGTCACCGCGGGCGAAGCGGGCGAAGAGCTCGTCGCGGATCGCGGGGTCGATGCCCGGCCCGTCGTCGTGCACGCGGAGCACGGCGTCGTCGCCCTCCCGGGCGACGCTGAGCGTCACCGTGGTCCCCGCCGGGGTGTGTGCCCTGGCGTTCGCGAGCAGGTTCGCCACCACCTGGTGCATGCGCCCGGCATCGCCCAGGATCAGCACCGGCTCGTCCGGGACCTCGATGCTCCAGTGGTGCTCGGGCGCGGTCGGCCGCGCGTCGGAGAGGCCCTCCAGCGCGAGCTGCGCGAGGTCGACGTTGCTGTAGACGAGCTCGCGGCCCTCGTCGAGCCGGGCGAGCAGCAGCAGGTCCTCCACGAGCCTGGTCATGCGCAGCGACTGCGCCTGGATGCGCTCGAGCGACGACGTGGTGCCCTCGATCGCCTCGGGCGCCTTGGCGGGGTCGGTCGCGGCGTCCGCCTGACGGAGGGCGCGCAGGGAGAGCTCGGAGTAGCCGCGGATCGAGGCGAGCGGGGTGCGCAGCTCGTGGCTCGCGTCGGCGACGAACTGCCGCATGCGCTCCTCGTTCTTCTGCCGAGCGGCGAGGGAGACGTCCACGTGGTCGAGCAGCTTGTTGAGCGCCGCGCCCACCAGTCCGGTCTCCGTGCGCGGATCGGCCTCGGCGGGCGGCACGCGCTCGGTGATGCTGACCTCGCCGCGGTCGAGCTGCTGGTTCGCGACCCGGGTGGCGGTCGCGGCGACCGCGCGCAGCGGACGAAGGCTCACCCGGATGGTCACCGCGGTGGTGAGGGCGAGGAGGATCAGGCCGCCCACGGTCGCGAGCACGATCACGGTGAGCAGCTGCGTGAGCTGGTTCTGGATCTCGTCGCGGGGGAGTCCGGTGACCACGACGACGCCGTTGCTCGCGGTGGTCGCGAAGACGCGGTACGAGCCGAGCCCGTCGAACGTGATGGTGCCCTGGGTGCCGAGGGCGACCGTGCCGTACAGCTGTCGCAGCTGCTCGGAGGTGAGGGTGGTCGACCGGTTGCTGAGCTCGGCGCGGTTGTCGTGGAACGCGACGCCCGTGGCGCCGGCGACGGGGCTTCCCACCGAGAGCAGCAGCCCCGGCACGGGGTCGATGCGGTAGAGGATGTTCTCGACGGTCGCATCGGACGGCGCGACCCGCTCGACGACCTGGTCGCGGATCGTGACGGCGTAGCCCTTGACCTTGTCGTCGAGCTGCTGTTCGAGCGTGCTGCCGAGGGTGGCGCTGGTGATGATGGCGACGATGACGAGGATGAGCGACACGAAGCCGATCACGGCCGTCATGAGCCGCGTCTGCAGGCTCATGGGGCGTCGCGTCATCGTCGCTCCGCTCACTGCGGGGCCTTGATCATGTAGCCGACGCCGCGCACCGTGTGCAGCAGAGGAGTGCGTCCGGCGTCGATCTTCTTGCGCAGGTAGGAGATGTACAGCTCGACCACCGACGACTTCCCGCCGAAGTCGTAGCTCCACACCCGGTCGAGGATCTGCGCCTTCGACAGCACGCGGCGCTCGTTGCGCATCAGGTAGCGCAGCAGCTCGAACTCGGTCGCGGTCAGCTCGATCTCGGTGCCGTCGCGCACGACCTCGTGGCTGTCCTCGTTGAGTGTGAGGTCGGCCACGCGGAGGATGGACTGCCCGTCGTCCGCGGTGGCGTGGCCGGTGCGGCGGATGATCGCGCGCAGGCGGGCGATCACCTCTTCGAGGCTGAACGGCTTGGTCACGTAGTCGTCGCCGCCGGCGGTGAGGCCCGCCACGCGGTCGCCGACGGCGTCCTTGGCCGTGAGGAACAGCACGGGCACGAGGTTGCCCGCATCGCGAAGCCGCTTGAGCACGGACATCCCGTCGAGGTCGGGCATCATGATGTCGAGCACGAGCGCGTCCGGCTCGAACTCCTTGGCCACCTGGATGGCCTCGAGGCCGGACGACGCGGTGCGCACCTCCCACCCCTCCATCCGCAGGGCCATGGCGAGCAGGTCGGTGAGCATCTGCTCGTCGTCCACGGCGAGGATGCGCAGAGGGGAGCCGTCGGGGCGGCGCAGTTCGGGCAGGTCGCTGGTCATAGCGTCTATTCTGCGGAATCTCCTATGCGATTTCTATGGAGGCCGCTATGTGTTCTCTGGGAACAGCCCTCCCGAATGTCTGCGCCCGGGTCTACCGTGTGCTCATGACCGACAGCGTCGAGCATCCTTCCCCCATCGTCCACCGTCCCTCCACCGTCTCCGAGGTCGCCGACCTCGTCCGTCGCGCCGCACGGGAACCCGTCCCGCTGACCGTCGTCTCCGGCGGGCACGGCCCCTGGTCGCACGCCCCCGCACCCGGCATCCGCATCGAGCTCGGCGCCCTGGCCTCCGTCGAGGTCGAGGGCACCAGGGTCCGCATCGGCGGCGGCGCCGTCTGGGGCCACGTGGCCGCGGAGCTCGCGAACCACGGCCTCGCGCTCAGCTCGGGCGACACCGCGAGCGTCG
This sequence comes from Microbacterium sp. NPDC055599, assembly GCF_053618975.1. Classification (NCBI taxonomy): domain Bacteria; kingdom Bacillati; phylum Actinomycetota; class Actinomycetes; order Micrococcales; family Microbacteriaceae; genus Microbacterium; species Microbacterium sp. NPDC055599. Next base: position 99,106 of record NZ_JBSHIM010000008.1, on the reverse strand, counting down.
GCGTGGGCGGTCTCACCCTCGGCGGCGGCATCGGCTGGATGGTCCGCGCCTGGGGCCTCGCGGTCGACCAGCTGGTCGGCGCGCAGGTCGTGACCGCGACCGGCGACGTGATCGAGACCTCCGCCGACGAGCACCCCGACCTGTTCTGGGCGCTGCGGGGCGGTGGCGGCAACTTCGGCATCGTGACCCGCTTCGACTTCGAGGCGCACCGGCTCCCGGGCATCGCGCTGGCCGAGAACGTCGTCGACGGTGATGCCACCGACGTCCTCCGGGCGACACGCGACCTGATGCGCGATGCCCCGCGCGAGCTCACCGTCACGTTCATGGACGTGCCGCCCATGGACCCGAGTGCTCCGGCGGGCGCCAGGCTCACCGCGGTCTGGGCCGGCCCCGAGCCCGAGGCGCTGCAGGCCGCCCTCGCCCCGATCGCCGCGCTCGATGGCGTGCACAGTGAGGTCAGTACGCCGGCCTACCGCGACATCCTGCTGGAGATGCCGCAGCCCGAGGGGGAGGAAGCCCCCGCTCCTCCCGGGTTCATCGCGGCCAACGGGCTCATGTCCGACCTCGATGACGAGCTGATCGACCGCCTGATCGCCTTCCGGAGCGCCTATCCGGCGTCGGTCGTGTTCCTGCGCTCGCTCGGCGGCGCCTTCGCCGACGTGCCCCAGGAGGCGACCGCGTTCCCCGCCCGTTCCGCGACCTGGTTCGTGATGGCGGCCGCCTTCGACATCCCCGGACTGCTCGACGACGCCGCGCGCGAGCGCGCTGCCGTCGAGGTCCAGCGGATCGCCGTGGGGCGCCTCGCCGAGTACAGCAACTTCGTCGACACGGAGCAGTCCGAGACGGTCGCCGGCATGTATGCCGAAGAGGCGTTCGCCCGGCTCCTCGAGGTCAAGCGGCAGTGGGACCCGCAGAACCTGTTCCGCCGCAACCACAACATCAGCGTCTGAGCGACGACGCACGAGGGCCCGGGAACCATGCGGTTCCCGGGCCCTCGTCGCACGGAGGCGTCAGTGCGTGTCCTCGGCCTCGATCTCGGTGCGGTCGCCCGACCACAGCGTGTGGAACGTGCCGTCCTTGTCGATGCGCTTGTAGGTGTGGGCGCCGAAGAAGTCGCGCTGACCCTGCACGAGCGCGGCGGGGAGGCGGTCGGCGCGGATGCCGTCGTAGTACGACAGCGACGACGAGAACGCCGGGGCGGGGATGCCCGACTGCGCGGCCGTCACCACGACGCGGCGCCAGGCGGACTGGGCGCGGGTCAGCGCCTCGGCGAAGTACGGCGCCGTCATCAGCACGGGAAGGTCGGGCGTCTCGGCGTAGGCGTCCGCGATCCGGTTCAGGAACTGCGCCCGGATGATGCAGCCGCCGCGCCAGATCTTGGAGATCGCGCCGAGGTCGATGTTCCAGCCGTACTCGGCGGCCCCCGCGCGGATCTCGTCGAAGCCCTGCGAGTACGCGACGATCTTCGACGCGTAGAGCGCCAGGCGCACGTCCTCGATGAACGCATCGACCTGATCGGCCGGCACGGTGAACTCCTCGTCGGGTCCGGGCAGCGACGCGGCGACGGCGCGCTGCTCGGGGTGCGAGGAGAGCGAGCGGGCGAAGGTCGCCTCGGCGATGCCGGAGACCGGGACGCCGAGCGACAGCGCGGTCTGCACGGTCCAGGCACCGGTGCCCTTGGCGCCGGCCTGGTCGAGGATCACATCGACGAGGGGCTTGCCGGTCTCCGCATCCACCTGACGGAGCACCTCGGCGGTGATCTCGATCAGGTACGACTCGAGCTCGCCGCGGTTCCACTCCGCGAAGATCTCGGCGATCTCGGCGGGCGACTTGCCGGTGCCGCGACGGATGAGGTCGTAGGCCTCGGCGATCAGCTGCATGTCGGCGTACTCGATGCCGTTGTGCACCATCTTGACGAAGTGGCCGGCACCGTCGTGACCCACGTGCGTGACGCACGGTTCGCCCTCGGCGACCGCCGCGATGGACTTGAGGATCGGGCCGAGCGTGACCCACGACTCGTCGGAGCCGCCGGGCATGATCGAGGGACCGGTGAGCGCACCCTCTTCGCCGCCGGAGATGCCGGCGCCGACGAAGTTGATGCCCGTCTCCCGCACGGCCTTCTCGCGGCGGATGGTGTCGGGGAAGTAGGCGTTGCCGCCGTCGACGATGATGTCGCCCGGCTCGAACACCTCGACCAGCGAATCGATCACCGCGTCGGTCGGGGCACCCGCCTTGACCATGATGATGGCCGTGCGCGGCTTCTGCAGCGCATCGGCGAACTCCTGGTACGTCCGGGCGGGGATGAAGCCGGCTTCCGGATGCTCCTCGAGGAGGGTCTCGGTCTTCTCGTAGCTGCGGTTGAAGATCGCCACGGTGTTGCCCTCGCGGCTGGCGAGGTTGCGGGCGAGGTTCGACCCCATGACGGCGAGTCCGACGACTCCGATGTTCGCTGATGCTTCGGGCACAGAGGGCTCCTCGATCGTGAAGAAGGGTTGTGTTCAGCGTATCGCTGTGCGGTCGGTCGGTGCGCGATCGTGTCCTCGTGAGGCCGCGGCGGTGCGGCCCGCCTCGACCTCTACGCTGGTCGGAGCAGGCCTGCAGAGAGGGAGTCGTCGTGACGGAGTCCGAGAAGAAGGTACGCGCCGTGGTGGCGGTGCCGCTGCCCGAGGAGCTGTGCCGGCTCATCGAAGAGCTGGAGCCGCGCCTGGAGGTGGTGAGCGATCCGTCGCTCGTGCCACCGATGCGCGGGCCCGCGGACTGGTCAGGCGACCCCGGGTTCACGCGCACGCCGCAGCAGCAGGAGGCCTTCGACGCGCTGGTCGACTCCGCCGACGTGCTGTTCGGGATCCCGGACGTCGATCCCCGCGCCCTGGCGCGCACGGTGTCCGCGAACCCGCGGCTGCGCTGGGTCATGACCACGGCGGCGGGCGGCGGGAGCACGGTGCGCGCCGCGGACCTCGGTCGCGCCGACCTGGACCGGGTCGTCTTCACCACGAGCGCCGGCGTGCACGGTGGCACTCTCGCCGAGTTCGCGGTGTTCGCCGTGCTCGCCGGTGCCAAGGGGTTGCCGCGTCTGCTGGAGGATCAGCGCGACCGTCGCTGGCCCGAGCGGTGGGAGATGAGGCAGGTCGAGGAGATGACGGTGCTCGTCGTCGGGTTGGGCGGGATCGGAGCGGAGTGCGCGCGCCGATTCGATGCGCTGGGTGCGCGGGTGTGGGGCACGAGCCGTTCCGGCCGCCCGGTGGAGGGGGTCGAGCGGCTCGTCTCCCCGGATGCGCTGAGCGAGGTGGTCGCGGAGGTCGACGCGATCGTGGTCACGCTGCCCGGTACCGCGCAGACCCGGCACCTGATCGGCGACGACGTGCTGCGGGCGGTGCGCCCCGGGGTGATCGTCACCAACGTGGGCCGGGGGAGCGTGATCGACGAGGCCGCGCTGCTGCGGGCGCTGGACGACGGGCGCGTGGGGTTCGCCGGGCTGGACGTGTTCGAGGAGGAGCCGCTGCCGGAGGACTCGCCCCTGTGGTCGCACCCGCGCGTGCTCGTGAGTCCGCACACCGCGGCGCTCAGCTCCCGCGAGGAGGAGCGCATCGCCCGCCGCTTCGCGGAGAACGCCACCCGCCTGCTCGACGGCCGCGAGCTGCGCGCCGTGGTCGACACCGTCGAGTTCTACTGATCCGGGCGGCGATGAGCGTCCGCATCGTGGTGATGGGGCCGAGCGGCTCGGGCAAGTCGACGGTGGGCCGGGCCCTCGCGGAGGCGCTGGACGCGCGGTTCGTCGACGGTGACGATCTGCATCCGCTCACCAGCGTCGACAAGATGGCTGCCGGTGTCCCGCTCGACGACGAGGACCGCCTGCCGTGGTTGCGGGTCGTGGGCGAGACGCTGCGCGCGCACGACCGGATCGTGATCGCCTGCTCCGCGCTGCGGCGTCGCTACCGCGAGGCGATCAGGGCGGGGGCGCCGGAGGCGTTCTTCGCGGAGCTCGTCGTCGATCCTGCGGTGCTGGCCGCGCGGATGCGGGCGAGGGAGGACCACTTCATGCCGGCGTCGCTGCTGGACTCGCAGCTCGCGGCGCTGGAGCCGCTGGAGGGCGATGAGCGCGGGGTGCGGGTCGAGGCCACGCGGAACCCCGCCGGGGAGGTCGACGCCATCGTCACCGCGTGGCGGGACGAGGAGCGTCGGAGGGGCGATCAGTCCTTGCGGTAGCCGGAGCGGCCGAGCGAGAACAGCGCGCCCGCGGTACCGATCGCGGCGCAGAGCGTCATGGCGCCGATGAGCCAGAGGAGGACGTGCGAGAGGAAGGCGCCGTCGAGCATGGGGGTACTCCGAGTTCTGCAGAAGGGACGGTGTCCTCAGCCTATCGGGTGATCCGGTACCATGGACACGTACCTCGGCGAGGGATGTTTCTGCGCGTGCGCGGATCTCCGTAATCGACGCGGCGAAGCAAGCCCGGTGGCTTTCCTCACGCGTCCGCGTTCGAGTTCACAATTCCAAGACCACCGCGCGGCGCCTTCGCTGCGTGCCCCGAAGGAGAACCCATGTCTGAAGACACCACGGTCCACGCCGAGCTGCGCAACAGCTTCGGCAAGGGCTTCGCCCGTCGTCTGCGCGCCGCCGGCAAGATCCCCGCCGTCATCTACGGCCACGGCACCGAGCCCGTGCACGTCGCGCTCCCGGGCCACCAGGTCTCGCTGATCGTGCGTCGCGCGAACGCGCTGCTCGACCTCGACATCGAGGGCACCTCGCAGCTCGCGCTCGTCAAGGACGTGCAGAAGGACCCGGTGCACCAGATCATCGAGCACATCGACCTGCTGGTCGTGAAGAAGGGCGAGAAGGTCGCGATCGACGTTCCCGTCGTCGTCACGGGCGAGTCGGCTCCCGGCACCATCGTCAACCTCGACGCGACCACGCTGTCGGTCGAGGCCGAGGCCACCCACATCCCGGAGCACATCGAGGTGTCGGTCGAGGGTCTCGAGGAGGGCGCGCACATCACGGCCGCCGACGTCACCCTGCCCAAGGGCTCGTCGCTGCTGACCGACCCCGAGGTCCTGGTCGTCGCGATCGCCGTTCCGGCCGCTCCGGTCGAGGACGAGGCCGAGGCCGCCGAGGGCGAGGCTCCCGCCGAGGCCGCCGAGGAGGCCGCCGCGGAGTGATCTCCGACAGCTTCACCACGGAGGGGACGCGATCGCATCGCGTCCCCTCCGTCGTATCCTGACCGGGTGCGCGGCGCCCGCGAGAGAGGACGAGGAATGGCAGTCACCTGGCTCGTTGTCGGACTCGGCAACCCGGGTCCGCGGTACGAGGCGACCCGCCACAACATCGGCCAGCTGGTCGTCGACGAGTTGGCGAGCAGGCGCGGCGAGACGTTCCGTGAGCACAAGGGCGGTGCTCGTGTGGTGGAGACGTGGCTGCGCCCGGGGGCGGACAAGCTCGTGCTCGCCAAGCCGAACACCTTCATGAACGTCTCGGGGACACCGGTCGCCGCACTGGCCCGGTTCTACTCCGTCGCGCCGGAGCACGTGGTCGTGGTGCACGACGAGCTCGACATCCCGTTCGACACGGTGAAGCTGAAGACGGGCGGCGGCCACGGCGGACACAACGGCGTGCGCGACGTGGCGCGCGCGCTCACGACGCCCGAGTTCCCGCGCGTGCGCGTGGGGATCGGGCGCCCGCCCGGGCGTCAGGACCCCGCCGATTGGGTGCTGTCCCCGTTCGGGAAGGACGAGCGGGCGAACCTGCCGCTCCTCGTCGCGGATGCCGCCGATGCGGTCGAGCTGCTGGTGGACGAGGGGCTCCTGGCCGCGCAGCAGAAGCACCACGCGCCCCGCTGAGCGGCCGAGCGATCAGGCGGGGGAGCCTGCGAATCCGGCGGCACCACCGACGGCGAACGTGACGAGCACGACGGCGGAGAAGATCACGACGCCGAGCACGGCGAGCACGAGCGCGGCGATCCCGGCACCGCGACCCTGCCGACGGCGGATCGCGATGATGCCGAGGACGAGCGCGGCGACGCCGAACACCGTCCCGGTCCAGAACGACAGCTCCGCCCACAGCACCTGATCTCGCGCCGGGCTGAGGACGCTCAGGTCGTTGCCGCTCGAGACGCCGTAGGGGAGTCGTCGGCCGATCTCGAAGGCGCTGATGCCGCCGAGGATCGGGGCCACGACGGCCGCGACGAGGGAGAAGACGAGGGCGAGCGAGCCCAGGACGCCGGAGCGCTGCGGAGCCGCATCCGGCACACTGTAGGCCCCGGACGGCACCGCGTAGCCGCCCACGGGCACGGCGTAGGCACCGGGAGGGGCGGCGGGTGCGACCGGAGCCGCGGTCGGGTACGCGCCGGGGGCAGCGGCGTATGCCTGCGGTGCCGGGGCAGCGCCGTACGACGGCGGGACCGGGGCGGCTGCGTACGACGGCGGGACCGGGGCGGCATCGTATGCGGGCGGGACCGGGGCGGCAGACGGCGCGGGGGCGTATGCCGGGAGTGCCGGCGGGGGTCCGTCGGGGGTCGAGCGTGCGCCGGGGGGAGGAGGCAGCTGTGGATCGGTCACGCCCCCATCCTAGAGGCGCTGCCGTCCTCGCCCCCGGGCGCCGCAGCCGTCAGACCCGCCGGAGCAGTCCGACGCGGTCGTACACGTCGGACAGCGTCGCATCGGCGACGGCGTCCGCGCGGGCGGCGTTCGCGGCGAGGATGCGATCGAGCTCGGCCGGGTCGTCGAGGAGCTCGAGCGCGCGTTCCCGCACCGGCCCGAACTCCGCCACCACGACCTCTGCCAGGCCCTTCTTGAAGTCTCCGTAGCCACGGCCCGCGTACTCGTCCTCGATCGCGGCGATCTGCCGACCGGTGAGGGCTGCGTAGATCGTCAGCAGGTTCGAGACACCGGGCTTGTTCTCGCGGTCGAACCGCACCGAGCCCTCGTTGTCGGTCACGGCCCGCATGATCTTCTTGGCCGACTTGGCCGGGTCGTCGAGCATCCACAGGACGCCGGCGTCGCTCTCCGCCGACTTCGACATCTTCGCGGTCGGGTTCTGCAGGTCGTAGATCCGTGCCGTCTCCTTCTGGATGACGGGGATCGGCACCGTGAAGGTGGGACCGAAGCGCGAGTTGAAGCGCTCGGCGAGGTCGCGCGTGAGCTCGACGTGCTGCTTCTGGTCGTCGCCGACCGGAACGACGTCGGTCTGGTAGAGGAGGATGTCCGCGGCCATGAGCACTGGATAGGTGAAGAGTCCGACGCTGGTCGCGTCAGCGCCGTACCGGGCGGACTTGTCCTTGAACTGCGTCATGCGACCGGCCTCGCCGAAGCCGGTGATCGTGCTGAGGATCCACGCCAGCTCGGCGTGTGCGCGCACGTGGGACTGCACGTACAGCGTCGACTGCGAGGGCTCGATGCCCGCTGCGATGTACTGCGCAGCCGTCCGGCGCGTCTTCTCCCGCAGCTCCGCCGGCTCCTGGGCCACGGTCAGGGCGTGCAGGTCGACCACGGAGAAGAAGGCGTCGTACGAGTTCTGCAGCTCTCGCCACTGCAGGAGAGCGCCGATGTAGTTGCCGATCTGGAGGGAGTCGGCGGAGGGCTGCATTCCGGAGTAGAGACGAGGCTTGTTCACCCGTCAATCCTATGCGCCCGTCGCGCGGCCCTCCGCGCGGCCGTCGCCTACGCTGGCGGCATGACCGAGACACCCCCGCCCGCACGAGGCCAGGTCTTCCTCGACGCCCTCGGAGCGGAGGCGGAGCGACTGCATCCGGAACTGCTCGCCTCGTTCCGTCGCCCCTCGGCCGTCGGTCACGCGGAGGGGGTGTTCGCGATCGCGGGAAGCCGCTTCGGTCGATGGTCGGCGCTCGCCCGTCCCGTCGTGGGCCCGCGTCTGCTCGTCACCGCCCGGGGCCGCGCGGTGCCATTCACGCTGATGACGGTGTCCGGGCGGTCTCCGTCGGGGCGTGCCACGCTCGACTCCGTCCGCGTGTTCGGCTTCTCCCGCGGTGCGCAGGAGATCGCCGACCGTTTGACCGTGAGCGTCCGCCCTGGGCTGGTGCGCAACCTCCTCGGCTCGCGCGGTCGGGTCGAGCTGATCGAGGCGTGCTCCGTGACATCGGAGGGGTTCCTCCGCATGAGCACGGTGCGGGTCGCGCTGCGTCTGTGCGGTCGACGGGTCGCGCTCCGCGGACCCCTCGGCGTGCACGTCGATCTCGTGGACGGCTGGGACGAGGAGCACCGTCGCCGCACGATCGACATGCGCGCGGTGAACCCGGTGCTGGGGACGGTCTTGGAGTACCGAGGGTGGTACCGCGAACATGACCGGCACGCGGCTGCGCAGCCCGGCTCCTAGCGAGCCGATCCGTGTCCGGGGTGAGGCGTCCTCAGTACGAGTAGTCGACGACGACCGGTGCGTGGTCGCTCCAGCGCTGGTCGTAGGCGGCGGCCCTGGCGACGTGGTAAGCCTCGACCCGTTCCGCGAGAGCGGGAGTTGCGAGGTGGTAGTCGATGCGCCACCCGGAGTCGTTGTCGAATGCCTTCCCGCGCATGGACCACCACGTGTACGGACCGTCGACCTCACCGTGGAAGCGGCGCCCGACATCGACCCAGCCGAGGCCGGTGCCGACCGAGCCATCGGTCCCCGTGATCGACGTGCCCGCCTCGCCGAGGAACCGGTCGAAGTACGCGCGTTCCCGCGGGAGGAAGCCGGCCTTGGTGCGGTTCCCGCGCCAGTTCTTGATGTCGAGCTCGCGGTGGCCGACGTTGAGGTCGCCCGTGACGAGGGCGAGGGCGCCGTCGGTGTTCAGCGACGCGAGTCGGGCCTCGAACGCGTCGAGGAACTTCCACTTCTCGTCCTGCTTCGGGGTGTCCGCCTCGCCCGAGTGTACGTAGGCGCTGACCACCGTCAGCGGCCGGTCGCCGATCACGTAGTCGGCCTCGATCCAGCGACCCTTCGAATCGAAGTCCTCCGGCCCGAAGTCGGTGCGGGAAGCGACGGCGGGGAGGCGGCTGGCGATCGCGACGCCTGCGCGCCCCTTCGCCGTTGCCGCGTCGTGCACAAAGGTCCATCCGGGGAGGGCGGCCTCGATGTGCTCGTCCTGGCCGCGGACCTCCTGCAGGGTGAGGATGTCGATGTCCGCCGCGTCGAGCCACGAGCTCATCCCGTTGCGAGCCGCCGCTCGGATCCCGTTGACATTGACCGTGGCGATACGCAGATGAGGCATTCCTCCAGCCTAACGAGCGCCTCCGACATCACCGCGGTCCTGGCGGTGGTTGAGCTCCGTGAGCAGACGCTGTGCCAGCGGGGAACCCGCCGGCAGCGGCGGCGGGGCAGTGGCCTCGAGGTGCGTCACTTCCTCCCGTGCGCGGCGCAGCGCCCGCTCGGTCGCCCACACGCGGTACCAGGGGGCGGCATCGCGCTCCGCCTGCGCGTCTCGGGCTCGGATGCGCGCGGCGACGAGCAGCGCCCGGTGCTCGTCGATGCGGCGCTCCGCCTCGGTCTGGGCGAGGAGCGGCAGGTCGCGGTCCTGTGCCGTCACCGCCATCCACGACGCCGCGACGAGCATCACGACGCCGTTCACGCGGAACCACAGCAGCAGTCCGACGAAGATCGCGAACGTGGCCAGGAGAGGGTTCGACGGCGTGTAGCTCAGCAGGAAGCCGACACCGAACTGCAGCACGGTCATGGCCGCACCGCCGAGGAGTGCGCCCGGCCAGATCACTCCCCAGTGCAGCGAGGTCCCGGTGAGGAATCGCACCATCGCGGCCAGGGCCCCGGTCAGGAGCACGAAGGACACGAGCACGGTCCCGATCCGGATGCTGAGGTTCAGCCCGTCCGATCCGGAGTCCCACCCGAGGAGGGTGAGGAGCCAGCGCAGCACGGCCGCACTGGCCGAGCTGAGGGCCGACCCGAGGATCAGGGCCACCCCGAAGATGAGGGCCGCGAGCAGATCGCGGGCCTTCAGCAGCAGGTAGCTGCGGCGGTCGGGCTCGAGCCCGAAGATGTCTCGCACGGCGCGGCGGGAGAAGGTGACCCAGCCGATCGCGGTCCAGATCACCGTGCCCAGGGCGATGAGGCCGGTGACGCCGAGCACGCCGGTCGTGTTGGAGGCGATCTCCTGCACCTGCTGCGGTGTGAACACGCCGCCCTGGTCGAGGATCAGGTTCGGGATGTAGTTGTTGATGATGTCGATGAGGCCGTTGACTGCATCTTCGCTGCCGCCCAGCCAGAGACCGGCGATGGCGAAGGCCAGGTACACAGCGGCGAAGATCGCGAACAGCGCCTGATAGCTCACGCCCGCGGCGAGCAGGAAGCCGTTGTGCTGCAGGAAGTGTCGCCACACCCGCACCGGGAACAGTCCCAGGGTGCGCTGCGTCAGCGCGGTCGCGCGCTCGACCGCCGCATCGAGACGACCGGGCTCGGTCGCGGCACCAGTGGGGTCGGACACGACCCCACCCTATCCAAGGCGCCCCACGCCGGGACGCCTCCGAGACGCGGGGAGGGGGGGGGCGGGACTGGAGCAGGCCCTTCTCCCTTGGGGGAGGGGTCCCCCGAGGTGTTTCTTTTCCCCCCCTCCCCCCCCCCCACAACCCCCCCCCCCTCATGTTGGCCATTTTTCCTGTC